>CAYPIG010000032.1:0-29997 GCA_964410705.1 uncultured Gallionella sp.
CGACGAAGCGGATGTCGTTTTTCTTGAGATCGAAACCCAGCGCTTCGAGCGAGCCTAAATAGAGCTCGAGAATATTGGCAGGAGCGGGTTTTAAGACGATCTGAAACTGATAGTAATGCTGCAATCGATTGGGGTTTTCGCCATAGCGGCCATCCTTGGGGCGGCGCGAGGGCTGCACATAGGCGGCGCGCCAGGGCTCAGGGCCCAGTGCACGCAAAAAAGTGGCGGTGTGTGAAGTGCCCGCCCCGACTTCCATATCGTAAGGCTGCAATAGCGCGCAGCCTTGCTTGTCCCAGTAATTCTGTAGCGTGAGGATGATTTGCTGAAAGGTTAACATCGTGTCGTTTTCTGCAATGACTAAAGGCGTGCATTTTACGGGTTTTAGTCCCTCTGCGTCATCCCCGTTGCATCTGTTTGCGTGTTTTTATTGCAGCAGAGGCTTTTGCAAGCGCAGGCAAATTTTTCCACAGGCATTTACCATATTGCGACAAAGACCGAACACGACTATCATTTCCGCTCCGGACGAATAAAATCAGCCTGAAGCTTTCGAATACCGGGCCAATACCATCAGGGTCGCGACCTCTGTTCAAAAGGGGCGCAGAAATACATGAAACACACCGAACAATTTTCCGACCTGATGGACTGCAAGACGCTACAGAGCTGGCGCGATCAGGTCTTTAGCTTCGGCAAAAATCTGGGATACGAGCAGACACTGCTGGCGATACTTCCCGACCCGAATACCCCGGTTGAATCCGAATTCGCATTTTTACACAGCAATTATTCCCCAGACTGGCGAAACAAATACGATGCAGAGAAAATGCATCATGTCGACCCCACTTTTTCGCACTGCGTCAGCAAATCGACCCCGCTGATCTGGAGCCCGGATATTTTTTCCGACAACAGGCAAAAGGAAATGTACGAGGAAGCCTCGGGCTACGGCATCAAGTCCGGCGTGACGCTGCCGATACACGGGGCAAAAGGCGAACTTGGAATACTGTGTTTTGTCAGCGACATCAAACCGGACGTTTATTTCAAGCGAGAGGCGAACCACAGGCTGCCTGAACTTTCTTACTTCCGCGATTTCATCCTGGAATCCTCGCAAAAATTTCTCTCCCCCTCCCAGCCGCCTGCGGCCATTTCCCTCACCCATCGCGAACTCGAATGCCTGAAATGGGCTGCGGCGGGCAAGAGTTCATGGGAAATCGGCCTGATAATGAAGTGCGCGGAATCGACCATCAACTTCCATTTTGGCAACATACGCAGCAAATTCGGCACCACCACCCGCCAGCAGGCCATCATCAAGGCCATCAATCTGGGTCTGATTTACCCAACCTGATCCTTCCAGCGTCATCAAAAACGGCATCGACTCGCTTCTTAACGGCTAATGAGGCGCTGATTTACTCAGCGCCTCTGGTCATACTCCGTTCAGCGATTTACCCCCTTTGCTCTGAAATATGTTTTTCAGACAAAAAACCTTTGATTTTCCTATAAAAAAGCAGCGCCGGTAACTAGCAGATCTGAGAGTTACAAAAGTCGTAAATTGAGCATAATTTATATGCGTCCCGGGTATTCCAGGCAACCAACTTAGGAGGCGCATATGTCACATCAGATCAAAATTGCATCAAGAAAAGACTTTTCCAGCCGAGACTTATGGGAAATGCACGCGCTGCGCGCAAAAGTATTCAAAGACAGAATGGGCTGGGAGATCCCCATCATCAGCGGCATGGAAATTGACGGCTACGATGCGCTCGACCCATACTACCTGATGGTCAAGGACGATCAGTTCGGTCTGAGAGGATGCTGGCGCGCGATGCCGACCGAAGGACCTTACATGCTCAAGGACACCTTTCCCGAACTGCTGCACGGACACACGGCTCCGCAAAATGCCAGAACATGGGAACTGAGCCGTTTTGCCATAGACACGGAAGGCCCGCAGGGATTCGGTTTTTCGGAACTTACCATGGATGTGACGAGGGAAATCGTCAACTTCGGCGACCGCATGGGCATCGATCACTTCGTGACCGTTACCACAACCTCGATCGAGCGGCTGATGAGGCGAGCAGGTTTTGCCGTCACGCGCTTTGGGCCGCCGATCCGAATCGGGGTGGAAAATGCCGTCGCGCTGGACTTTGACATCGGCAGACAAACCCACGATGTCCTGTTTGGCGCCCTGCGCGCAGCCGCTTAACCACAACTGACGGCATTCCCGCGCAGGCGGGAATCCGGCACATCCTTTAACACAAAAACCAAAACAATACAACTATCAGACCTGACAGGTTTCAGAACCCGGATTTTCTGCTCTAATGCCGCCGCAAAGAAATCGGGGGCAAAGCGGCCGAACGTTATCCACTTTGCTATCAATACAGGAGTTACAACATGAACCTATTGGCCATACGCGAGATAGCCAGAACTCTTGATCTGCGCAGCGGGAAACGCTCAAAAACCGACCTGATCAAATCCATACAATCCGCAGAAGGAAATTTCAACTGTTTTGCCACCGCCTACGAGGGCGTGTGCGATCAACCGCAATGCCGCTGGAGGGAAGACTGTTTCGATAGCGCAAAAAAGCTGTCAGCGGAAAAAATATAAATGGAAACCGGCATCGTCAAATGGTTTAACCGCGACGGGGGATATGGCTTTATTTCATCAAACAACGGAAACTACGATCTTCCTGCACACTACTCCGAAATCCTGAGCGAGGGTTTTCAAACGCTGGAGGAAGGTCAATGCGTCGAATTCAATGTGACACAAAGCCCGACCGGCAGACACGCTGCCAATATCCGGGTCATTAAATTCACAAGCACCGATGCTCGCGGCCTTACAGAAGGACCGTAACAGACCAGACATT
Source organism: uncultured Gallionella sp. (assembly GCA_964410705.1). GTDB lineage: Bacteria > Pseudomonadota > Gammaproteobacteria > Burkholderiales > Gallionellaceae > Gallionella. Next base: position 2,849 of record CAYPIG010000032.1, read on the forward strand.
TCAATGTCGCCACAAATTGCGTTTCAAAGATTACGCAGGACCGGCAATAAACGCATTTGAAGTGCGGCACGCTGCGGTTACAATCTCCCCTTTGCCGTCAGCGCAGTTTGGCGTTGCGCCCTATGACTTCCCATTCAAAAATCAACACCGGCAGCGTTCCCGTCCTGCGCATCGCCTTTGCCAGCTTCATCGGCACCGCGATCGAATTTTACGATTTCTACATCTACGGTCTGGCGGTCGCGATGGTGATAGGCCCGGTGTTTTTCCCGGCCAGCGATCCTGCCACGCAGGCTCTGAACGCCTTTTTGACCTTCGGCATCGCCTTCATCGCCCGCCCCATAGGCGCACTGCTGTTCGGCCACTACGGCGACAGAATCGGCAGAAAAAAAACGCTGGCAGCATCCTTGCTGGTGATGGGAACTTGCACCACCCTGATCGGCGTGCTGCCCGATTATGAATTGCTGGGCTGGTATGCCCCGGCGCTGCTTTGCCTGCTGCGTTTCGGCCAAGGCATAGGTCTGGGCGGCGAATGGGGAGGCGCGGCACTGCTGGCGGCGGAATATGCCCCCGAGGGTCGTCGCGGCTGGTTCGGCATGTTCCCGCAACTGGGGCCACCGGTAGGTTTTTTGCTGGCGGTCGGCAGTTTTCTGCTGCTGTCACAGCAGCTCTCGGATGAAGCGTTTCGCTCATGGGGTTGGCGAATACCGTTTTTAGCCAGCTCTATACTGGTCATCATCGGGCTTTACATACGGTTGAAACTGGCCGAAACGCCGGTGTTTGCAGCTGCGAATACCGTCAAGCTGCCCGCAGCGGAACTTTTTTCCCGGCACGCGAAACCGCTGCTGTCAGGCGCGCTGGTGATGGTGGTGTGTTATGCGCTGTTCTATATCTCGACCGTGTTCTGTTTGAGCTATGGCACTAGCGAACTTGCCATTTCCCGCCCGCAGTTTCTGTCCATGCTGTGCATCGCCGTGCTGTTCATGGCAGCTGCCACCCCGCTTTCGGCTCTGGCAGGGGATCGTTACGGACGACGCCCCGTCATTATCGCGGCGGGCAGCATGGCGCTGCTGTCGGGTTTTTTGCTCGCCCCTGCGCTGCAAAGCGGCTCGACAGGAATAATCACCGCCTTTTTGAGTCTGGAGCTGTTTTTAATGGGTGCCACCTTCGCACCCATGGGCGCCTTGCTGCCTGAACTCTTCCCCACTCAGGTGCGCTATACCGGCGCGGGCGCCGCCTACAACCTGGGCGGCATACTGGGCGCATCGCTCGCCCCTTACCTTGCCCAGCAACTAGTGCTTCACGGCGGCCTGCCCTGGGTGGGCGGCTATATTTCGGTTGCGGCTGCCATCAGCGTCACAGCCGCACTCTTCATGCGCGAGACCCGCGACCAGGAATTGACATGAGCCCTTTACCCCCCGCGCTGTTCATCATGGGCCCCACGGCCAGCGGCAAGACCGGCGTTTCGGTGGAGCTTGCGCAAACGCTGCCGGTCGAGATCATCAGCGTCGATTCCGCGCTGGTTTACCGCGACATGAATATCGGCACCGCCAAACCGGATGCCGCAACGCTGAAAGTCGCACCCCACCATCTGATCGACATCATAGACCCCACGGAGGCCTATTCCGCCGCGGCATTTCGCCGCGATACTCTGGCCCTGATGGATGAGATCACCTCACGCGGCAACATCCCGTTGCTGGTCGGTGGCACCATGCTGTATTTCAAGGCATTAAGGGAAGGACTGAGCGAGTTGCCGGTGGCCGATGCGGCAGTGCGCGCGGAGCTGGATGCGGTGATTGCCGAGCACGGCATCAGCCATCTGCACAGCCAATTAGCCGCTGTGGATGCGAAAACTGCCGCGCGTTTATCTCCCAACGACACCCAGCGTATACAGCGCGCGATGGAGATATACAGAATAACCGGACAGACCATGTCTGAGCTATTCAGGCAGCAAAGCAAAAACGCCGCGCTGCCTTACGACATTCAATCCATCGCGCTGATCCCCTCGGATCGCAGCGTGCTGCACCGGCGCATCAAAATCCGCTTCGAACAGATGCTGGAGGCGGGTTTAATGGAGGAGCTCCAATTCCTGCGGAAAAAATATCCACTGCACCCCGAGTTGCCTTCGATGCGCTGCGTCGGCTACCGGCAGGCCTGGCAACATATGGAAGGCGAAATCAGCCAGGCTCAATTCATAGAGACCGGCATCATCGCCACCCGCCAGCTCGCCAAGCGCCAGCTGACCTGGCTGCGCTCCATGCCGGAAAACATCGAACTCGATTGTCTGTCGGACAAGCTGACGCGACGGGTATTACAGGCGATAAAACTTTAGGACATCCCGGCCAGAGACTCACGGGTCTGCTGCAAGGCGCTGCAAAATCTCTCGTACAGCACAGGATCGGTTGATCCAGCCCTGAACAATTCGTCCAGTGGGGAAATCGCCTCATACAACAGCGTCGCCCCCATGCTGCCAGCCATCCCCTTGACGCTGTGAGACAGGGCGTGAGCCGCCTGATAATCCTGTTTAGCCAGACAGGCTTCCAGTTCAGATTGGGTATTGACCAAGGTGTCGCGGAAGGTCTGCAGCAACTCGTCTATCATCTTCTGATCGTTGTCCAGCATGTCGCGCAAGCCGCGCAAATCGAACACAGGCAGCGCCTCGGACTGCACAACGGGGGCCTGCTGCGGCACGGCGATCTGTTTGACCCAGCGGCACAGCACCGCAATCAGCTCCTGCGGGTTGATAGGCTTAGTGACAAAATCGTTCATGCCGCAGGATAGACAATTATCCCGCTCCTGCTGAGTCACCCCGGCGGTCAGCGCGATCACCGGCAGCGCATCGTAACCGGGACGTCTTCTTATGCACTCGGTCGCCTCCACCCCGCCCATCACCGGCATGTTCACATCCATCAGCACCGCGCCGTAAACATTCCCGGCGTCGAGCTTATCCAGTGCTTCCTGACCGTTGTTGGCGATATCGACGATGATGCCGGACAACTGCAGGAATTCTTTGACGACCTGCTGGTTGATGCGATTGTCTTCGGCCACCAGGATGCGGGTTCCCGACAGCAACTCGCCCTGCGCGCGCAGCGTATTGCCCAGATCCCCCGCACGGCGTTTAACGGGTCTGGCCGCACCCTGCTGGCGGGTTTCATGGGATGCGATACCCAGCTGCAATTCAAAACAGAAGGTGGTGCCCTGCCCCACCTGACTTTGCACCTGAAACTCGCCTCCCATCAGCTGCACCAGTTTGTGGCTGATGGCCAGCCCCAGTCCGGTTCCGCCGAACCTGCGGGTGATGGAAGTGTCTGCCTGGCTGAACGGTTTAAACAGCTTTTGCAAATCCTCTTCCGACATGCCGATTCCGCTGTCGGTGACGCAAAACCTGACCCGGGTCTGGGTATCGTTCGAATCGAGCAAGTGCATATGCACGGCAACCTGACCGCTGGCGGTGAACTTGATGGCATTGCCCACCAGATTGGAGAGCACCTGCTGGATGCGCAGCGCATCTCCGATCAGATGCACTGGGATTTCCTGCGGCACCTCGACGGTCAGATCAAGGCTTTTTTCTTCGGCGCGACCCGAAAACATATTCTCCAGATTGTCGAGCACCGTATCGAGGTTAAATTCCGCATTCTCGATGCTGAGCATGCCCGCTTCTATCTTGGAAAAATCGAGTATGTCGTTGAGTATACCCAGCAGGCTTTCTGAAGAAGTATTGATCTTCTCCAGATAGTCGCGCACCTCATTCGGTACTTCCTTGTTGAGCGCCAGCTGCGACAGGCCGATGATCGCATTCATCGGCGTCCTGATCTCGTGCGACATGCTGGCCAAAAAGGTGCCCTTGGCCTGATTGGCACGTTCTGCCTCGGCGCGGGCGGCCTGAGCCTCACGCTCGGCCAGCACGCGGGAAGTCACATCGTTACAGGAAATCACCCGCCCCAGGCTCGCCTGCTGAGGGCAGGAGCGCAATTCAAATATCTTGCCGTTGTTCAGCGTGACGGTGGCATCGTGTTCGCCGTCTTCGCTGCTGTCAAAAAATTCGCGCAACGCAGCTTCATCGCTGACGGTGCGAAACAGGTGCTCGAGCACATCGCGGTCGTTCCCTGAAGACAGTATCATCTCCGGGATATCCCACATCAGGGAGAAACGGTGGTTCATCCCTTCGATATCACCTAGACCCGAGATGGCCAGAATACCGTCTGCGGTAGACTCCAGAGTGGACTTCATGCGCGCCGACATCGCGGCGAGCATGTTTTCGGCATCCAGACGGTTGGTGATGTCGCTGGCGGCGATCAGTACGAACTGCCGCTCGCCCACATAACAGCCGGAAACCGCCTTTTCGACCGTCATGAAAGAACCGTCCGAGCGCTGAAATTCGCTCTCGGCGCTGTCGAGTTTCTGAATATTACCGGAGGCGACATCCTGCCAGTAGAACATCCCTGCCAGCCCGGCCTCTATGGCTTCGATGCTGGTGCCCAGCAGGTCTTCACGGCGATAACCCAGCAGATGGCAGGCCTGCACATTGACCGTCACGATATTCAGCGTTGCGGCATCCACCGCAAACATCATCTCACCGCAGTGATCGACCAGCTGATTGGCCAGCTGATTGGCCAGCTGATTGGCCAGCTGATTGGCCAGCAAAAAATCCAGAGATTCAGTCATGTTCCGCTCTTGCTGGCATCGAAGAAGTAAGTGGCGCGCTTTCTCGGGCTCAGGTAGGTAAAAACTTCGGGGGAGAGCAAAGCCGGACGGATCGCCTTGCTGATATTGACATCGGGCAGCGTCTCCAGATCCAGCAGTATCGCCTCTTCCTTGGGCACATCCGGATCATAGACCAAAAGCGTGGGGCGCAGCGTTTTTCCCGAGGTGACCGAAACTACGATGCCTATGGTGCCGTCAGACAGGCTGACCACGCTGCCGGGCGGATAAACGCCCATGAAGCGGATAAAGGCCTGCAATATTTTGGAGTTGAGCTTGGTGCGATACTGGCTGTAGAGCGTGGACAAGGCCTCATGTGGCGTAAGCGCAAGAGCCGGATTGACCGGGTTGCAGAGATTGTCGTACAGATTGATGATGGCGACCAGTTGGGCGAGCAGGGATATCTTGTCCTGTGTCAGCTTGTTAGGATAGCCGCTGCCATCGATAAACTCATGGTGCTGGGCCACGATAGCCAGCGCCGCCGGATCGAGCTTGGCATTTCTGGCGATCTTTTCACCGTAGGCGACATGCTCCTGCAGGAACGATTTTTCCGCCTGGGTGAGCGGATCGGTCTTCAGCGTGACCTTGGTGGGAATTTCCAGTTTGCCGATATCGTGAAACAGACAGCCTATACCGATCAGCTTGATATCGGCGGGCGGCACTTTCATCTCCTTGGCGATCATGGTCGCCAGCACCGAGACATTGACCGAATGCACGTAAATTTCTTCACCGGCCAGTTTGTCGTTGAGCGCAAACAGCACGGTACCGCTGTCGCTCAGCAATATATCCAGAAAGCTGTCCATCAGCTGATGGGCGGAAGCAATGCAGTCGGCAGGTTTGGAAAAGATGTCGGTGTTGAGCGCACGAACCAGTTTGGCCGCATTGGCTATGGTTTTTTCGCATTCCCTGACCTTGGCGCGATGCTGCTCCAGGCGAACCTTGCGCTCCTGTTTTTCGAGCAGCATCGCCTCAACTTGCGCGTTGATCTGTTCATTATCGGCAGGAATCACCTCGGGCTTATCCGACAGGGGCGGCACATCGCTGTTGACCGGACAGTAGCGTATTTCGCGTATTCCCAGAGCCTTGATGGTGCGTATCTGATCCTCAGACTTGATCTTGAAGCGGTTGAGCGGAAAGGGATGATCCATCCACCCAAGGTCGATGTATACATACATGCCGATTTGCAACTGCCCGGTTTGTATCGTAACGCTTTTTTCTTTTGACACTGGCTATCTCTTATTTAAAGGCTTACTGTGCTATCAACCCGGAAAGATCCGCTTTTTGAAAGGCGTGCCAGACCTGAGTGAAATTTTCAAACTCGACCAGAACGTCCGCCCCCAAACCCAGTTTAATTTCAAGAGCCCCCGCCACTAAAGCGATCCTGTCCGCCCCCAGGTTGCTCGCCACTCCCTTTAACGCATGCAATTTGCTTTTTGCCGCATCGACTTCTCCCGACTGAATCAGGGTTTGCAACTCCTCAGCGATGCCTGAAAACTCCTCGCGCATGGAGCTTATCAGCTCCATCAGCAATTCCGCATCGCCCAGCAGGGCGATCACTTCGGTCAGACGCTTGGGATCGAACCCTTCCACGCCGCCCCCCGCGGCGGATATCGACTCAACGGGGCTGGTCTCAACGGGTGATTCCTGATCGCCACACAGGGCGATCAGTTTTTCGGTCAGCAATGCCGAGTCGATCGGCTTACCGATAAAGTCTGTCATCCCCACCGCAGAACATTTCTCCTGTTCGTCCAGCGTTACCCCTGCGCTCATCGCCACGATGGGCAGCTTGGCAAAACGCGGGTCCTGACGGATCAGACGCGTCGCCTCCAGCCCGTCCATCACCGGCATCTGTATGTCCATCAGCACGATGTCGTAACTCTCATCCTTGAGATACTGCAGAGCTTCTTCGCCGTGGTTGGCTACATCCAGCCACATGCCGAGCTTCTTGAGTATGTGGCTGGCCAGCAACTGGTTCACCCGGTTATCTTCCACCAGCAACACGCGCTTGCCGCGCAACGACACATCCTGTGGCTTCGCGCGCGCTTCGTCGGCATCATTGCGCTTCTTATCCCCGGCCAGTTGCAGCTGATTCGCCACCGGCAGCGTGACATGCAGATGAAAAGCGCTGCCTTCTCCCAGCACGCTTTCCACGCTGATATCGCCGCCCATCAGGTCAGCCAAATTGCGGCTGATGGTCAGTCCCAGCCCCGTTCCGCCGAAACGACGCGTGATCGAATTATCCGCCTGAACAAAGGGTTGGAACAGATTGGCAACCTGTTCCTCGCTCATACCGATACCGCTGTCCTTGACGCAGAAATCCAGTTTAACCCCCGCCTCGCTGACTGCAATCAGCTTCACATCCAGCCTTACCTTGCCGTGCTTGGTGAATTTTAGGGCATTGGCCAGCAAATTGGTCAGTATCTGCCGTATGCGCAACGGATCGCCGATCAGCAGGTTAGGCACCTTGGCATCCCGCTTCAAGGTCAGCTCCAGCCCCTGATCACGGGCGCGCGAGGCGAGCAGACGCTTCAATCCGCCCAGCAATTCGTCGATATTGAATACCCCCGCGTCCAGCGTCATCTGACGCGCCTCGATCTTGGAAAAATCGAGGATATCGTTGAGTATCCCCAGCAGCGACTTGGAAGACTCCAGTATCTGGCGCAGATGACCGCCCTGAGATACCGGATCGCTGTCATCGAGTGCGAGTTCGGCAAAACCTATTACCGCATTCATCGGTGTGCGTATCTCGTGCGACATATTGGCCAGGAAATCGCTCTTGGCCCGATTGGCCGACTCAGCCTTCTCGCGCGCGGCTTCCAGCAGTTGCGCATGCTGTTTGCGCTCGGTGATGTCTTTGAGGAAACAGAACATACGCCCCCCCGAAACGGGGGAATATGAAATCGCGATGGAAACATCCCACAAATGGCCGTCTTTTGCCCGGTGACGCGTCTCGAACTCATCGCTGCCTTCCCTGATGATTTTTTCGATGCGAGCGCCCACATCCACATCCGACTCGTTGGCCTCGATATCGGGAACACTCATCGCCAGCACTTCTTCGCGGCTGTAACCGGAATAATGCAGATAGGCATCGTTGACTTCGAGTATGCGCCCCGTCATGTCGACCACCCAGAATCCGTCCACCGAAGTCTGTATCGCCGCGCTGTAGATCGCGTCGCGCTCCTGCATCTGCAACTCGAGCCGCCTGCGCTCGGTGACATCCTCGAACACCACCACCGCGCCCTCCAGGCAGCCTTCCCGGTACATAGGATAAGTCGAATAATGAACAGGGAAACAACTGCCATCCCGGCGCCAGAGCACCTCTTCATTTTCGGTGCGGGGAATGCCGTCCTGCGCCGTGATATACATAGGGCAGATGTCCTGCCCGTAGCTGCTCCCGTCGCTGTAACTGTGATGAACGACGCTGTGCAGCGGCTGGCCCAGCAGTTCATCCGGCTGATATCCCAGCATCTTGGCGGCTGCCGCGTTGATGAAAGTGCACCGCCCGTCGGGCGACTGACCCCAGATGCCACCGCTCACCGATTCGAGCAGCAATCTCAGACGCGATTCGCTCTCCTCCACCGTCTTTCTGGCCTGCCTTGCCGAATGCACGAAAAGATAGGCAACCCCGGCGCCCAGGATCAGGCCGCCGCCGATCAGACTCATCAGCCAGAAGCTGTTCCATCTTTGATGTTCAAGTCCGGTCAAAGTCGGCAAATCGCTTTCGGCATAGACCGTCATGCCGTATTCGGGAAGCGAAGCCTGCGCTAACAGATGGGGGAAACTTTCGTTGTTGATGCGTTTTAAACGCTTGTCGCCCTGCCAGGGCTCGATTTTAAGTTCGGCAAAGTCTTTTTTTGCGTAAACTTGCAGGCGCTCTTTTTCGCTCATCTGGCTGACTTTTGCGCCCGGAATAGACATCATCACCATCTCCGGGTCGTGAGCCATGATGATCACTCCGTTCGAATCGACCAAAAAAGCATCCGCACGTTTCACCAGAAAATTCAGGGCTGGCACATCCACCTTGGCAATTACCGCCCCTCTGAACTTGCCATCGAGCACCACGGGAGTAGAAAAAAACAGCCCGGCAACGTGAGTGGTCTTGCCCATCGCGTACTGAAAGCCCCGATACCAGGTGCTGGCATCGGCAAACCACTGCCGGTCGGCGTAATTCGAACCGATAGATACGCCAGGCAGGTTCCAGTTACCCGAACTGACCGCATCCCCGCTGGCGTTGACCAGAAAGATCAGGTTGACGCCCAGTGCACGCTGGATCTGCTCAAAATACTTGTTGAGATCCATCATGTCCTGATCGGCGGCCCACAGCCTGATGGCCTCCTGCTTGGACAGGGAAGTGGGTTTGGTATCGGCGGAGAATTTGTCCAGGACTTTGCGAACGCGCAGCGCGCTTTGAAAGATATCGGGCACGCCGGCAATAAAATGCAGATTGCGCGTGATGCTGTCGGCAACATCCTGAGCGGTATCTTCCGCTGCGAGTTGTTCTTTGGCCGCCTGCCGCTCAAAGTCGCGATTGAAATTCTGCCGGGTGATAAACCAGGCCAGCAGTATCCAGACCGCCAGCAACAATACTAGCCAGACAACCACCCGATGCTGCACTTTATTAAACTGCATTGTAACCTCGCCTTGCAAACCGGATTTAGTATCACTTCTGCACAAACGGGACACAGACTACCAACAAAGTACCACAGTAACAATACGATCAATGGAAAATTAGAGAAAAACGGCGAAAAAAAGCCCGCACTGAGCGGGCTTTTTGAATTTGGCGTCCCCAACGAGATTCGAACTCGTGTTACCGCCGTGAAAGGGCGATGTCCTAGGCCTCTAGACGATAGGGACGTAACGTAAATCTTCTTCAATGGTGGAGATAAGCAGGATCGAACTGCTGACCTCTTGCATGCCATGCAAGCGCTCTCCCAGCTGAGCTATACCCCCGTTTCGAAGAGCGCGCATTATAGGGAAACGATTTCGCCCTGTAAAGCACTTTCTCAGACTTTTACAAATATCTGGCCAGACGCGCCAGCACGACTTCACGCGCAAATAAAGCCAGCACCGCATCGACCGAGGGGGTGTGAGTCTGCCCTACCAGCATCACGCGCAACGGCATCGCAAGCTTGGGCATTTTAAGTCCGTGCTTGGCCAGCATTTCCTTGATCAGCGCCGCCAGCGACGGCGCATCCCAGGCCACGTCGCAAAAACGCTGCCGCAGCTCATGCATCGCGGGCAATATTTCCGGCGTCAAATGCTCCGACAGCAGCGCCGCATCGGGGGTGACATCGCGGTAAAAAACTTCGGCCTCATCAGCCAGCTCAAGCAAAGTCGCCACGCGTCCCTTGTACAGGGCGATCACCGATTCGAGCGGCGGCACACTAAAATCACTCATTCCGCGCGCCATCAGATGGCTTCCTGTCAGTTCGGCCAGTCTGGCATTGTCAGCCTGCTTGATGTAATGCTGGTTGAGCCAGCGCAGCTTTTCCGGATTGAACTGCGCCGCAGACTTGCTGATATGTTCAAGATTAAACCACTCGACGAACTGCTCGACCGAAAACACCTCCTCGTCGCCATGAGACCAGCCCAGACGCGACAGATAGTTGATCAGCGCCTCGGGCAAAAAGCCGTCTTCTGCATACTGCATCACGCTCACCGCGCCGTGACGCTTGGAAAGGCGCTCGCCGTCGCTGCCCAGTATCATGGGAACATGGGCATATTGCGGCAGCATCGCGCCCAGCGCCTTCAGTATATTGATCTGACGCGGCGTATTGTTGACGTGATCATCTCCTCTGATCACCTGCGTGATCCCCATGTCCAGATCGTCGACCACCACGCAGAAATTGTAAGTCGGGGTGCCGTCGGGGCGGGCGATGATCAGATCGTCCAGCTCTCTGTTCTCAAACACGATACGGCCCTTGACCATGTCGTCCCATGCGGCAACGCCATCTAGCGGGTTTTTAAAGCGAACCACGGGACTAACACCCTCTGGAGGAACGGGCAACTCCTTGCCAACCTCGGGACGCCACCTGCCGTCATAGCGGGGCTTCTCCCCTATGGCGCGCATCGCCTCACGCATTGCTTCGAGTTCATCGGGCGAGGTGTAGCAATAATACGCATGCCCTTCCGCGATCAGTTGCCCCAGCACTTCCTTGTAGCGATCCATGCGCTGCATCTGATAGTAAGGGCCTTCGTCGTAACCCAGATTCAGCCAGGACATCCCGTCCAGAATTGCCTGAACAGAAGCCTCACTCGATCTTTCAAGGTCGGTGTCCTCGATGCGCAGGATGAAAGTGCCGCCCAGTTTTCTGGCGTAAGCCCAGGAAAACAGAGCCGTGCGAGCGCCGCCTATGTGCAGATAACCGGTCGGACTGGGAGCAAAACGGGTGCGTATGGTCATAGAACTAAAAAACAAAACGAAAGGGAGCGTATTTTACGGGCTTTGCCAGCGCGATGCATAAATAAATTGACGCACTTTGGCAGTACATGTTTAAATTCGCGCCTCTTCAAGGGGCGGTTAGCTCAGCGGTAGAGCACTGCCTTCACACGGCAGGGGTCACTGGTTCGAACCCAGTACCGCCCACCAAAAAACAACAAGTTACAGAAACATTTGCAACAACCCCACCCTGCAATCCTGCTTCGGAATTTTCATCATTTTCCTTTCAAAAGTAACTTTGTTTTTACTTCGCCCTTGAAATTTTCGGGGGAACCTCATATGCCAAATGACCCGAAGCGGGTATCATCGAACCGTATGCGGTTCAATATTTCCGAAATTCCGAGCAGGTAATGAAATTTCAGCTTGATATTCAGCTTCAAAAGACCGTAGCGCATTGCGCTGGGAACATTAGTGTCTTGCTGCTGATTCTGTTGAGCGTTTTCTTTACTTCCACATCCTATGGCGGTACTAGCGCCTATGAGTTATTGAGCGCGGATGAGCGCGCATGGCTTGAAAAGCATCAGCAGCGTTTGGTATTAGCTGTCGAAACTGGCTATGCACCGTTTGTGTTTATCGACTCGAAAGGCCAGCCGGCTGGCTTGGCGCAAGACTATGTCCGCCTGATTGAGGCAAAGCTCGGCGTGCAGTTCAATCAGAAACGCTTCGCATCTCTGGACGAGATTTTTCAAAAAGTACGTGGCGGTGAAGTGCAGATCGTCAATGCCATAACGAACACGCCCACACGCGCCAAATTTCTTTTTATTTCCGAGCCTTTCATTTCTGTCCCCAATGTCATCATCATGAGAAATGACAGAACGGGGAAGATGGCCGAGTACGATCTACAAGGATTGAAGGTTTCCCTCGTGAAGAGTTATGCCATCACGGAACATATGGAAAATCGCGGCCTAAAACTGATCACAGACTTTGTTCCTGATGACCTCAGCGCGTTGTTGAACGTTTCTTTTGGACGTTCCGATGCTGCTGTAATTGATCTTGCGACGGCGACTTACCTGATCTCACATAAGGGCATCACCAACCTGCGTGTGGCGGGAGAGGTGACTTACGACATCCGGCTTTCGCTAGGCGTTCCAATTAATGAACCGGTTTTGTACGGCATATTGCAAAAAGGCCTCAGTGCCATCACAAATGCCGAGCGTCAAGAGATCAAGAATCGCTGGATCAGCGCATCAAAACAGCAAAGCATCTTCAAAGACCGGCAGTTCTGGATGGTGCTGGGAAGCGTACTGGCAGTTTCTTCCGCGATCTTTGTCATCATTTTGCTCTGGAATCACACGCTGCGGCGACAGATCGTTCTACGCAAGCAGGCTGAGATGGATGCACGCATAAGCGAAGAGCGACTCAAGGAAGCCCAGCGAATTTCGCAGATAGGCAATTGGGAACTGAATCTGATTAACAATAAGTTGCTATGGTCGGACGAAATCTTCAGCTTGTTTGAAATTGACCCGAAAAAGTTCCCGGCTACCTATGACGGTTTTCTAAACGCTATCCACCCAGAAGACCGCGACATGGTGAATATGGCCTATACCCGCTCACTGAAAAATCGAGAGCCGTATGAAGTCACCCACCGTCTGCTCATGCCTGATGGCCGCATCAAATGGGTGACCGAGCGTTGCCATTCTGATTTCGATGCGGACAAAAAACCAATTCGCTCCATTGGCACGATTCAGGACATCACCAAACTCAAGCAAGCTGAAATAGAACTGACTCGCTACAAGAACCACCTCGAAGAAGAGGTCAAGATACGCACTGCCGACCTCATTCTGGCCCGCGATGTCGCCGAATCCGCCAACCGAGCCAAGAGCACATTCCTTACCAGCATGAGCCACGAGTTGCGCACTCCGCTGAACGCCATCCTTGGCTTCTCCAGCCTGATGCGCCGAGATAAGCAACTACGGCCGGAGCAACGCGCCAATCTCGACATCATCAACCGCAGCGGCGAACACCTGCTCACCCTCATCAACGACATACTTGAAATGTCCAAGATCGAAGCAGGCAAGCTACAACTCAACATCACCCCCCTCGACTTGAGCGCACTGGTACGCAACGTCACCGACATGATGGAACTGCGTGCCCGCGAGAAAGGATTGCAACTCCTGATCGAGCAATCCTCCGCACTCCCAAGCGTCATCATGGCCGACGAAGTACGCTTGCGCCAGATCCTCATCAACCTACTCGGCAACGCCATCAAATTCACCGAACAAGGCGCTGTCACCCTGCGTATGGGGACAAAGCAGAATGCACATGTACACCTGATCTTCGAGATCGAAGACTCCGGCTCTGGCCTATCTGCCGAAGACCAACAACGCCTGTTCCAACCCTTCATGCAATTCGGTAAACAGCCTGGAGACAACAAAGGCACCGGACTGGGCTTGTCCATCACGCGCCAGTATGTGCAAATGATGGGTGGCAGCATCAATGTCGAAAGCACACTAGGCAAAGGCTCATTGTTCCGAGTCGACCTCCCCTTGAACGAAGTGAAAGCAGCCGAACCACTTCCGCCGCAGAAAACAGAAAAAAGCGAAGTCATCGGCTTGGCCACCGATCAACCCTTATACCGCATCCTCATCGTCGAAACCCAGTTAGAGAGCCAATTACTGCTCAGCCAGTTGATGCAACACATCGGCTTCGAAGTCAAAGTGGCCGAAGACGCAAAACAGGGCGTGACCCTGTTCCAGAGCTGGCACCCCCACCTGATCTGGATGGACCGGCAGATGCCAGACATGGAGGGCATCGAAGCCACCAAGGCGATCCGCGCCCTGCCTGGTGGCAAAGAAGTGAAGATCGTCGCGGTCACGGCCTCGATAGAGCAGCAGGATGAAATGCTGGCTGCGGGCATGGACGATTTCGTGCGCAAGCCCTACCGCTTCAACGAGATCTATGAATGCCTGACCCGGCAACTGGGTGTGAAATACGCCTATGCCGAGACACCCACCAAGGCGGAAAGCGCATCTGCACCTTTGACAGCCGACATGATGGCCGTGCTGCCGGAAAAGTTGCGCCACGAGCTAAAAGCAGCACTGGAGAGCCTGATTGCAGAGCAGATTGGGGCCGTCCTTGAACAAGTCAAACCCTACGATGCAACGCTGTACCAGACACTGTCCAGACTGGTGGACAATTATGACGTTCCGAGCATCCTGAAGGTGTTGAAAACGAACGAAGCGGCGGCGCCCACGGCGAACTAGCCTTCAAAGCCAAGTCGCCGCTTTCAATTTACAGCACGTTCAGATTCTCGCCATTCAAGACGTTATTGTCACGGAACAACACACTCGTCTCTACCAGCCCGATTCACGCTCAGGGGTCGCAGTGATCTTGTGTATGCTCAAGTCAGCCCCGTTAAACTCTTCTTCAGCATCAAGACGAATACCGACAAATTTCTTTAACGCGCCATACACCAGATACCCTCCCGCAAAGGCGATGGCGACGCCCATCAAAGTTCCGATCAGCTGCGACATGAAGCTGATGCCGCCGATGCCGCCCAAAGCCTTAAGCCCGAATATGCCGGCGGCAATACCGCCCCAGGCACCGCAAAGACCGTGCAGCGGCCAGACACCCAGCACATCGTCTATCTTCCAGCGATTCTGCGTCAGAGTAAACATCAGTACAAACATCCCTCCAGCCACCGCGCCTACCACCAGCGCACCAATCGGGTGCATCAAATCGGATCCTGCGCACACCGCAACCAACCCTGCCAATGGACCGTTATGCACGAAACCCGGATCGTTCCTGCCGGCCAAAAATGCGGCCAGCGTCCCGCCCACCATCGCCATCAGGGAATTCACTGCGACCAGACCGCTGATCGCATTGATCGTTTGAGCAGACATCACGTTGAAACCGAACCAGCCTACCGTGAGTATCCAGGCACCCAGCGCCAGAAAAGGAATGCTGGAGGGTGGATGAGCGGAAACACGCCCTTCCTTGTTGTAGCGACCGCGACGCGCGCCCAGCAGCAAAACCGCCGCCAGCCCTATCCAGCCGCCTACCGCATGCACCACCACCGAACCTGCAAAATCGTGAAATTCAGCACCGAATGTGGCGTGCAGCCAGTCCTGAATGCCAAAACGGTGGTTCCAGGCGATGCCTTCAAAAAAGTGATAGACAAAACCTACCAGTATAAAAGTAGCTGCCATCTGAGGCTGAAACCTGGCACGTTCGGCGATACCACCTGAAACGATAGCCGGTATGGCTGCTGCAAAGGTCAGCAAAAAGAAAAACTTGACCAGTTCATAACCGCTTTTTTGAACCAGCTGATCGGCGCCGGTGAAAAAATTGACGCCATAAGCGATCAGGTAGCCGATAAAAAAATAGGCCAGCGTCGAGACAGCGAAATCGATCAGTATCTTGACCAGGGCATTGACCTGGTTCTTCTTGCGCACGGTTCCCAGTTCGAGAAAGGCGAAACCGGCATGCATGGCCAGCACCATGATGGCGCCGAGCAGAATAAACAACACATCGCTGCTGGTATTGAGATTTTGCATATTATCCTTCAGATCGGTTATTTCAACATTCGGATTAAAAAGCAACAATCGTGCCAAAAACACAAGCCATTGATCGATATGGATATAACAAAATCCGCCGGAACCAGAAGCAAACCATTGCTCCAATATGGTGCATTTTATGCTTCGATGGAGAAATTACGCACCAACATAGTGCGCTACGCGCGCCAGTCCGCAAGGTATTTCTCCAGCCAGAATATGCCGATGATGGTCTTGCTGTCGTTGATTTTTCCCTGCCGTATCCAGTCGATCGCCTCGGTCAAAGACAGCTCAAAAACCTCGAGAAACTCACCGTCGTCCAGATTGCGGCCCTGCATTGTCAAACCTCTGGCCAGGTAATATTCTATCTTTTCATCGGCATAACCGATGCAAGGCCAGGTGGTGGTCAGATGCACCCAGTCAGTCGCAGTATAGCCCGTCTCTTCCAGCAGTTCACGTTTGCCGGTGATCAGAGTATCTTCGTTGTGGTCTATCTTGCCGGCAGGAATTTCATAAAACTCGCGCCCCGGACCATAACGGTACTGGCGCTCCATGATCAGATTGCCGTTGTCCAGCAATGCAAGCACCGCCACTGCACCGGGATGAGTGATGTATTCCCGTATGCTTACCGCTCCATCGGGCAGACGCACAGTATCGCGTCTGGCATGCAGCAGACATCCGTCATAAACCGCCTTTGATTCGATACAGGTTTCAACCAGATCCATTTTATCAACCCTAAAAAAGAATACTCCCGCACCAGGCGGGAGTATCGGTCAGACTGCTATTTTTTTCAGTGCAGCAATAAGGACTGCTGTACGGATACCGCACAGATAGACATCAGACTGCCTGGCATCAGACCCAGGAATAACACACCCAGACCATTCATGCTGATCAGCAAGCCGGTATCCGAGCCGACATTGATGGGCACATGGCTTTCAGGCGCATCGAAGTACATCAGCTTGATGACGCGCAGGTAGTAGAACGCGCCTATCAGCGAGAACATCACCGCTACGATCGCAAGCCAGGTGTGACCCGTCTGGATGATGGAATTGAGCACTGAGAATTTTGCATAAAAACCGACGGTCGGTGGTATGCCTGCCATCGACAGCAGCAGCAACATCATCATGAAAGCAAGCCAGGGGCTGCGCTGGTTGAGTCCCTTGAAGTCGTTGAGCGTATCGGCTTCAAAACCGGCACGGGAGAGCAACATCACCATGCCGAACGCGCCCAGCGACATCAGCATGTAGACCACCGTGTAGAACATCGCAGAACCGTAACCTTCAATACCGCCGCTGATCAGACCCAGCAGCATGAAGCCCATATGCGTGATGGTTGAATAAGCGAACATGCGTTTGATGTTGGTCTGCGCGATGGCGGAGAGATTACCGATAGCCATCGATGCGATCGCCAGGATAATCAGCATGCCGGACCAGTCGTGCTCGAGAGACTGCAAGCCTTCAACCAGTATGCGGGTGGTGAAGGCAAAAGCTGCCAGCTTGGGAACCGAACCGATCAGCATGGTCATCGCAGTCGGCGCGCCGTGGTACACATCCGGCACCCACATGTGGAAAGGCACTACGCCCAGCTTGAAGGCAAGACCGGAGAGGATAAACACCAGACCGAACACCAGCAGGGACTTGTTCTGCACTCCCTGAGCGATTGCATTTGAAATCGCACCCAGCTCCAGCGTACCGGTAGCACCGTAAAGCATGGACATTCCGTACAGCAACAGACCGGATGCCAGCGCACCCAGAACGAAGTATTTCATCGCAGCCTCGGTGGCAATCGCGGAATCGCGCTGCAGGGCGACCATGGCATAAAGACTCAGCGACAGCAACTCCAGACCCAGATAGAGGGTGAGGAAATGATTGGCGGAGATCATCACGTTCATGCCCAGCAAGGAGAACAATGCCAGAACCATGAATTCTCCGGTAAACAGGCCGCGCAACATCAGATACTGACGCGAGTAGACCAGCACCATGGACATGCCAAGATAGCTGATGATCTTCAGCACATCCGACATCAGGTCATCCACATACATGCCGTTGAAAGCATACACGACATTGGAAGTATGCGTACCAACCGTGATGATGGAACACCCCAGCAACGTAAACTGAACGAGCAGATAAGTCACAAACTTGCCGTTCTTGGTCAGCAGCAAATCCGCTATCAATATAAAGCAGACCATCACCAGCAAGAATATTTCCGCGGCGGCGGGGATCAGATTAGCCATCAAATTCATATTAACCTCGTGTACAGTCGTCAGACGTTAGTTACTTTAATTGCGAGTAGCTTGTAGCATCAAGTCTGCAGCAAGCTACCAGCAGATTTACAACGGCAGCTTGGAATGTGCCACATGCAACAGCAAGTCATTGACCGAGGCATGCAGGATTTCACTGACGGGCAGAGGATAAATACCCATAGCCAGAACAAAAACAGCCAGTACGCCCAGAATCAAAATTTCACGCGCATTGATGTCGGTCAATTCCTCGACGTGGTGGTTGGCAACCGAGCCGAAAATCACCCGCTTGTACATCCACAGCGTATAAGCCGCACCGAAGATCAGCGTGGTGGCGGCAGCAAAAGCATACCAGAAGTTGACTTTGATCGCCCCCATGATCACCATGAATTCACCGACAAATGCGCTGGTGCCCGGCAGACCGCTGTTGGCCATCGCAAACAGCATGAAGAAAGCGGAAAAGACCGGCATCTTGTTGACCACACCGCCGTAATCCGCGATCTGACGGGAATGAACTCGGTCATACAGCACACCGATACAAAGGAACAAGGCACCGGCTACGAAACCGTGCGAGAGCATCTGCAGCAGAGCGCCCTCCATGCCGTAGGCATTGAAGATAAAAAGACCCAGAGTGACAAATCCCATATGCGAAATCGAAGAATATGCCACCAGTTTCTTCATGTCCGACTGCATCAGCGCCACCAGACCGATATAAACGATCGCGATCAAGGACAGTGCAATCATCACGCCGGCCAGTTTATGGCTCGCATCCGGAGTGATAGGCATGGAAAAGCGCAGGAAGCCGTAGGCGCCGACTTTAAGCATCAACGCTGCCAGCACCACAGAGCCGCCGGTAGGCGCCTCGACGTGCGCGTCGGGCAACCAGGTATGCACCGGGAACATCGGCACCTTGACTGCGAAAGCGAAGAAGAAGGCGATGAAAATCAGGATCTGCGCGGTCATCGGTATGGCCATGCGGTGGAAATCCAGTATCGCAAAGCTGCCGCCGGAAAGATTGTACAGATAGATCAGCGCAACCAGCATCAGCAAGGAACCCATCAGCGTGTACAGGAAGAACTTCATCGTCGCGTAGATACGGTTAGGACCGCCCCACAGAC
Organism: uncultured Gallionella sp.; assembly: GCA_964410705.1. Taxonomy (GTDB): domain Bacteria; phylum Pseudomonadota; class Gammaproteobacteria; order Burkholderiales; family Gallionellaceae; genus Gallionella. Next base: position 21,836 of record CAYPIG010000032.1, read on the forward strand.
CGATGATGATAAACATCGGTATCAGCATCGCTTCCCAGAACACGTAAAACAGGATCGCATCGAGGGCTGCGAATACGCCGTTGACGATGCCGGACATGACCAGAAATGCGGCCATATATTGCGCCACGCGCTTCTCGATCACCTTCCAGCCGGCCAGCACCACGATCACGGTGAAGAAGCTGTTGAGCAGGATGAACAGCATCGAGATGCCGTCTACGCCGAGGAAATAATGGATATTGAAACGCGTGATCCAGTCGTGCAGCTCGACGAACTGCATGTTGCTGGTAGTGGTATCAAATCCGGTGTACAGAGGCAGGGTTACCAGAAAACCCAGCACACTGCCGACCAGCGACAACAGACGAGCCAGTGGCGCATTTTTATCATCGCCGGTTGCCAGTACCAGAATACCGAACAGAATCGGCAACCAGATGGTCACGCTAATAACAGGTAGTCCAAAAATCATGCTGTGTTTCCTTCGCTTTAATATCCTATAAACCCGGTTCTAAAGTTCAAACCTGACGGCTTGAGTTCCAACCCGCAGGGTCATGCAAACCAGTTTCTAATCGTCAACAAGATAAATACCCCCACTATCATGGTGAACGCATAGTGGTAAATATAACCGGACTGCAACTTGCGCACTACGCCTGACACGCGGCCTACCAGCCCTGCCGTGCCGTTCACCATCAAGCCGTCGATCAGGAAGCGGTCGCCGAACTTGCCAAGGAAACTGCTCAAGCCCCGAGCTCCGCCGGCATAGAACCAGTCATTGAAGCGATCGAAGTAGTACTTGTTCTCCAGCAGCGTATAAATACCCTGGAAGCGCTTCTGTATCGCAGCAGGAATATCCGGACGCTTCAGATAGAAGTAAGCGGAACTTGCCACACCGGCGATAGCCAGCCACAGCGGCAGACTGATCAAGGAGTGCAGCGCCATTGCGAATGCCCCGTGGAACTCTTCATGCAGTTCGCTCATCACTTCGTGGTGCTCAGAGATGTAGATCGCATCCTTGAAGTAGCCGCCAAACAGCATAGGTTCGATCGCGATGTAACCGATCAAGACGGAAGGTATCGCCAGCAGAACCAGAGGCAGCCAGACCACCCAGGGGGTCTCGTGCGGCTTCTGACCGGGAGCCAGACCGTGATGGGCGTGATCGTCATCGTGGTGATCGTCATGTGCATCGTGGTGATCTGCCGTCTTAGCATGCGCCTTCTTGCCCTTCTTGACCGGTTCAACATGGTGAGCCTTACCGAAGCGCTCCTCGCCGTGGAATACCAGGAAGTACATGCGGAAAGAATAGAACGCAGTCACGAACACCCCGGCGATCACCGCGAAATACGCAAAGCCGGAACCTGCCAGATGCGACATACCCACAGCTTCGATGATACTGTCCTTGGAGTAGAACCCCGAGAAGAACGGCGTACCGATCAGGGCAAGTGAACCTATCAGCGAGGTGATCCAGGTAATCGGCATATATTTACGCAGGCCGCCCATGTTGCGGATGTCCTGATCGTGATGCATGCCGATGATCACGCTACCGGCACCCAGGAACAGCAGCGCCTTGAAGAAGGCGTGCGTCATCAGATGGAAGATCGCGACCGGATAAGCTGACACACCCAGCGCTACCGTCATATAGCCCAGTTGAGACAGGGTGGAATAAGCGATCACGCGCTTGATGTCGTTCTGTATGATGCCCAAAAATCCCATGAACAGCGCGGTGATCGCACCGATGATCATCACGAATGACAATGCCGTATCGGACAGTTCGAACATCGGTGACATGCGCGCCACCATGAAGATACCGGCGGTTACCATGGTCGCTGCATGAATCAGCGCGGAGATCGGAGTCGGACCTTCCATCGAGTCAGGCAGCCAGACATGCAGCGGAAACTGAGCGGATTTGCCCATCGCACCGATGAACAGCAATATACAGATGGCCGTAAGCAGATTGACCGACATGCCGGCAATCGGCGCCATATCATCCGCATGGGCTGCGACATTGGCAAACACGGCGGCATAATCCAAGGTACCGAACACCATCAGAACCAGGCCGATGCCAAGCAAGAAGCCGAAGTCGCCCACCCGGTTGACCAGGAAAGCTTTCAGGTTTGCGTAGATCGCAGTCGGTCTTGTATACCAGAAGCCGATCAGCAAATAAGAAACCAGACCCACCGCTTCCCAGCCGAAGAACAGCTGCATGAAGTTGTTGGACATCACCAGCATCAGCATCGAGAAGGTGAACAGCGAGATGTAGCTGAAGAAACGCTGATAACCGGCATCTTCAGACATGTAGCCTATGGTGTAGATATGCACCATCAGCGAAACGCTCGTTACCACCAGCATCATGGTGACAGTCAGACGGTCGATCAGGAAACCGACGTGAAAACTGGTATCACCGGAAGTCAGCCAGGTATAGACCGGGCCGTTGAAGGTGTGACCTGCCATCACGTCCTGGAATATCTGAATCGCCGAGAAAAGCGATACGCCCACCATCGCGATGGTGATGCGATGGGTCATGGCGCGGCCCAGTAACTTGCCGAACAGGCCGGCAGCCAGTGCACCAAACAAGGGGGCTAACGGTACTAACAGGTAATAGGTTTGAATATCCATCACATCAGCCTTTCAAACTGCCAAGATCATCAACGTTAATCGTGCGCAAATTACGGAACAGCACTACCAGAATCGCAAGACCGATCGCGGCTTCGGCTGCGGCAACCGTCAGGATGAAAAACACGAAGACCTGACCTGCCGTATCGTTCAGATAATGTGAAAAGGCGACGAAATTGGTATTCACGGCCAGCAGCATCAGCTCGATAGACATCAGCAGGATGATGACATTTTTCCGGTTCAGGAAAATGCCCACCACGCTGATGGCAAACAGCACCGCGCTAAACACCAGATAATGTGAGAGGGTTACCATGTTTTAATTTTCACTCCCTAGTTTTAATTGGTGAGGGGCAAGTGGTAAGTGGTAAGTGGAACCCGCCACTCCCTACTTCCCACTCTCCGACTCTCTACTTACTGTTTCGCTTCTGACTTCATGCTCACGATGCGCAGACGATCCGCCTTCTTGACTTTGACCTGATCTGCCACATTCTGAGACTTGACTCCGGCGCGGCGGCGCAATGTCAGCGCAATTGCCGCGACCATCGCAACCAAAAGGATCACCGCTGCGATTTCAAACGGATAGACATATTGAGTGTAGATCAGTCGGCCCAATTCCTTGGTGTTGCTGTAATCAGCTGCATGGGCTACCGCCTTGGATACATCGGCAGTCTGACGGGAACCCAGCACCCAGGTCATCTCGAATACCATCAATCCTGCAATCAGCGCACCAAACGGGAACCAGCGCCAGAAACCTTCGCGCAGTTTCACCAGATTGATATCCAGCATCATCACCACGAACAGGAACAGCACCATCACCGCGCCCACATAGACCAGTATCAGCGTGATCGCCAGAAATTCGGCTTCCAGCAGCATCCACACGCCCGCTGCGCTGCAAAATGCCAGCACCAGGAACAGCGCGGCATGCACGGGATTGCGGGCGACTATGACACCCACCCCGGCAAACAGAGTGATCGCTGTAAACAGATAAAACACCACATCAAAAAAACTCATGAATTCACCCCTTTAAAGCTGTTAGTGGTAAGTGGCAAGCGGGAAGCATAATCCCGACTATCCTCTCCCTACTCGCTACTACCTGTACTTTGCATCCGCAGCACGATCGCGTGAAATTTGCGCCTCGTGTTTATCACCCACCGCCAGCAGCATAGGCTTGGTGTAATACAAGTCGCTGCGACTCTCACCGTGATATTCCAGCACGCGCGTCTCGACGATGGCATCGACCGGGCAGGACTCTTCGCAAAAACCGCAGAAGATGCACTTGGTCAGATCGATGTCGTATTGCGTGGTACGGCGAGTACCGTCTTCGCGTTCCGCCACCGCAATCTTGATCGCCATCGCAGGGCAGATCGCCTCGCACAGCTTACAGCCGATACAGCGTTCTTCGCCACTTTCATAGCGGCGCTGCGCATGCAGACCACGGAACCTGAAACTCTGCGGCGTCTTCTCCTCCGGAAACTGCACGGTGATCTTGCGAGCGAACATGTAACGTCCGGTCAGCGCCATCCCCTTGAGCAACTCAATGAGCAGAAAAGTCTTAAAGAAATCTTTGATTTTTTCCATTTTATTTCCTTGTGCGAGCGTTTAAACGCCCTACCACAGCCAGTAGGAGGTTTGCATCCAGGCACCCACCACCACGACCCAGATCAATGATACCGGAATAAATACCTTCCAGCCCAGGCGCATCAACTGATCGTAGCGATAGCGCGGGAATGTCGCCCGGAACCACAGGAACAGGAACAGTATGAAAGCCGCCTTGCCCAGCATCCAGACGATGCTGTCCGGCAGGAAAGGCACAGGCGAGAGCCAGCCGCCCAGGAACATGATGGAGGTGAGAAATGCCACCAGTATCATGTTGGCATATTCACCGAGGAAGAACAGCGCAAAAGCCATGCCCGAATACTCGACGTGAAAACCTGCAACGATTTCCGATTCGCCTTCGGCGACGTCAAAAGGGGCTCGATTGGTTTCTGCCACCCCTGAAATCAGGTAGACCACGAACATAGGGAACAGCGGGATGATGTACCAGTTGAGCATGCCGTAATTGCCTTGCTGTCCCTTGACGATGTCGCCAAGATTCAGACTCTGCGCCGCCATCAACACCGTAACCAGCGCGAATCCCATCGCGATTTCATAGGACACGATCTGAGCGGCTGATCGCAAACATCCCAAAAAAGCATATTTTGAATTGGATGCCCAGCCTGCGATGATCACGCCGTATACGCCCAGAGAGGTCATCGCCAGTATGTAGAGCAGACCTGCATTGGCGTTGGACAACACCAGTTCGGCATTGAAAGGCACGACAGCCCAGGCTGCCAGCGCCGGCATCAGACACATGATAGGCGCGATCACGAACAGGAACTTGTTCGAGCCTGACGGCACGATGATTTCCTTCATGAACAGCTTCAGGCCGTCAGCCAAAGGCTGCAGCAGACCGAAGTAACCGACCCGGTTAGGGCCGATACGTATCTGCATCCAGCCGATCACCTTGCGCTCGGCCAGTGTCAGATAAGCGACCGCACCCATCAGGGGAGCTACGATCAGCATAATCTTGACCGCAGTCCAGATCGGCAACCAGGCAGGTCCTAACAGGTTTTGTATGGGTTGTAGCCATTCCATCATGCACGCTCCACGGAAATTGTTCCAAACATTGCGCCCAGGGCCGATGTCGCAGGATGACCTGCCGCCACGCGAACCGCACCCGATGGCAATTTGTCATCCGCCTGCACGACCAGGGAGACACTCACTTCGTTCTGCGTCACCTTGACTGCATCCCCGGAGTTGAGTCCGAGTCTTTGCAGTTCCGAACGGTTCATCAGCGCGCAAGGGGTTGCTGCCAGATGGGTTTTTTGCAGTGCATCGGCACGTCGTACCAGCGCATCGGCAGTGTAAATCGGCACATCGGCAACGCGCTGCAAGCCTGAGCTATTCACATCCGACACCGATAACAGATTCGCTTCGATATGGTTGTCAAGATGACCGACGACACCGGCCTCATCCCGCACCGATTCGCTGGTTTCATAATCGAAACCCTGCACATCGAGCAGGTTGCCCAGCACACGCAGCACTTTCCAGGCGGGACGCGCCTCGCCCAGCGGTTTTACGGCGCCTTTGAAACTCTGCGCACGACCCTCGGTGTTGATAAAGGTACCGGAAGTTTCGGTAAAAGGTGCGACGGGCAACATCACGTCCGCATAATCGATACCCTTGTGCTTGTATGCAGAAAGGCATACCACCATGTCTGCAGCCTTCATCGCACGCATCGCAGCCTGAGGGTTGGCCATATCGAGCTCAGGCTCGACGTTCAGCAACAAATATGCCTTGCGCGGCTTTTCCAGCATGGCGGCAGCGTTCATACCCTGTGCACCGCCCTTGAAAGGAACTGCGCCTGCCACATAACCGCCCGTGCTGTTCGCAGCTTCGCCCAGATAACCGAATGTTGCGCCCGCCATCATTGCGATCTGCTCGGACAACAGCGCAATCTGCGCCGCCTGCGGATGCTGTTGAGCGAAGTTACCCAGCAGTACGGATGCCTGCTGGCCACTAGCCAGAGTCTTGGCGATTGCCAAAGCCTCGTTGCCAACCGTCACCTCCGCTACTTGTTGAGGTACGGCCTGCTGTTTTTCAGCTGCGAGCGCTTTCAAAACCTGAGCCAGCATGGAAGGCAACTGATCCGGCGCAATGATCGATTTGGCGGACAATGGCATCAGCAGGTCTTCATCCGATGAGTGCACGATACAGGCTTTTGCGCCATGCTTGACAGCCTGACGGATGCGATGTGCCAGCAGCGGATGGTCGTTGCGCAGAAAACTGCCGACGATCAGGAAACGATCCTGAGTATTGAGCTTGGCAACCGGCAAGCCCAGCCAGGATGCCCCGCCCTGCTTGCCGTCCGCACTGAAATCGGATTGACGCAAACGGAAGTCCACGTTGTTGCTGCCGATGCCGCGCATCAGTTTTTGCAGCAGATACAGCTCTTCAAAAGTGCTGTTGGGGGTAGCCAGCGCAGCGATCTGATCGCCACCGGCACTGCGTCCTAGTTGCTTCAATCCGTTCGCCACGTATTCAAGCGCTGCGGCCCACTCCACTTCGATCCACTGACCGCCCTGCTTGATCATGGGCTTAGTCAGACGCTCGGCAGAATTCAAACCCTCATAGCTGAAGCGATCCTTGTCCGAAATCCAGCACTCGTTGACCGCCTCGTTTTCAGCGGCTACCACGCGCACCACCTTGTTGTCCTTGGTGTGCACCGCGATATTGGCACCCAGGCCATCGTGCGGGCTGACCGACTTGCGACGCGACAGCTCCCATGAGCGCGCGGTGTAGCGGAAAGGCTTGCTGGTCAAAGCCCCTACCGGACAAAGATCTATCATGTTGCCGGACAGTTCAGAGTCGACCGACGCATTCACAAAGCTCATGATCTGAGCGTGTTCGGAACGATAGGCCATACCCAGTTCCATCACGCCTGCGATCTCCTGACCGAAGCGCACGCAGCGCGTACACTGTATGCAGCGGCTCATCTCGTTGGTCGAGATCAGTTCACCGATTTGTTTGGGATTGACGACGCGTTTTTCTTCTTTGTAACGAGAGCCATTGCCGCCGTAACCCATGGCCACATCCTGCAACTGGCATTCGCCGCCCTGATCGCAGATCGGGCAATCCAGCGGATGATTAATCAGCAGAAACTCCAGGATTCCCTTCTGCGCTTCAACCGCCAGTTTTGAGTGCGTAAACACTCTCATACCGTTAGTCACCGGCGTCGCACACGCCGGCATAGGCTTCTTGGCCTTATCGACATGAACCAGACAAACCCGGCAGTTGGCCGCGATGGAGAGCTTCTTGTGGTAGCAGAAATGAGGAATGTAGACCCCCATCATCTCTGCCGCTTCCAGAATGGTGGTGCCGACAGGCACTTGTACTGGTTTACCGTCTATATCAAAGTCAAGCATGTCGCTACCTTAGACCGTTGCCTTGAAGAAGCCACTGCCCAGCCGTTGAAGCTCGGGCGGAACCAGGCACTTCTTGTGTTCAATGTGATATTCGAATTCAGCACGGAAGTGCTTGAGGAAGCTGAGCACCGGCGCCGCCGAGGCATCGCCCAGTCCGCAAATGGTCAGTCCCGTGATGTTGTTCGAGACACTCTTCAGCAGATTCAGATCCTCTGGGCGACCCTGACCGTTTTCGATGCGATGGATGATCTTGTTCATCCAGCCGGTCCCTTCGCGGCAGGGCGTGCACTGCCCGCAAGATTCTTCGTAATAGAAATAGGAGAGCCGTTCAAGGGCCTTGACCATGCAGGTGGTTTCATCCATCACCACCACCCCGCCCGAACCAATCATCGAACCGGCGTTGGACAGCGAATCAAAGTCCATCTTGCAGTCCATCATGACCTCGGCGGGGAGTACCGGTGCAGACACCCCTCCGGGTATGCAGGCCTTGAGCTTGCGGCCACCGCGCATGCCGCCGGCGAGCTCCAGCAGCACCGGGAACGGCGGGCCAAAAGGAACTTCGGAGTTACCCGGCCGGTGGACATGACCGCACAC
>CAYPIG010000033.1:0-29091 GCA_964410705.1 uncultured Gallionella sp.
GTTGCGCGACGCGAAAAGCGTAATCATCGTGCCAGGATACGGCGTGGCTGTGGCGCAGGCCCAGCACACGGTCAATGAGATCACCCACCTGTTGCGCGGAAAGGGCGTCAACGTGCGTTTTGTCATTCATCCGGTGGCAGGCCGTATGCCGGGCCACATGAACGTGCTGCTGGCCGAGGCGCGTGTGCCTTACGACATCGTGATGGAGATGGATGAACTCAACGGCGATTTCCCCGATACCGATGTTTGCATGGTGATCGGTGCCAACGACATCGTCAATCCGGCAGCTCAGGAAGATCCTTCCAGCCCCATCGCCGGTATGCCGGTGCTGGAAGTCTGGAAGGCTAAAACTTCCATCGTGATGAAGCGCAGCATGGCTTCAGGCTATGCCGGTGTTGACAATCCGCTGTTCTATAAAGAGAACAACCGCATGCTGTTTGGCGATGCCAAGAAGATGCTCGAAGAAGTGCTGGCCGCTTTAAAAGCTTAACTGAACGGAATAAGCATCACAAAAGAGCCGCTAAAAGCGGCTCTTTTTGCTGGTGCGCAACTCAAGCTCAACGGATCTTGATCACGAGATAAACGCCGAGCAGGCTTTCGATCAGATAGCCGATGCTGGAGATGCCGTGCAACATCCCAAACTGAGCGGCAAAGACGCTTTTCATCACCTCAAGCGGCAAGGCCTGTGCCTTGAGTTCATTCATCGCGGGCTGAAAACCGTACTGAAAAATCAGGCCGATCAACAGCATGGCGGCCACCGTCCAGAACAGCGGTTCACGCAGCATCGCGCGGCCGGACTGTCGCATGATGTAGCATAGCAAATACAGGCCGCAGACCAGGCCTAGATGTCCTGACCAGACGAACATTTCCCCCGCCAGTTTTCCTGCCAGTTGTTTGTCCGGTTGCGCGTGAAACAGCACGGGAACGGCTAAGTAGCCTGTGATCCAGAGGCTGCCGACCCAGGCAGAGGTGCACAGGACGGTCAGGTGGCGCGCGATATTTTTCATGAGTTCGAGCATACCACGACTCGCGTCATCGAGTGAACATAGGCATTTTGGCATATTGACCCGTTTTTGGCCTGACGTTACGGTGTGATCCGGCGGTGTAAACGACCGCATTTTCGTACGAGGGATGCAGATGAACCTGTTCGCAACGCGTAAAGGCCGTGGTGTGCTCCTAAATCCTGACTGCTCAGCGGTCAAAACACTGATAGATTTGTCTTTGAGCGATCTTCAACTGGATGATTTTCCGGTGGTGCAGGCCTGGCGCAACAGGCTGTTTGAGGAAAAGCCACAAATATGCGATGAGCTGCCGCGTCTGCTGACAGAATATATGCGCATCCATCAGGATCAATCGCCAAAAGCGCGTCGCGCCGGTGCGATTAAACATGTGTTTGAGCGTAAAAAACCGCAGGTTAGTTACACCGATCTGATGCCGGGCTCTACCACGACCAGTTTTGTCGGTCCGGTTATCTACATGGATACCATAGGCTATTGCATCTGGCCTGAACTCAAGTCGGTGGCCACGCGCGCACAAAATCCGTTCAACATTAGCCCTGAGGTCGCAACTCGTCTGAACAAGGAAATCTTCCCGTTCTGGCTGGACCAGCAGCTGCCGGTTCAGGAGGCGGCCAGGGCAGACGAGTACGATACCCGGAAATACGCTAATCTTGACAAGGTCGCGGGGGCGTCGGTCGATCCGCCTTTGTGCAAAAAATCCGGGGAGACTCCGCAGTGCCAGGCGCTGATGGAGCGGGTCGCGTTTTATTTGTCTGATAAACCGACCTGCGTCTCGCACACCGTGCCGGACTGGCCGCGCCTCTTGAACCACGGCCTCGATGCGCTGGCCGAGCAGATGAGACGGGATCTCATGGTTGCCGATACGCCCGAGCAAAAATCGTTCCTGCAAGGCGTGATCGGCACCTTTGAGGGCGCGCTCAGCTATGCCGCACATCTGGCCGTAGAGGCCGAAAAATCGGGCAATATCGAGCTGGCGGAAATTTGCCGCCGGGTGCCGGGTAAACCCGCCCGTTCACTGCACGAGGCGCTCGCTTCGATCTGGATTTGCTACCACCTGCTGTTGCAGGAAAACACCAACTTCGGTTTGTCTATCGGTCGACTCGATCAGCTGCTCAACCCCTATTACCTCAAGGAGTGGCAGGAACTTGACAGCGCTGAGGCGCGCGCGGCCTATACCCAGCGTGCGGTCGAACTGGTCTGCCACTTTTTTTTGCGCTGTTCAGACCATGTGCCCTTATCCACGATGGGTTCCGAAGTCTTGTTTGCCGGCAGCGGATCGAATCAGGCGCTGACGGTGGGCGGGGTTAAGTATGAGGACGGGAAACTGGTCGATGCGGTCAACGATATGACCTACATCATACTGAAGGCCACGGAAATGCTCAGCATACGCGACCCTAACGTGCATGCACGCTATCATGCCAAGGTGCACGCTCTGGATGCGCAGCTGCCCAAGGATGAAACCGATGCCTATCTGAAGCGCATCTGTCAGGTCAATATCGCAACCAGAGCGACGCCTGCCCTGCACGGTGATATTCCGGTCATCAAAAGCATGGCCGCCTATTACGCCGAACATGAGGGCGTCAGCCCCGAACAGGCCATGGCGGATGCCTGTGACTACGCTTCCATCGGTTGTATAGAGCAAAATTCCCCCGGCAAACACTACGGGAATACCGGTTCAACCCTGCTGGTTTTACCAGCAGTTCTGGAGCTGGCTTTGTTTGGCGGCAAGCACCGCTCGGACGGGGTGGGATCAGATGATCCGGATCTTTTTTACGGGCAGCCTGACTATACCAGCACCATGCTGATCCACATGAAGAGCATGGATGAATTCATCACCGCGTTTCGTTTTCAGCTGGATCAGATGGCGAGTTTCGCGGTGCAGAATAACAACTATCTGGGCAGATTCATGGCGCGCGAACGCGCTTCGCCTTTTTTGTCCGGGCTGTTCACAGGCCCTGCCAATCTGCCGGGGGAAGTCGGTGCGAAATTTTGCGATGTATCGCAGGGCGGGGCAAAATACAATTCGGCCGGGGTGGCCATCATCGGCCTTGCCGATGTGATCGATTCCTTTTGCATACTCGATGAACTGGTGTTCGGCGGCAAGGTTAGCGCAGCCGAATTGCTCAGCGCCATGAAGAGCGATTTTTCTTTTGTCAAACCGCAGGTGCACGGCTGGCAGCAGGTGTTGCAGAAGATGCGTGCCTGGTTTCATCCCGGGGATGATATCGAACTTCCTGCATTGAGCGAGGCGCGTTTGCTGGAAATTCGGCACGCGATACTGCACACCGCGCATTACGGTGCCGGCGTGGCGGAAGGAGGGGTGTGCGACAACCAGCTGGCGGTCAGATACAGCCGCTTGCTTACCCGGATGATATACGAAGTGTTTTACCGCTATCGCACGCACCGGGGCGGGCGCTACCTTGCCGGTTACTGGTCGATGACCAATCATGCAGGCTTTGGCATGCTGACCCAGGCGACGCCCAATTTACGGCGAACAGGGCAGGCCTTCGCCTCCGGAATTACCCCCTGTCCCGGCATTATCAAGCGGGACGGATCGCCCGTGATGGCGCTGGATCATATGCTCTCGGTGGCCGCAGTGGACAGTGATGCGGTGAAAAACGGCTATACCTACAATCTGAGTCTGACTACGCGCGGCGTAGATCAGCGAGAGGCGGATACCGAACTTTTTGCCAGATACATGAAAGCCTTCACCGCCAACAATGGCGTGCTGGTTCAGATGTGCGTCTCTACCGTCGAGGAACTGATCGCGGCGGATAAGGCGGCTTCGGGTCAGGGCGGCAACATAGAAGCGTACCGCGATCTGATGATACGGGTGGCGGGCTACTCGGCCTACTTTGTCACCTTAAGTCCGCAGATGAGAGGTGAAATCATCGCCCGCGCCAATTTTTCCGTGCAAGACGGCAAGGAGCAGCATGGAACAGCCGATGAACTTAACAGGAGAGCATGATGCATGCCGGATTTCCTCAAGTCGCCCCCGGAATTTTGCGCACCTTGAACAGCGGGCTGCAAGGCGAACAACCTTTCAAAGGGCTGCTCTCCCGGGGCGGGGAGCGCATGCTGGCAAGAAGCATGGCATTGGCGCTGCGTCTGGGCTTCAGTCTGATTCTGCGCGATGGGCTGCTCGATGAGCAGCAGTCGCGACGTGCCAGAGAATTCTTTGAGGATAATTTTGAGATAAACGATTCGTCAGGCGGGATACGCTACTATCAGGGGCGTTTTTTGATCGCCATCGGGGACGAGGGCAATGAGGTGCTGCTGCAGTTTTGCCCGCAGGCCGACCGTTTGTATTGCCAGACTCCCTGGGGGCAGAGTCTGGATCCGTTTGCCGTAGTGGATGCCCGGGTGCTGGAACAGGATGAGGTGTGCGAGGCGGATCTGGTGATTCGCTTCAAAGACGCCGAGACGGTGCTGGGCCTTGTCGGGCAGCCCAGCGTCGATATCGTCGGTTTTCTGTTGCAAAACACGGTCAGGCTGACCGGAAATGTCGGTCATCTGTTCAAGCTGGGGGCGATAGGCGCGGATGTGCAGCGCCTCCTTCCGCAGTGAATCCAGGACGGATATTCGACATTAAGCGCGAATGCAGCGAGGACGGGCCGGGCATCAGGACCACGGTGTTCTTTCAGGGCTGCCCCTTGTGCTGTCTTTGGTGTCAGAATCCGGAAGGTCAGCATGCTGTCGGCGCGGCGCGTAGCTACTCGCTGGATGAGCTGCTGTATCTGGTGCGGATAGACCGGCCGTTTTATGATGCGACCGGCGGCGGCGTGACGGTTTCGGGCGGAGAACCCTGCATGCAGATGGCATTTATCGGCGAATTTTTGCGCCGCTTGCAAGAGGAAGGGATAGATACCGCCATCGAGACTTGCGGATTTTTTCATTATGCCTTCTTTGCAAAGCATCTGTTGCCTTATCTGGATCGCATTTACTTCGACCTTAAGATATGGGATGAACAACAGCACCGCCGGTTGACCGGACAATCCAACCGCCCCGTGTTCGCCAATCTGCTGAAACTGGTAAAGGCAGGGGCGCCGGTGCAGGTTCGCATTCCTCTGGTGCCGGGGATGACCGCAACGTCCGGTAATCTGGCGGCTCTCGGTCTTTTTCTGCGCGAGCACGGCATCATGGATGCCACGCTGCTGCCCTATAACCCGCTCTGGCAGGAAAAAGCCGTCAGGCTGGGTCGAATTCCCGCCGTAACTTCAGGCTATATGACCCGGGAGCAGCTGGATCTATGCCGTGCTTATTTCGCCGGTTGCGACCAGCTGTAGCCTTGCACGATGCCGCGCGTGTCGTATTTGATCTGCAGCGTTTTTATCTGTGTGCCGGCCAGGTTGGGAATGCTGCCCCGGGCGAAATAGTATGTCCATTCCTCAAAGCGCGTTCCGTCGGTTTCGACTCTGTCTCCGACGCCGGCTGGCGCTCCCAGCCAGAGGCGAACCTGAGTCTGAGAAGTCGATCCTCGCTCGACCTTGTCGGAAAAGGTTTTTATGTCGAAATCGCCGCCGGCCTGAAAGTTTGTAGCGCTGCATGAAGCCAGCAGTAAGGAGATGATCAGCAGTGGGCGCATGTTCTTGATCCTGTCGGTGGAAGTGTCCTAGGATACGCCAATTTTTCCTGTATGGCGATTGTGGCTCAGGCGAACACATCCAGTCCGGCTCCGGTTCTCTTTGCCGCGACTTCCGGATAGCTTTTCGCAGTTGCCGGTGGCATCTCGGTGTGAATTTGGCGGGAGGTCGCCTGAGTTTCCAGGCGCGCGCGGGTGTCGTTGATCTTGTTGACGATGGCCTGGATTCTTTCTCTGCCTTGGTGTGTACTGCCGGTGTTGGTATTCTCGCAGTCGGTCAGTTCTTTTTGATAGCGTTCGAGGCGTGCTCTTAGCGTGGCCGTCAGATGTTCAACGTAGCTGGGCGTTGAGCGGGAAAAGGACGAATGGCTGATTAGCATGATAATCTCCCGTAGGTTCTGATCGCTGCAGTTTGGCTGTACTCGACGGTGACGATTATGCGCAGCGATAGCGTGTGATAGCTATCGGGTGATGATGATTTTTAATATGATAAACAATCAGATAGGGTGGGATAAATCCTATTTGTTGTTTGGGTGTGAACGGTCGGGGGTTAATTACATTTTTCCCTCTTGCCAGTACAATGCACCATGAACATCAAAACATTCCCGAATAGTCCCTACCGCCTGCACCAGCCTTTTGAACCGGCAGGAGATCAACCCATCGCCATAGATCAGCTGGTCGAAGGCATCAACGATGGCCTGGCATTTCAGACGCTGCTGGGTGTGACAGGCTCCGGCAAGACCTATACCATGGCCAATGTGATTGCGCGCTCAGGCCGCCCTGCGATGGTGATGGCGCCTAACAAGACGCTGGCCGCACAGCTTTATTCCGAATTGCGCGATTTTTTCCCTGAAAACGCGGTCGAATATTTCGTCTCGTATTACGATTATTATCAGCCTGAGGCTTATGTGCCCTCGCGCGATGTGTTCATCGAGAAGGATTCTGCGATCAATGAGCAGATCGAGCAGATGCGGCTGTCGGCGACCAAGGCGCTCTTGGAACGCGAGGATTCCATCATCGTTGCGACCGTTTCGGCGATCTACGGTATCGGCGATCCGGTCGATTATCACGGTATGATTTTGCATCTGCGCAACAACGAGAAGATGCACCAGCGCGATGTGATCAAACGGCTGATCGAGATGCAATACGAGCGCAACGACGTGGATTTTACCCGGGGCAGGTTTCGCGTCAGGGGCGATGTGATCGACGTATTTCCGGCCGAGAGCAGCGAGCAGGCGCTGCGCATCACCCTGTTCGACGACGAGGTGGAGACGCTGTCTTTATTCGATCCCCTGACCGGTCACATACAGCAAAAAGTGCCGCGCTACACGGTTTATCCATCCAGCCATTACGTGACGCCCCGCGCGACCGTTTTGCAGGCGATCGAGACCATCAAGGTCGAGCTGGCCGAGCGCATCAAGTATTTTGTCGGGGAAAACAAGCTGATCGAGGCGCAGCGCATCGAGCAGCGCACGCGTCACGATCTTGAGATGCTCACCGAGATCGGCTTTACCAAGGGCATCGAGAATTATTCGCGCCATCTGTCGGGCAGAAATCCTGGCGATCCGCCGCCCACGCTGCTCGATTATCTGCCGCCCAATGCGCTGATGTTTCTGGATGAGAGTCATGTGATGATTCCTCAGGTGGGCGCGATGTACAAGGGGGATAGGGCTCGCAAGGAGAATCTGGTTGTGTACGGCTTCAGGCTGCCTTCCGCGATGGATAACCGCCCGTTGAGATTCGATGAGTTCGAACGCATCATGAGGCAGAGCATCTTCATCTCAGCCACGCCTTCCGTATACGAGGCCGAGCACACAGGTCAGGTGGTCGAACAGGTGGTGCGCCCGACGGGCCTTGTCGATCCGGTGATCCTGGTGCGACCCGCGATCAATCAGGTGGACGATCTGATGTCGGAAATCAGATTGCGCATCAGCGTGGGCGAGCGGGTGCTGGTCACCACTTTGACCAAGCGCATGTCGGAGGATTTAACTGAATATCTGTCGGAGCACGGCATCAAGGTGCGTTATCTGCATTCGGATATCGACACGGTGGAGCGGGTCGAGATCATCCGAGATCTGCGGCTGGGTGAATTCGATGTGCTGATCGGCATCAACTTGTTGCGAGAGGGGCTGGATATTCCGGAAGTGTCGCTGGTGGCGATACTGGATGCCGACAAGGAAGGCTTCTTGCGTTCCGAACGTTCGCTGATACAGACCATAGGGCGTGCGGCGCGCCATCTGCACGGCACCGCGATCCTGTATGCCGACAGGATCACCGATTCGATGAGGCGGGCGATGGATGAAACGGAGCGTCGCCGCACCAAACAGCTTGCTTTCAATCTGGAGCACGGCATCACCCCGCAGGGGGTGAAAAAACGCATCAAGGACATCATCGAAGGCACTTATGAGCTGGACGATGCGCGCAGCAACCTGAAGGCGGTGCGGGAACAGGAAAAATATCTGGCGATGAGTCAGAAGCAGGTCGCCAAGGAAATCAGCCGCCTTGAAAGGGAAATGTATGCGGCGGCGAAAAATCTGGAGTTCGAAAAGGCCGCTACTTTGCGCGATCAGCTGAAAAAACTGCGCGACAGCGTGCTGCTTTCAACGCTGTAACCTTCGGCTCTGGCTTATAGGAAGAAATGAGTCGATCAAAGCATTAGAATTTTATAATATAATTACGCTTGAGTGTGGTCGTGTCAGGGGCCTGAACTCGATTGGTATTTATTCATAATTATAAAGGGGGCGAAATGGCACGAATCGTAATCTTGGGTGCGGGAATCGCGGGGCATACGGCGGCCCGGCATCTGAACAAAATGCTGGGCAGGGCGCATGAAATCGTGGTTGTCTCACCCAATGCCAGATGGAACTGGATACCGTCCAATATCTGGGTGGGTGTGGGGCAGATGAAAGAAGAGGAGGTGACCTTTGATCTGGCCGAAATATACGGCAAGACCCGTGTCGATTTTCGTCAGGCCAAGGCGCTGTCGGTCCATCCTGAGGGCAGCAGCCAGATCGCCAGCCCTTATGTCAGCGTTGAATACACGCGCGCCGATAAGGCCGGGGTGGTGGAGAACATCAGCTACGACTACCTGATCAATGCAACCGGGCCTAAGCTCAATTTTGGCGCAACCGAAGGGCTGGGTCCCGAACACGGTCATACCGTGTCGGTTTGTACGGCCAGCCATGCGATCGAAGCGAACAAGAAGCTGCAGGCGGTCATCAGCAGGATGCGGGGCGGCGAGAAGTGCACCATCGTCATCGGCACCGGGCACGGCATGTGCACCTGTCAGGGGGCTGCCTTTGAATACATCTACAATGTCGATCATACGCTGCGCGAAGCAGGGGTGCGCGACATGGCCCGCATCGTTTGGCTCAGCAATGAGTATGAACTGGGCGATTTTGGCATGGGCGGCGTGCATATCAAGCGCGGCGGCTATATCACCAACGGCAAAACCTTTGCCGAGTCGCTGATGGTCGAACGCGGCATCGAATGGATCACGCGCGCTCATGTGAAGAAAGTCGAAGCGGGCAAGATACACTACGAGACCCTGGACGGCACTTTCCACGAGCAGACTTTCGATTTTTCCATGCTGATCCCGCCTTTCGCAGGCGTTGGTCTGAAGGCTTACGACAAGGCAGGCGGCGACATCACGGCTCAGATGTTTGCGCCCAACGGTTTTATGAAGGTCGATGCCGATTACACGCCTCGCCCTTATGCCGAATGGAGCGCAAAGGACTGGCCGCGCACTTACCAGACCCCTTCTTATCGCAACATTTTCGCCGTCGGCATCGCTTTTGCGACTCCGCATCTGATCAGCAAGCCTATGCAGAGCGCCAACGGCACGCCGATCAACCCGACGGCTCCCAGAACCGGCATGCCATCGGCGGCGATGGCGATGGCGGTGGCCAAGAGCATCAACGACATGATCAACGGTGCGGAAAAACCGACACATACCGCATCGATGGCGCAGATGGGGGCGGCTTGTGTGGCGTCAACCGGCTCTCACGTCTTCAAGGGAACCGCTGCGACGATGACGGTATTTCCGGTCGTGCCCGACTTTGATAAATATCCTGAATACGGGCGCGACATCGATTTGACCTTCGGCGAAATCGGTCTGGCAGGTCACTGGATGAAGTATTTGCTGCATCATGCATTTATTTATCAGGCAAAAATGAAACCGGGCTGGTCTCTCATCCCCGACTAATTGAAAATACAGGAGCTAAGCGATGTCGAATATCAACAAAGAGCCCTATCAGCAGGCCTATTATCCTCCGGCGCCGACCGGATTTACCCGCTACATGAGAACGTCGCTGATCTGGCAGACGGTGCGTTTTCTGGTAATCAATTTTAAGATACTGAAGCTGATGTCCAAGTCGCACCACTAAGTATTCAGCATAAAAAAGGGGGGAAAACCGTCAGGTTTTCCCCCCTTTTTATTCAGGTTGAATTTATTTCGCCATTTGTTTTTCCCGGATTTCGTCCAGGGATTTGCAGTCTATGCATTTGGTCGCAGTAGGGCGCGCTTCGAGGCGGCCCAGGCCAATTTCGATGCCGCAGTTCTCGCAGTAACCGTATTCATCCGCCTTGATCTTATTCAGCATTTCGTCGATCTTCTTGATCAGCTTGCGCTCGCGGTCGCGATTGCGCAGTTCCAGGCTGATATCGGATTCCTGTGTGGCGCGGTCATTGGGATCGGCAAAAACGGTTGCTTCATCCTGCATGGTGTGCACGGTGCGGTCGATATCTTCGCCCAGCCCCGACTTGATCTGTTGCAAAACCTGGCGAAAATGTTCGCGCTGATTCTCATTCATGTAGGGCTCACCCTCGGCGGCTTGATAGGGGGCGATGGGGTTTAGCGATAATTGCGACATTGCACTTCTCCAACGTGAAAAAAATAAGTCCGCTTTAATATCAGAATCGGGGTTAAAGGGCAACAAAAATAAGAAAAAAACCTTGTTATCGTCCGGAAAACATCAGAAAAAGACTGGGGCGCTTGTTTAACTGCGGCGCGGGCTGCGACTTCCACTGTGCGATGGTTTTGGTCTGTATCTGTTCTGTAATCAGGCTGATGTCGGTCGCCACGCAAAGCTGAGTCTGAGGCTTGCAACTGGCGAGCAGTGCGGCAAACAGCTTGTCGTTGCGGTAAGGCGTTTCGATGAATATCTGGGTTTGTGATTTGCTGCGCGACTCGCTTTCCAGCGCAGCGAGGCTTTTACTCCGGTCCGCATCAGTGATAGGCAGATAGCCATGGAAGGCGAAGCACTGCCCGTTCATGCCCGAGGCCATCAGCGCCAGAAGGATGGAAGAGGGGCCGACCAGCGGGATGACGCGGATTCCTTTCTTGTGCGCCAGATTGACCAGAGTCGCGCCCGGATCGGCGATTCCGGGGCAGCCGGCTTCCGAGATGATGCCGACATCGAAACCGTCGAGCAGCGGCTGGAGCAGGGCGGACAATTCGCCATCCTTGGTGTGTTCGTTGAGCGTCTCGAAATGCAGCGACTGTATCGGCTGTTCGTGCTGCAGTGCGGAAAGAAACTGCCGCGCCGTCTTGAGTTGTTCGACCACGTAATGCTGCAAGGATCGCGCCACCTGGATCACATGCTGCGGCAGTACCTGCTCGGCGGGGGTGTCGCCCAGCGTACAGGGAATAAGGTAGAGCGTTCCGGTATTTTTGGACATGGTCAGAATAGTTTTACGTTTTCCCGGCGCAACATTTCGGTCAGCAGGATCAGCGGCAGACCGATCAAGGCATTGGGGTCGTCGCCAGTCATGCGGCTCATCAGCGCGATGCCCAGCCCCTCGGACTTTGCGCTTCCCGCGCAGTTGTAGGGTTGTTCCTTCAGCAGGTAGCCTTCGATCTCCTCGTCCGACAAAGTGCGCAAGGTGACATGATTTTCCGCGACTTGGCTCTGCATGTGACCGGTTTTGCTGTTGAGCAGGGTCAGCGCCGTATAAAAACAGGTGGTCTTGCCGCTCATGGCGCGCAGCTGTCTTACCGCATTGTCGTGATTGAGCGGCTTGCCGATTTGCTGTCCTTCCAGAAGGGCTACCTGATCGGAGCCTATGATCAGTGCGTCAGGATAGCCGGATGCGACAGCCAGGGCTTTTTCCTGCGACAGGCGCAGCGAAGTTTGCCGGGCTGTTTCATCGGGGAGCGGGGTTTCATCGACCTCGGGTGCGGCGGTGACAAAGGGCAGTTGCAGGCGTTTTAGCAGTTCGCTGCGATAGCTTGAGGTGGAGGCTAAAACCAGTAGCGGGGCATTCAATACGATTCCTTTTGTATATCATCTTAAAGTTGCTATGCATATTTGCATAAGGATTTTTGACAGAGCGCTGCGAAAAATATATCATGCGCGGCTTATGTACGCACGCCCTTTTATCGATAGTCTGGATTTTGCCCGAAATGGCAGGCAAATAGACGCACTAGTGCCTGTTGCCGGGTTGTCGCGTTTGCAGGATGTGCTGGATAGCCCGGAAGGGACGATGCATTACATTGTGCAGGGTAATACGGATAACCGGGAACGTCCGGTGCTGGATATCTCGATCGACGGGCTGTGTCAGTTGCGTTGTCAGCGTTGTCTGCAAGGGATGAACTATCCTGTGCAGCACGAGGCGCGTCTGCTGTTGTGCGATCAGGCAGCTCTGGATGCACTCGATGACGACGAAGACGAAGAGTTGGAAGGAATACTGGCAGAGGCGCATCTCGATGTGTTGTCGCTGCTGGAAGACGAGATTCTGCTGAGTCTGCCAATTGCCCCCAGGCATGAGCCGGGAGATTGTCAGTTGGCAGGTGGTGTAAGCAAACAAAAGGATGAGAGTCATCCTTTTGCCGCATTAGAAAAATTGAAACGTTTATCCAAGGAGTAATAGCATGGCAGTTCAGCAAAACAAAAAATCCCCATCCAAGCGTGGCATGCACCGCGCGCATGATTTTCTGACCGCACCGGCACTGGCGATTGAGCCTACCACAGGCGAAAATCATCTGCGTCATCACATCAGCCCGACCGGTTTCTACCGTGGCCGCAAAGTCGTTAAGACCAAGGCTGACTAAGTCACAAAGTCTGTAGCGCAGCCGATTCGTCGGCTGCGTTTTCATTTCTATCGGATTTGGATTTGTCTGAATTCATCGCCAAGGAATCTTTAGTGGGTGTTACGTTAGCTATAGATGCGATGGGAGGCGACCACGGTGCCGCAGTGACCATCCCAGCCGCCATCGAGTATCTGAAGCAGTATCCTCTCGATACCATCGTTCTGGTGGGTATTCCCGACGCCATCAATACCGAACTGCAGTCTCTGGGCATAAAAGACGGCGATTTTGCCGGGCGTTTGTGCGTGCATCCGGCGACCCAGGTGGTGGAGATGGATGAGCAGCCTCAGTCCGCCTTGCGCAGCAAGAAGGATTCGTCGATGCGCGTGGCGATCAATCTGGTCAAGGACAGCGTCGCATCCGCCTGCGTCAGTGCCGGTAATACCGGTGCGCTGATGGCCACCGCGCGCTATGTGCTGAAAACCATACCCGGTATCGACCGCCCGGCCATTGCCTCTTATCTGCCGACCAAAAAGGGTCAGGTCTGCATGCTGGATCTGGGGGCTAATACCGATTGTTCGCCGGAACATCTGCTGCAGTTCGCCATGATGGGCTCGACGCTGGTCACCGCCTTGGAGCATAAAGCCAGCCCCACGGTCGGATTGCTCAATATCGGCTCGGAAGACATCAAGGGCAACGAGGTGGTCAAGCAGGCCGCGGTTTTGCTGCGTCAGAGCGATTTGAATTTTTACGGCAATGTGGAAGGCAACGATATCTTCAACGGGGTCACCGATCTGGTGGTCTGCGATGGATTTGTCGGCAACGTCGCGCTCAAAACTGCTGAAGGCGTCGCCAAGATGATGGGCGGGTTCCTCAAAGAGGGATTCGGAAAAAACCTTTATACCAAATTTGCCGCCATCGTTTCATTGCCGGTGCTCAAGGCTTTCAAGCATCGCCTGGATCACCGGCGTTACAATGGCGCGAGTTTTCTGGGATTGCGCGGCATCGTGGTGAAGAGTCACGGTTCTGCAGATGTTTTTGCATTCCGCTGTGCGATCGAAAAGGCCGCAGAAGAGGCGCGCGAAAATATGTGGCAGCATATCAGTGAACATATCGAAAAGTGGCACGAACAACGTCAAAAGCAGGGGGTGGCCTGATGCACGCAAGGATTATCGGTACGGGAAGTTACCTGCCGGCTAAAACGTTGACCAATTTCGATCTGGAAAAGATCGTCGAGACTACGGATGAATGGATAGTCTCGCGCAGCGGCATACACGAGCGGCATATCGCGGCGCAAGAGGAGATGACCAGCGATCTTGCCTTGCAGGCGAGTCTGCGTGCGATCGAGATGGCGGGCATCGCCGCCTCGGATATCGATCTCATCATCGTCGCCACCACCTGTCCGGACAAGACCTTTCCCAGCACGGCCTGTATTTTGCAGGACAAGCTCGGCATCAAAAATGGCGGCGCGGCCTTCGACATGCAGGCAGTATGCGGGGGCTTCGTGTATGCGCTCAATACCGCGGATCTGTACATACGCGGTGGTCCGGCAAAAACGGTGCTGGTGGTGGGGGCGGAGATCATGTCGCGCATGCTCGACTGGACCGATCGCACCACCTGCGTGTTGTTCGGCGATGGCGCCGGTGCGGTGATTCTTCAGGCATCCGATGCGCCGGGAATTCTGGCGGCCAAGCTGCATTCGGACGGACAGCATCACGCCCTGTTGCGGGTGGATGGCAATGTGCGCGACGGATTGGTGCAGGGCGATCCTTACATCCGGATGGAAGGGCAGGCGGTGTTCAAATTCGCCGTGACGGTATTGAGCCGTGTGGTCGATGAAGTGCTGACCGAGGCTGGCTTGACCGGTGCCGACATCGACTGGCTGGTGCCGCATCAGGCCAATATCCGCATCATCGAGGCGACCGCCAAGAAGCTGGGGCTGAGTCTGGACAATGTGGTGGTGACCGTCGCCGGTCATGGCAATACCTCTTCCGCATCGATTCCGCTGGCGCTGGATGTCGCGGTGCGCGACGGCCGGATTAAGCGAGGACAGAATATCCTGCTCGAAGCAATCGGCGGGGGGTTTACCTGGGGTGCTGTGCTGCTCAAATGGTAGAAAAGCTTGTAGCGGGTAGCTTGTAGCTAGGCGAGACGCACTGAACATATCGAGTTGTCGAAATTCAGCTACCAGTTAGCAGCTAACTATCAACTTTCAATTATCAACTGTTTCTAATATGACTAAATTCGCTTTCGTATTTCCGGGGCAGGGTTCCCAGTCCCGCGGCATGATGAACGGCTATGTGGACTTTTCTGCCGTTCGTGACACCTTCACCGAGGCTTCCGATGTCTTGAAGCAGGATCTTTGGCAGCTGGCTCTGGAGGGGGCGGATGCCGAACTCAATTCCACCGTGAACACGCAGCCCTTGATGCTGACGGCCGGTGTGGCCGTTTACCGCGCCTGGCAGTCTCAGAACGGTGCCGTTCCTGCCGTGATGGCCGGACATAGCCTGGGCGAATACACCGCGCTGGTTGCATCCGGTGCGCTGAATTTTGCCGATGCACTGCCGCTGGTGCGCTATCGCGCCGAGTGCATGCAGCTGGCTGTGCCCGATGGTGTAGGCGGCATCGCAGCGATCCTGGGGCTGGACGATGAGGCGGTGCGTGCTGTCTGTACTGAGGGCGCTCAAGGTGAAGTTCTGGAAGCGGTCAACTACAACTCCCCGGGGCAGGTGGTGATCGCAGGCAACCGGACTGCGGTTGAGCGCGGCATGGAACTTGCCAAGGCAAAAGGCGCCAAGCGCGCCATCATGCTGCCGATGAGCGTGCCGTCTCATTGCAGTCTGTTAAAGGGCGCAGCCGAACAGTTGCGCGCCTATCTTGCAGATGTGGCGATCGCAGCGCCTCAGATTCCCGTGTTGCACAATGCCGATGTAACCGCTTACAGCGATGCTGACAAGATCCGCGATGCGCTGGTGCGCCAGCTCTACTCTCCGGTGCGCTGGGTCGAGACGGTGCTGGAATTTGGCAAACTTGGCATCACACACAATGTTGAATGTGCGCCGGGCAAGGTGCTGGCAGGGCTCAACAAACGCATAGACACGAATCAGCAGGCGCTGGCCATCAACGACGGCACCGCGTTGACGCTCGCTTTAACTACTTTGGCGTAAGGACAGGATATGACATTACAGGGACAAATCGCGCTGGTCACCGGCGCATCTCGCGGCATCGGTCAGGCCATCGCACTGGAACTGGGCCGTCAGGGTGCAACCGTGCTGGGCACGGCGACCTCGGACAAGGGCGCGGCTGCGATCAGCGAATATCTGGCTGCGGCTGGAATCAAGGGACAAGGTTATGCGCTGAACGTCAACGATGCGGCGCAGACCGAGGCTGTTCTTGCTGAACTGCGCAAGCAATATGGCGAAATCTCTATCCTGGTGAATAACGCCGGCATCACCCGCGACAACCTGTTGGCACGCATGACCGATGAAGAGTGGGACGACGTGATCGCGACCAATTTAAAATCGGTGTTCAGGCTTTCCCGCGCCGTGTTGCGCGCGATGATGAAGGCCCGTTCGGGGCGCATCATCAGCATCTCTTCGGTAGTCGGCAGCATGGGCAATCCGGGGCAGGCCAACTATGCCGCATCCAAGGCGGGCATGATAGGTTTTACCAAGTCGCTGGCTCAGGAAATCGGCAGCCGAAACATCACGGTGAACTGCGTAGCGCCCGGTTTCATCGATACCGACATGACTCATGCCTTAGGCGATGAGCAGCGCGCCAAGCTGGTCGAGCATGTGCCTTTGAAGCGTCTGGGGCAGCCGTCTGACATCGCCAATGCGGTGGCATTTCTGGCCAGTCCCGCAGCGGCCTATATCACCGGCGTCACTTTGCACGTGAACGGCGGCATGTACATGGAGTAAGCTATGCCATGAGGCGTCGCTGCAGCAGGCAGTCGGCGTCTCCGGCCTGGTATTCGGCGCAAATTCCCGGTCTTTGCCGGTATATCGTACACAGCAGGGTGTTTCTGTCCAGCGCGGCGCACCATCCGTCCTCGAGACGCGCCATCACCCATCCTCCCCATCTGTCCTGTCGGGTCAATTCGGGCGGGATGTCGTCTTCTCCCATCAGCATCACTTCGAGTCTGCAGCAGCAGGCCTTGCAGGTGGAACATTCGTTCATGGTTACTCTCCGTCGGCTCGTGTGGGATAATACCGCATGAAAAATATCTCTGCCGTATCGAATGTGCTGCATGCGGATAATCCGCACCGCGGACGTTACGATTTCAAGGCGCTCATCAAGGCCAGTCCCGAACTGGCTGCCTTTGTCTTGCTCAGCCCTGGCGGCACCGAGACCATCCGGTTCTCCGATCCTGATGCGGTCAGGGCGCTCAATCGCGCCTTGCTCGCTCAATATTATGGCATCGCAGCCTGGGATATTCCCGATAACTATCTTTGCCCGCCGGTTCCGGGCCGGGCCGACTATCTGCACTATCTGGCCGATTTGTTGCCGCGCGGGAAGCCTTTGCGCGTGCTGGATATTGGCACCGGGGCGAACTGTATCTATCCGCTGATCGGCGCGCGTGCCTTCGGCTGGCAGTTCGTGGCCACCGACATCGACCCTCGTGCGCTTGCCAACGCGCAGCGCATCCTGGATGCGAACGAGGGATTGAGTATCGAGCTGCGTTTGCAAGGCTCGCCTCTGAACATCTTCAAAGGCGTCGTAAAAAAGCAAGAGTCGTTCGATCTTACGATGTGCAACCCGCCCTTTCACGCCTCGCTTGCCGAAGCGAGCGTAGGCACTCAGCGCAAATGGAAAAATCTCGGGGAGAAACACAAAAAACCGCTGCTCAATTTCGGCGGTCGGGGAGCCGAATTGTGGTGCAAGGGAGGGGAGGTCGCTTTTGTGTGCCGCATGATAGAAGAAAGCGCTGAGGTTGACAGCATCTGGTTCACCTCATTGATTTCAAAGTCAGCCAGTCTGCCTGCGGTGTATCGGGCGCTGGAAAAAGCCGGGGTGCAGGATCGGCGCACCGTCGAAATGGCGCAGGGGCAGAAGAAGAGCCGCTTTGTCGCCTGGAGCTTTTGTGACAAAGGGATGCTTGGGGAATAGTCTGATGCGGGTTAAGATGATTCCTTGACATTGTCGGGGGCAGTCCGTAGCATGGGACTTCAGCCCTCATTTCAAGACAGCTTGTTGTGAAAAGACCGGCAATGACATCATCTGCGCCGGGATTTACAAGCGCTGATTCCTGTTTGCTGTAAACCTTGCTCTGCAACGATTCTGGATGGTTACTAATGAATATCAAGACTAAAGTACTTGTTCCCTCCATGATCTCGGCGTTCATGATGCTGCTGCTGGGGGTTGTCAGCTACGTTGGCATGCGTTCCACGCAGCAGTTTCTAGACGATTTTTCCGGCAAGGGCATGCAGCACATGGTGTTGCTCAACGAGGCGCGAGGTGAGTTGCTCGATACCAATGTCAGAATCTATCGGCTGTTCGCCTCCATGGCAAACTTCGATCAGTCCCGCATCAGCCATGAGACTGAATCGATATTGCAGCACGCCGACAAGGCTGTCGGACTGTTGCGGCAGATGCGCGATCGGTCCGATATTGAGCAGGATGAACGAGCGATACTGACGGCGCTCGATGAGCCGCTGGCAAAATACCGCGAGAGCGTAGTCCAGGCGACCGATATGGCTGTATCGGACATCAATTCGGGAACCGGGATGATGCGCGCGGCCGATAAGCGTTTTCTCGAAATCGATACGAAGTTGCAGGAATTGCTGGCGGAGCAGAAAAGGGAGGCCGATAGTTTCATCTTGGCAGCGATTTCCAGCGCATCCAAGATTATCGCTTTTGAAGTCATCGTATTTGTCATAGGCGTGATCGCCTCGATCGCGATTTCGCTGACCCTGAGCAATAAAATCGTCGTGCCTATGCTGGCAGCCATGAGGGCTGCGACCCTGATTGCCGAGGGTAAACTCAATAACGCCATCGATACCGGCGGATCCGATGAAACCGGGGATCTGTTGCGGGCGCTTTCAGTGATGCAGGACAGCCTGCGCCAGTTGATCGATCAGATTGGCAACAATGCTCGAAAAACAGCGTCCGCCTGCAGTGAAATGGCTCGGGCTCAAAGGGAAATTAAGGTGTCGGTAGAAGGGCAGCACGATGCTACTTCCGCCGTAGCATCCGCGGTAGAAGAGATGAGCGTGAGCATCAGCCATATTCATGAGAATGCCAGCCGCTCGTTCGAATCCAGTCATGCTTCAGATGAACTGGCAACGCAAGGGGTGATCGTCATTCAGGGGGCTTTCGATGAAATCAGGCGAATTGCCGATACCGTCAAACAGGCGGCCAATGTTGTCGAATGTGTCGGTCAGCAGTCACAGGAAATATCGGCCATAGTCCGCGTCATCCGCGAGGTGGCAGACCAGACCAATCTTCTTGCGCTCAATGCGGCCATCGAAGCTGCCAGAGCCGGGGAGGCGGGACGCGGATTCGCGGTGGTGGCGGATGAGGTGCGCAAACTGGCGGAGAAAACGGCCAGTTCCGCCGGGGAAATCACCAAGATGATCGCGGGAATTCAGGAAAGCTCAGGAAAGGCCGTGCAAAACATTCATCATGCTGTGGAGCAGGCGGAGACTACGGCCAGCAACGCTGAAAATGCGCGGGACTCCATAGAGCGAATTCATACCAGTTCCGTCAACAGCGAAGGGTTCGCGCGCGACATCACGATTGCGATCGGCGAGCAATCGAATGCGAGCAATTTGATTGCGCAGAAAATCGAAGGAATTGCGCGCATGGGAGAGGAAAATGCCCGCAGCGTTTCACATGCGGTACGTGCCATGCGCGAACTGGAGGATGAATCCCGCGTGCTGCAGGCTGCCGTTGCCCGCTTTTCGGTTTGAGCCTATTCGAACAGTACGATGTCGCCGCACACCGGTTTGGCAGCCACGTTGCTGATGTAGCGGGATTCTTCTTCCACGATGGTGTTGTTGTGCAATGAGCGCAAACGCTTCACCTTGACTTTTCCGCTGGACGGGAAGTAAACCACCATGCGCGGGTAGACGTCGCCGACATCCTCCGAGACGATCTTGATTTCTTCGATCTTGAGGTAGTCTTTGACAAATACGATGTTGCGCATCCCCACATCGGTCATGTTCTGCATGATGCGGCCGCCGCCGAAAATCTTGGCTTCCAGATTCTGGCGTTTGCCGCCGTTTTTCAGAATGTCATTGATCAAATGCTCCATGGCAAAATTGCCGTACCGGGTTGCCGCGCTCAGATTGGTCGATTTCCAGCTGTTGCTGTCGGACGAGGCCGGCAGCATGAAATGGTTCATGCCGCCCACGCCGGAAACCCGGTCGCGGATGCAGGCCGAGATGCAAGAACCCAGCGTGGTATAGACGCATTCGTCGTTTATCGTCACATAGTATTCGCCCGGCAGCAGGCGGGCGGCAAAAGCTTCGTGAGTTTCGTTCCAGTTTCTTCTGACTTTTTCAAAGCCGGGAAGCACGAGCGGCATGCGGGGTGTGGTCGCCATGATTTATTGGCCGAAAAATAGTTTTTTGGCTTCGATGATTTCAGCCTGAGCCTCGCGTATCGCAGCTTCTGCGACTGAGGCATCAAGTCCGGTGATCTGCCAGGCAAGCGGTGCTATAGGGGTCGCATCATCATATTCCAGCGTATCCACCTCGGCCATTTGCGCCAGAGTATTGGCAATGTGCACCAGCGCCACTTCGCGCGGATAGCGGACCGCCTGATCGATCGCGTGGTGGCAGGAGATGCATTCGACCAGTAGCGGCGGCAGCGACCACCGTCCTGCGAGTTTGCCGCCGACTTCCGCGTGATCAAAGCCGATAATCTGCTGTTCGGTCTGGTAAATCGGCAATTCGTCCAGGCCATCCAGGGTCAGAAGCAGGGCTTCCTTGGCTTCATTTGGAAGGCGGTTGAAGATGATCAGTTCGCCGATGTCGTGCAGCAGTCCTGCGGTGAACACCGCTGCCGGATCGCAACCCCGTATGTTTTTGGCCAGGATGCGCGCGATCAGGGCGCAATAGAGGCTGTGATGCCAGAAATTCTCCATGGATACCAGATTGTTGGGCAAACCGGCAAAGGTGCTCGCCACCGACATCGACAGGGCAAGATTGCGGATCTGGCTGGTGCCGATCACGGCAACGGCCTTGTCCACGGTGTCTATGCTGGAGGAGAAACCGTAGAAGGGGCTGTTGGCGACGCGCAACATGCGCACGGTAAACGAGGGATCCTGACCCACGGCCTTTGCGATGTCGGCCATGGTGCTGTTCGGATCTTCAACCAGCTGGTTGATGCGAACGAACACATGAGGCAGCGTGACCAGCCCGTTTACGCCTTCCAGTAATTCAGCGATGTCGTTTTTCATATTCCGCGACTTTACACGGGGGAGAAAAATAGTCAAGCGATGTCTGAGGGCTAGGGGGTGATGCGCAATTTCACCTTAGGGATATGCTGATTTATTCGTCAAACCTGTCATTGCGACCGCGAACGCAGTGTGGCGGGCGGCAATCCAGCTCATTAATCTAAAAGGAATTCTGGTTTGCCACGTCGCCATGCTCCTCGCAAAGACGATTTATTCAGCGCTTCCTTGGCTCAGCCCCTCTGTTATCATAGTGCCATGCTAAATATAAACAATGTAACCTATCTGCAAGGAGGAGAGCCTCTTTTTCAGCAGGCCAGCCTGCAGGTTTTTTCCAATCAGCGCATCGGGCTGGTAGGCACCAACGGCTGCGGAAAATCCACCCTGTTTCGTCTGATACGAAACGAAATTTTTCCCGAGAGCGGTGAGATTTCGCTGCAAAGCGGCAAGACGCTGGCTTGCGTCGAGCAGGAAATTGCCAATTCGGATCAGAGCGCAATGGAGTTCGTGCTCGATGGCGACGAGACGCTGCGCAGCCTTGAAAAGGCGCTGGCGCGGGATCTGCACGATGCAGCCTGGTTCGAAGCGCAGCAGCGTTATGAATCGATAGACGGTTACGGTGCGCCGGCCAGAGCGGCCCAGCTGCTCAAAGGCTTGGGCTTCGATACGGAAGGCTTGTCGCGCAAGGTCGCCAGTTTTTCGGGAGGCTGGCGCATGAGGCTCAATCTGGCCCGCGCCCTGATGCATCGCGCCGATCTGTTGCTGCTCGATGAACCGACCAATCACCTCGATCTGGAAGCCATTCTGTGGCTGGAGCAATATCTGGCGCGTTACCCCGGCAGCATCTTGCTGGTGTCTCACGACCGGGAGTTTTTGAATGCGACGGTGAATCGCATCGCGCATGTGCACGACGGCGTGATAGACAGTTACGCGGGGGATTACGACGATTTTGAACGCGCCAGAGCCGAAAAAATTGCCCAGCAGAATCAGGCCTTTCAGACTCAACAGGCGAAGATCGCGCACCTTGAGGACTTCGTGCGGCGGTTTCGCGCCAAGGCGACCAAGGCCAAGCAGGCGCAAAGCCGCGTCAAGGCGCTGGAAAGAATCACCCGCATCGCCCCCGCCCATGTCACGGACGGGCATTTTGAGCTTGAGATCGAGGCGCCCGAACGCAGTCCGGATTTGCTGATGCGCCTGGATAATATGGGTTTTTCCTACGGCGATAAGACGCTGTTCAAGAACATGAGCATGGTGCTAAGAGCGGGCGCGCGCATCGCGCTGCTGGGTCCTAACGGAGCGGGAAAATCCACCCTGATCAAACTGCTGGTGGGCGAGCTGCATCCCACCAGCGGCCGTTTAGAGGTGACGCCTGAGATACGCATCGGCTATTTTGCCCAGCATCAGCTGGAAAATCTTGACGGCAGTGCTACTCCGCTGGTCCATCTGGAGAGGATAGCACCCAAAGAGACGACCCTCGCTCTGCGTACTTTTCTGGGTCGTTTCGGACTGGCCGGCAGTTCTGAGGATAGGCCTGTGGAGAGTTTTTCAGGCGGCGAAAAAAGCCGACTGGCGCTGGCGCTGCTGGCCTGGCAGAAGCCGCATCTTTTGTTGCTCGATGAGCCGACCAACCATCTCGATCTGGACATGCGCGATGCGCTCACCATTGCGCTTGAGGAATACACGGGTGCGGTTTTGATCGTCTCGCATGACCGCAGCCTGATCCGCGCCGTGGCCGATGAACTCTGGCTGGTGGCCGATGGCAATGCGGCGCTGTTTGACGGCGATCTGGAAGACTACAAGAACTGGATAGAGTCGCGCCGTCCGCGCGAAACGGTGCAAATCAAAGCTGAAAAGGCGGCGGTGCCGCCTAAGGTGAACAAGAAGGCGTTGCAGTCGAAACGCAACAAGCTGGAAACCGAACTTGGCAAAGCTCAGAGCGAATTGACCGGAATAAACGATCAACTGGGCGACCCTGCGACTTACAGCAGTTGCAGCAGCGATTTTATCGCCAGTCTCAATGCAAAACGGGAGACTTTGCAGGCGCGGGTCGACGAACTCGAAGAATCCTGGTTGGAACTGGAAATGGCGCTGGAGGAATAGCGGTTGTCGCGACGTTTCGGCCCTATGGCAAAACTTCAATGAAAAAGCGTTCGATAAAACGATTTGTTTCATTGATCGCCGCCTGAGTTTTCCTGTCGGGGGCGACGCCCCCTCAAAAAATATGCAAAGTTTTGCACGCCGTTTGACAGCCTTAAAGCCGCTGTTCATCGCAATCGGCGGCCAGTAGTTCGATCAGAGCGACCTTGTTGTTGATCGCAAGTTTAGTGTAGATGTGCGCTACGAAGTTGCGCACGGTCGCAGGCGAGACATCCAGCCGCACCCTGATTCCTCGCAGGATATACGAAACGCTTGTTGAAAAAACTGATTCGGACTAACATTAGTCCATCATAAAAGCCGAGGTGTGCCATGCAAACTGTCAATATCCATGAAGCCAAAACCCATTTTTCCCGATTTGTTGATCAGGCGGAAGCTGGCGAAGAGATTGTGATTGCCCGTGCGGGTAAGCCGGTAGCGCGATTAGTGTCGCTGGTGAATGTCGCCAAACCGTTGCGCCAATTGGGGTTAGGAAAGTCGCAATTCACCTTCCCCGATCACTTCGATCATTTGGATGCCGTTGAAATAACCGGTATGTTTGAGCAAGACTAACTCAATGACTGCACATGTTTATTTGCTGGATACAAACATCTTGCTGGCGGCGTTGCTAGCGCCTGAACGCTTGCCAGAACAAGTGGCGGAAAACTTAGCTGACCCGAGTAATACGGTTTATTTCAGTTCGGCGAGCATCTGGGAGGTGGCGATCAAGAAGTCGTTGAATCGCGCCGACTTTGATTTTAATCCTGAGGACATACATCAACTCGCGCTGGATACCGGTTTTACCGAGTTGCAAGTGAAGGGAGAACATTGTTACCCGCTGGCTGAATTGCCCTGGCATCATCGTGATCCATTTGATCGGCTGTTAATTGGACAAGCGCTGTCCTTGCCCGCTTATTTTCTGACGACGGATGGTGTGTTGAAGCAGTATTCTGAACTGGTCGTGACGCTGACATTGAAAACCTGACACGGATAGGAAAACGCAGATCAAGCGGGCAGATTTGCTTGGAAATGCTGGTTTGTGGGTTGGGATTTCATTTGGCAACAGCAGTCTTCATTCAAAAACAACGAACGCACAGCGCGACTATGTTTTGTGGGAAGCCCCTTGCGGGCTTGGGCTGCGCTGTTGCGTGGGATAAACAAAATCTTAGCGCATGTTTTATCGCGCTTAGATAGTGTTTAGTTGTTCTATCAATACACTTCACATGAAATACAAGCACGCAGTGCGACAATATTTCAAGGGGAATGCCCTTGCGGCATTGCGGCATTTTCCCGACAACTTTGTTGTTGAGCCTCACTGGGACAGGAGCATCCTTCCACGCTCATCAGCCGGAATAATCTGGCGTCCCTGTACAAAACGCCCGGTCACTAAGGCTATGCTTTGTCATTGTGTCTGCGATGTGGTTTAATCGCGCTCATGAAATTCTCCTTCAAAAATATCGCACTCATCGGCAAACACAAGTCGCCCGAGATTGCCGTTCCTCTGTTGCGTCTGGCGGAGTTTCTGACTGCCCGCGGGCTGGGCGTGATGGTGGACAGTTTGACGGCAGAAAATCTGGCGGAGCTTCCTTATCCTGTCATGGCGCTGGAACAGATGCCGACACAGTCCGATCTTGCCATCGTGATCGGCGGAGATGGCACGATGCTCAATATCGCGCGCACCTTTTCACCGCATCATGTGCCGTTAATCGGGGTCAATCAGGGGCGGCTGGGATTTTTGACCGATCTTACCCTCGAAAATATGCTGGACACCATCGCTGCCATGCTGGAAGGCGAGTATGTCACCGAGCGGCGTTTGCTGCTGTCGGCCAGGGTGTTGCGCGATGGAGTCGAGATATTCAGCGGACTGGCTTTCAATGAAGTCGTGGTGCACAGGAGCCAGATCAGCAGCATGGTCGAGTTCGAAGTTCGCATAGACGGCGAGTATTTGTACAATCAGCGCGCCGACGGGCTGATCGTCTCCACGCCCACAGGATCTACGGCTTATGCGATGTCGGCGGGCGGACCGATATTGCATCCGGCGCTCGATGTGCTGGAGCTGGTGCCGGTATGTCCGCACACGCTGAGCAACCGCCCCATCGTGGTCAACGGATCGTCTGTGCTGGAAATATTGATGCACCGCACCGGCGATATCCGGGTTCGCCTGGACAGCCACAGCACTTTCGATATGCAACTCAACGACAGGATCATCGTGACGCGCTGCGCCGATCACGCCCATTTGCTGCATCCGGCAGGGCACAGTTATTATCATACGCTGCGCGAAAAACTGCAGTGGAATCAGTCTCTTTAACCTGCAGAGCATGCTGAAATATTTAAGTATCCGCGATTTTGTCATCGTCTCCTCGCTGGAGTTGGAATTTGACGCCGGTTTTACCGCCCTGACCGGAGAGACGGGGGCGGGTAAATCGATACTGATCGATGCGCTTTTGCTGGCCCTGGGCGAAAGAGGCGATGCATCCATGGTGCGCAGCGGCTGCGAGCGCGCGGAAATTAGCGCCGAGTTTGAGGCGGGCGCAGCATTGCAAAGCTGGCTGAAAGATCAGGAGCTCGAGGGCGATGAGGGCGTTTGTCTGATGAGGCGCCTGATCGATGCGGGGGGCAGATCGCGCGGCTTTATCAACGGCAGGAGCGCTACCTTACAGCAGATGCGAGATGCGGGCGAGATGCTGCTCAATATACACGGACAGCATGCGCATCAGTCTCTGTTGCGGCCTGAGGCGCAGCGGACCTTGCTGGACGAATATGCCGGGCTGCAGGCAATCGCGGCCGGTGTGGCTGCTGCCTACCGGGACTGGCAGGCGAAAAAGGCCCGCCGCATCACATTGACTGAAAATTCGCAGGCACTGGCGGCCGAGCGCGAACTGCTGTCTTTTCAGAAAAACGAACTCGAAACACTCGCTTTTAATGCCGCCGACTGGGAAGTATTGCAATCTGACTATGCGCGTCTGGCGCATGCGGCGGGTTTGCTGGAAACGGCAGCTTACGGCATAGAAACCCTGAGCGAATCCGATACCGCCTGTCTTGCCCAGGTGAATGCCCTGATGGCGCGGTTGCGCGAGGGGCTGGCGTATGACGCGAGTCTGGGCGAGCCTTTGCGCATGCTCGAATCCGCTCAGGCGGAGTTGCAGGAGGCGGTGTACAGCCTGCGCCATTATCAGCATCACATCGATACCGATCCGCAACTGCTGCTGGAAAAAGAGCAGAGGATACAGTCGGTCATGGATATGGCGCGCAAATACCGCGTGCAGCCGGAGCAGCTGAACGAAGTGCTGCAGCGCATCAGTGCCCGTCTGGATAAGATCGGGGCCGAGGGCGATCTGCAGGAACTGGTAAGGCAGGAAGAGACTGCAAAAAAACACTACGAAGACTGTGTCGAGCCTCTGAGTCTGGGCAGGCTCGCGGCA
Source organism: uncultured Gallionella sp. (assembly GCA_964410705.1). Classification (GTDB taxonomy): domain Bacteria; phylum Pseudomonadota; class Gammaproteobacteria; order Burkholderiales; family Gallionellaceae; genus Gallionella. Next base: position 26,582 of record CAYPIG010000033.1, read on the forward strand.
GCGGAAAAACTCTCACTTGAGATTACCGCTGCGATGCAAAAGCTGGCGATGCAGGGCGGCAGTTTTTCCGTGATGCTGACGCCTCTGGCCGAAGGCAATGCCAACGGCGTTGAAACCATAGATTTTCAGGTAGCTGCCAATCCCGGGGTGCCCGCGCGCAGTATGGCCAAGGTCGCTTCCGGAGGTGAACTGTCGCGCATCAGTCTGGCCATGCAGGTGGCGACAAGTCAGATTGCCTCGGTACCCACGCTGATTTTTGACGAGGTGGACAGCGGCATAGGCGGGCGGGTGGCTGAAATTGTCGGCCTGCTGCTCAAACAACTGGGACGGGAATATCAGGTGCTGTGCGTCACCCATCTGCCTCAGGTTGCCGCGATGGCCGACGGTCAGTGGCAGGTGAGCAAACGGGTGGAAAACGGCGTCACTTTAAGTCATATCGAAGTTCTGGACGGAAACCGCCGCGTAGAGGAAATCGCGCGCATGCTGGGGGGCGTGACCATCACCGATACGACACGCAAACACGCTGCCGAGATGCTGGGTGTGGCCGCTTGAGGTATCATGCTGCCGATTTTGAAATTATGAGACTATAAATATATGCGCTTTAAAATAATTCTGATCTCTTTGCTGCTCGCATCCTGCGGCAGCCTGCCTACTTCGCTGGCTCCCTACAAGATGGATATCCGTCAGGGGAATTACGTGACTGCGGAAATGCGCGACAAGATCAAGACCGGAATGAGCCGTGCGCAGGTGCGTTACGTGCTGGGTACCCCCATGATCAGCGATGCCTTTCACGGCAACCGCTGGGACTATGTGTACCGTCTGGAACATGAACGAAAACTGGTCGAACAGCAGCATCTGACCCTGTATTTCGAAGGGGAAAATCTGGTGCGCATCATCGACAGCGGATTAAAGCCCGCTGCAACCGAAACCAAATAGAGTGGAATGACTATGGAGAAAATCAGGATTGCCATTGCAGGCTGCAGCGGCCGCATGGGGCGCGTATTGCTGGACTGTGTGGCTCAGGCCGATGACCTGGTGTTGCATGCCGCGCTGGAACACGGCGGCAGCACCATGCTGGGCCGCGATGCAGGGGAGTTGTCCGGTGCACCTTGCGGCGTGAAGATCAGTGCGGATGTGGAAGCGGCATTGCAGGGCGCCGATGTGCTGATCGATTTCACCCGCCCGGAGGGCACGCTGCATCATCTTGAAATATGCCGAAAACTCGGCGTGAACATGGTGATAGGCACCACCGGTTTTAACGCGCAGCAAAAAGCGACGCTTGGCAGTGCGGCGCAGCAAGTCGGTATCGTGTTCGCCCCCAACATGAGCGTGGTGGTCAATCTGGTCTTCAAGCTGCTGGAAACCGCTTCGCGCGTTTTGTCCGAAGGTTACGACATCGAAATCATCGAGGCGCATCACCGCCACAAGGTGGATGCGCCCTCCGGCACTGCGCTGGGGCTGGGAGAAGTCGTCGCCCGCACGCTGGGACGCGATCTGAACACCTGTTCCGTGTATGGCAGGGAAGGGGTTACCGGTGAGCGCGATCCTTCCACCATAGGTTTTGCCACGGTGCGCGGCGGCGATATCGTCGGAGATCACACCGTGCTGTATGCGGGTATCGGCGAGCGCATCGAGATCACCCACAAGGCCAGCAGCCGGGCGACTTTTGCGCTGGGCGCGCTGCGTGCCGCACGTTATCTGGCGGTTAATCCGGCCGGAATGTACGACATGCAGGATGTGCTGGATCTGAAATAGCCTCATTTCGAATATACGATGATCAAAAAATTTTTAAAACGCGTATTTAGTCGCTCTGCCAAGGCTAAAAAAGTCGGCAATGCGAAGGTGATTCCTTACGCCGCGCATGGCGTTGCTCGCGAGCAGATCAGCTACGGTGGGCGGCGGGTGACTGAGGGTTTGCAGGCGGCAGGCTTCAAGGCTTTCGTGGTAGGCGGTGCGGTGCGCGATCTGCTGCTGGCCAAAAAGCCTAAGGATTTCGACGTGGCGACCGATGCCACGCCCGAGGAAGTCAAGCGCGTCTTCAGGCGCTCCCGCATCATCGGGCGCAGGTTTCGTCTGGTGCATGTGATGTTCGGCGAGGAACTGGTCGAGGTTTCCACGTTTCGCTGCATGAACGATGCGACGCAGACCGACGAGCACGGGCGGTTGCTGCGCGACAACGAGTTCGGCGACCAGGAACAGGATGCCGCGCGGCGGGATTTTACCGCCAATGCGCTGTTCTACGATCCGGCAACCCAGGAAATTCACGATTATCATAACGGTTATGCCGATACGCGTGATCATGTGCTGCGCATCATAGGTGATCCTCAAGTGCGCTACCGGGAAGATCCGGAGCGCATGTTGCGTGCGGTACGCCTGTCGGCGAAACTGGGCATGCGTCTGGATCCCTCTACCGCAGTGCCGATAGGAGAGCTGAAGGCTTTGCTCGACAATGTGCCCGAGGCGCGCATGCTCGATGAGATGCTCAAGATGCTGTTGCCCGGCCGTTCGGT
>CAYPIG010000034.1:0-28778 GCA_964410705.1 uncultured Gallionella sp.
TTTCGCGGGAGAGCAGATCCCATTCGCGCCATGGCGCGATGACCTTGATGTTGGGGTTCAGCGCATAGGCGCCCAGTTCGAAGCGCACCTGATCGTTGCCCTTGCCGGTCGCGCCATGCGAGATGGCCTGAGCGCCTGTCATGCTGGCGATTTCGATCAGGCGCTTGGCGATCAAGGGACGGGCGATCGAGGTGCCCAAAAGGTATTCGCCTTCATAGATGGTGTTGGCGCGAAACATCGGGAATACGAAATCCCTGACAAATTCTTCGCGCAGATCATCGATGTAGATGTTTTCAGGAGTAATGCCCATCTGCAGCGCCTTGGCGCGCGCAGGTTCCAGTTCTTCACCCTGGCCGACATCGGCGGTAAAGGTTACTACTTCGCATTGGTAGGTGTCCTGCAGCCATTTTAAGATGACTGAGGTGTCAAGTCCGCCCGAGTAGGCGAGCACTGCTTTTTTGATGTCGCTCATATTATGTTCCAGTTTAATAGTTATTGATGCTACGACGGCACGGAGTCGTCGTAGAGTGTTTCGGGTGCAATGTCGATATCTCCTGGCCAGACAACGGTTCCATAAGCGACTTGAGCCCGATGGAATAACCCGGATGTCGCGATTCGATCCCACGGGCGCATCTTTAGCAAAGGTCGCATGTCAAACAGGCGTTGTTCACCATTTTGAAAGGCGAGCTCAAGTTGAAAATCTGAGGTGGTTTTAACGCTGATAACGTCAATTAACATTTATCTGCTCACTGAAGCGGTGCGATCCTGAAGGGGTCTTCACCATTGACTGCCAGTTCCCAATCTACCATGAGTTCTTCCTTGTGGATCTCGATCCATGCCTGCACCATTTTAAGTTGCTTTGGTGGTATGTCGCCTTCAAAAATATGGCCATCATCGATCGAAATGGCAGCTTCGCTACCTTGATAACGCACATGAATATGCGGCAGATGATGACGTCGATTGTCCCGATAAAACATCAGGACAAGAATGCCGTAAAACATGCTGATCGTTGGCATTGTGTGCGTCCCTTATGTCACTTGCCCAGTAATAGGTATTCCATCAAAGCCTTCTGTACGTGCTGTTTAGACGAAGTCAAAATCGCCGTATCAGAATGCTCTATTTTCATTGAATTTTTCCTAATAACAGATACTCCATAAGAGCCTTTTGGACATCGATTTTGGCTGCGCCGAAACAGATTGTACTTCCTGTGTATTGTTTCATTTAGCTGGACACCTTGCCCAATAGCAAGTATTCCATAAGTGCCTTCTGCACGTGCAATCTGTTTTCAGCTTCTTCCCAGACCACGCTCTGCGGGCCGTCCATCACGCCGGCGGAGACTTCCTCGCCGCGATGTGCGGGCAGGCAGTGCATGAACAGGGCATCTTTCGCTGCCACCGCCATCATGTCTTCATCGACCTGCCAGTCGTGGAAGTCCTTCAGCCGCTCTTCGTTTTCAGCCTCGAAACCCATGCTGGTCCAAACATCGGTGGTGACCAGATCCGCGCCGCGCGCGGCCTCCATCGGGTCGGTGAATTCCTCGTAGTGTTCATGGCCGTAAAGTCCGGCGCGCTCCGGCTCGACTTCATATTCCGGCGGCGTTGATACATGTACGTTGAAATCCAGAATCTCGGCGGCCTGCAGCCAGGTGTTGCACATGTTGTTGGAGTCGCCGATCCACGCCACAGTCTTGCCCTGTATGCTGCCGCGCTGCTCGATATAGGTGTAGATGTCGGCCAGTATCTGGCAGGGGTGATATTCGTTGGTCAGTCCGTTGATGACCGGCACCCGCGAATTGGCCGCAAAACGCTCTATGATGGACTGTTCGAAGGTTCTGATCATCACGATATCGGACATGCGCGAGATCACCTGTCCTGCGTCTTCCACCGGTTCTCCGCGCCCCAGCTGCGAGTCGCGCGTGTTGAGGTAGATCGCCGATCCTCCCAGTTGCTGCATGCCGGCCTCGAATGACAGACGGGTGCGGGTGCTGGCTTTTTCGAAGATCATCACCAGCGTGCGATCGGTGAGCGGCCAGTATTGCTGATAACTCTTGTATTTTTGCTTGATGATGCGAGTGCGCTCGAACAGATATTCCAGTTCTTCGCGGTTCAGATCTTTGAATTGCAGGAAATGCTTGACTGCTAACCCGTTTTTTTCCGACATATTCGTTCCAATCAGGATTTCAAAAAGTCCACAATGAGGGGGCAGAGGATATCGAGCAGCTGCCGAGCTTCCTGCTCTGACATCACCAGTGAGGGGAGCAGGCGCACCACGTTGTCCGCAGTCACATTGATCAGCAAACCTTTATCCAGCGCCAGTTTGACCAGCGCTGCACAGGGTCTGTCAAGCTCCACGCCTATCATCAGCCCCATGCCGCGCACTTCCTTGAATCCTGACTCATTGCGCAATGCCGAATTAAAGCCGTCGCGGATGAACTGCCCCAGACTTTCTGCATGCGCGACCAGTTTGTCCTCTTCGACTATGGCTAGCGTGGTCAGTGCTGCGGCGCAGGCCAGCGGATTGCCGCCGAAGGTCGAGCCGTGATTGCCGGGTTTAAAGGTGCCGGTGGCTTTACCTGCTGCAAGACATGCGCCAACAGGCACGCCTGAACCCAGTCCCTTGGCCAGCGTCATCACATCGGGCAGGATATCTGAGTGTTGATGGGCAAACCAGCGGCCTGTGCGGCCGATGCCGGTCTGTACTTCATCCAGCATCAACAGCCAGTTGTTTTCCGTGCAGATTTGGCGCAGCTGTTGCAGATAGCTGACATCCGGCGTGCAGATGCCCCCTTCGCCCTGGACCGGTTCGACCAGGATCGCTACGATATTGTTGTTGTGTTTTGCAACCTGACGTACCGCTTCCACATCGTCGTAAGGGACGCGCACAAAGCCTGTCACCAGCGGTTCGAACCCCGCCTGCACCTTGCGGTTTCCCGTGGCGGACAAGGTGGCCAGCGTGCGGCCGTGAAATGATTTTTCCATCACGATGATGGCGGGGGATTCTATGCCGCGACCGTGCCCGTACAGGCGTGCCAGTTTGATTGCAGCTTCGTTGGCTTCGCAGCCGGAATTGCTGAAAAAGACTTCCTGCATGCCGGACAGATCGCAAAGCTTGTCGGCCAGTAGCTCCTGTCCATTTACCTGATATACGTTCGAGCAGTGTATCAGGGTGTCGATTTGATTCTTAAGCGCGGCAGTCAGTCGCGGATGAGCATGGCCTAGCGTGTTGACCGCGATGCCGGACAATCCATCCAGATAACGGTTTTCTTCGCCGTCGTACAGCCAAACGCCTTCTCCTCTGACGAAGCTGACGGGCTGGCGGGCATAAGTATTCATTACATGTGACATACGGCACCTATTAGATCGCAAGGCAGTTTGTCTGCCGGAAAGAGGCGTATATTGAGCCAAACCGCCCTGTTCAGGCAAGCGCAACGCACGCTTAAAACAAACAAGCCGACATCGCTGTCGGCTCGCAGGCGTTGCTACCGGGATTCAGGGCAATTAAGCCATGGCCTTGATAGCAGCGGACAGGCGGCTCTTATGGCGAGCGGCCTTGTTTTTGTGGATGATGCGCTTGTCAGCGATGCTGTCCACAGTGCTTACCGATGTCTGATATACGGATTGAGCGGCGCTCTTGTCGCCTGCTTCGATTGCCTTGATCACTTTCTTGATCGCAGTGCGCAATTCTGAGCGCAAGCTGCTGTTGTGAGCATTTTGTTTTACTGCCTGACGAGCACGTTTACGGGCTTGTGCGCTATTTGCCATGAGACTACTCCTTGAAATTCAGCTTGCTGGAAAGTTGAGCATTCTACCCGTATCCGCCCCCTTGCGCAACTGTTTATGAAAAAGCGCTGCGACTGATGAGCTGATTGCCTGGAGATGAAAATATTGCGCCTGTGCCATGATACTCCGCGCCGGTGATGATATTATGTCACGGTGGTCTAATGTGACGGGGATTCGGTTCTGAACGAGGGCTGATTTTGAAATTGCAGTTAAGGAGTTTTTGGGATGTTTCACAAACAGGAAGAGTGGGTGATACTGGGAATCACGCTGGACGGTCAGGTATTTAACTGTGAAGACTGGACGGATCGATTGTGCGGGATGCTGGCCGAGAGAAACGACAGCAACCGGGTCAGTTACTCAGATTATTTGCACCCTGTATACATCGACAATCTGCCTGCCGTTGTGCTCGAAGCGGTTCTCGAAGAGGTCGATCCTGATTCATTCCGTATCGTGCGCAAATTTGCGCTTGAAAACAATCTCAAAGTTCGCTCGGGCCGCTCGTCCTCGGCAGGAAAACATCCTGCGCTGGGCGTGGAGCGGCGAGATCCTGTGATTCATTAGCGCGTGAATCTGCTCAGATCTTTGGCGACCATCAGCGGTCTGACGCTGGTGTCGCGCATACTGGCTTTCGCACGCGATGTGCTGATCGCGCGGATATTCGGCGCGGGGATGGCGACCGATGCCTTTTTTGTCGCCTTCAAATTGCCCAATTTGCTCAGACGGCTGTTTGCCGAAGGCGCGTTTTCTCAGGCTTTCGTGCCCATTTTCGGCGAATACAAAAACCGGCGCGGCCACGAAGAGACGAAACTGTTGGTGGATCATGTTGCTACCATGCTGGCGATCATCCTGTTTTTTGTGACGCTCATCGGCATCGTGGCAGCCCCTGTTCTGGTCTATATCAGCGCGCCGGGTTTCATCGCCGATGCCGAGAAATTCGATCTCACCGTCAAACTTTTGCGTTATACCTCACCTTATATCTTCTTTATCTCGTTGGTCGCGGTGGCAGCCGCGATACTCAATACCTACAACAAGTACTGGGTTCCGGCCTTCGCTCCCATACTGCTCAACCTTTGCTTCATAGGCGGCGCGCTGTGGCTGGCCCCTTACTGCGATCCTCCCGTCATGGCGCTGGCCTGGGCGGTATTTGTCGCCGGAATTGTGCAATTGGCTTTTCAGATTCCGTTTTTGAAGAAGATCGGCATGCTGCCCGCATTTCGTTTCAGCTGGAAAGATGAAGGCATGCGCCGCGTCATCCGGCAGATGGGGCCTGCGGTATTCGGCGTATCTATCGCGCAGATCAGCCTGATCATCAACACGATTTTCGCTTCTTTTCTGGTGGCAGGCAGCGTGTCCTGGCTGTATTACGCAGACCGGCTGATGGAATTTCCATCCGGCGTGCTGGGCGCGGCGCTGGGCACGATACTTTTGCCCTCGTTATCCAAGTGCCACGCGGCGGAAGATCCGGCGGAGTACTCCAGGCTGCTGGACTGGGGGCTGCGGCTGACTTTCATGCTGGCGCTGCCCTCTGCGCTGGCGCTGGGCATGATCTCGGTTCCGCTGTTGTCCACTTTCTTTCAGCGCGGCGCCTTTCTGGCCCACGATGTGCTGATGACCAGCCATGCGCTGATAGGCTACAGCGTAGGCCTGATAGGAATGATACTGGTGAAGATATTAGCCCCGGGCTTTTATGCGCGTCAGGATATCAGAACCCCGGTCAAGATCGGCATTGCAACGCTTGTTGCGACTCAGCTGATGAATGCGATATTTATCGGCTGGATTGCGCATGCAGGGCTTGCGCTCTCCATCGGCCTGGGAGCCTGCCTTAACTCGGCCATCCTGTTTTACTTTCTGCGCAAGAAGGGTATCTATCAGCCGGAACCCGGCTGGCCGGTGTATTTTCTCAAGATCGGGCTAGCTGTCGCGGCGCTTGCGCTGACGCTGAAATTAGGCATGGGGACCGAAGCGAGCTGGCTTAACGGTTCGGGTTGGTCGCGCATTACGCGTTTAACCGCGCTAGTTGCAGGCGGTGTGCTCGTTTATTTTTCCGCGCTGGGACTTATGGGGTTCAGGCCCCGCGACTTTTCCCGCCGAGCGATATTCTGATTGCCTCCGGTCACGCAGTCAGAAAATGACATGCTTTCGATGTCATGGGGCAGACTTGCATTGTACTGCGTCCATTCGGCTAGAAAAAATCCACTTCCCCGCCGCTATCGCCTTCTTTGAGCGAATTTAACACCGATTCAAACTTCTTGTCGGACTGTTCCCGGTTTGTTTCCAGCACTTGCAGAATTTTTTCCACCGAGGAATACAGGCTCTGGTTGATCTGGCTTTCCTGATCACGGCTGGTGCCCAGCCAGGCATACTTTTTCTCGATGTTGTCCACCAGTTCCTGCAGCAGGATGCGCGTATCTAGCTGTGTGCTGCGGCTCAGCTCCCGCAACGACTCAATTGCAAAATAATTGTTGGTCAATGCAACGTGAAACTGTTCAGCTCTTTTGTGGGAGGTCTGGCGCATGGCGACGTTGCTGCACAAGGTATCGGTCATCTCGGCCAGCATGGTGATATTGTCGCGCAGCCGCCCTGAACTCTCGGTTTCTTCGGTGGGCATGTTGTTGACGATCAGGGAAACGCGGTCGTAGTTCACCACCATTTTCTGCTTGAACTGGAAAATCCGCCCCATGTCGGCGGAGTGTTCGAGTATCGCTCTTTCTATCTCGCTGGGATCGCTGTGGGAGGCCAGTATGGTCGAAGTATTGTTGCTTCTGATCATCACCGTGCAGTCGAGGCCGAATAGTCTGATCGCTTCGAGCAACTGATTGCCCAATTCTTCCGATGTGCCGCAGTTCAAACTCGCCTGCATGAACTGCTGCAGTACGCCGCTCTCTCCCACAGCGGACAAGAAATTCATCGCCATGTTCTGCAAGGAGTCTTTTTCTGTCTTGAGGCTTTGTCGTTCGTTTTTTCGCTGGATGGCGAGTGAAACCTTGCGCAGCAGGATTTCCTTGACCACGGGTTTGGTGATGATGTCATCCCCCCCGGCATCGAATGCGTTCAGCTGATCTTCCAGCGTCTCATTTGCCGTCGCAAAGATGATCGGGATGTCGGTGAATTCTCGCAGCTTTCGGCAGGTCTCGAAGCCATCCATCCCAGGCATCATCACGTCGAGCAGAACCAGATCGGGCAGCAATTCGCCGCATATTTTCAGCGCCTCTGCCCCCGATTCTGCGGTGACAACATCAAACTGCTTAGACAGCGCGGTGCGATGCAGGGCGCGGGTGATTTTCTCGTCATCCACCACCAGCACGCGCCCGCTTATTTCATCGGGGGTATGGTTTGTTTCCAAAAAATCTGTATCCACCGAAAATTTTCCTGTCTCAAAAGAGTTCGATATCGCCTTCGGGCTGTTGTTCGCGCTTGCGCTTCATGAATTCGGACAGCGCTTTTTGCACATCGCGCGTATCCATCAGCGTATCGAACATGTGTTTGTCGTCTTCCGTGACGTATTTGGAGCGTATCTTCTGCTGCAGTGCCACCCAGGCATAAGGGTTATACAGACGCACCGGGTCATTGACCAGAAAACCCAGATCGTCCAGATTTCGGCATACCTGAGACAGGCGCTGAGTGAGGCGGTCGTAGAACTGGAAGGCGATGATCGCCTGACCGACTTTGCCGCTCACTTCCTCTCCCAGGCTTTCGATTTCCGCTTTGGCCGCCGCCACGCCGGGTGTATTGGGCAACTGGTGTGCCACTTCGCGGATTGCGCCCAGGGCGCCCGAAATGGAGGTAAAGGAATCGGTCAGATCTCCCACCGAAGTCGATGAATCGTTCAGCGCCAACTCGATCTGAGCCATGGACAGGTTGAGCATCAGTATCGTTTCGCGCACCTGGCTCCAGTCCAGATCGGGGCGGGTGGCCATCGAAGGAGCTATCGTAGTGTCGGCAGGATCAGTCAATTTATTTCTCCGCGGTTGATTTGTTACAGAGTGTACCAAAGCATGCGACTTTGTTGCATCGAATTTTGTTAAAACGCGGCCTAAGAATGACACACGGCCTGTTGCATCGCCGCCGAGACGACCTTGTGCGTGAGCTGCGGGGCGAACAGTTCGATGAACTCATAGGTATAGGCGCGCAGATATTCGTTCTTGCGTATCGCGATTCTGGTGGTGCTGGCATTGAACAAATGCCGTGCGCTCATCATGCAAAGATGCGGTTCCCGCTCCGGGATGAAGGCGATTTCGGCCAGTATCCCCACCCCTAAGCCCAGTTCCACATAGGTCTTGATCACATCCGCATCGATCGCAGTCAGTGCGATCTCGGGCGAGAGCCCTTGTTTTTCAAAAGCCTGATTGATCTTGCTTCGGCCTGAAAATGCAGAGTCGTAGGTGATGAGGGGATAGCGGGCAATCGCCTCCAGTGTCAGGGTTTTTTCCTGCAACAAGGGATGCTCGGGCGGCGTGATCACGCAGTGATGCCATTTGTAGCAGGGCAGGGTCACCAGCCCCTCATAGGAGGTGAGGCTTTCGGTAGCGATACACAGGTCGGCTTCCCCGTGCAACACCTGCTCTGCGATCTGGGTGGGAGAGCCCTGGTGCAAGCCCAGTTTCACCTTGGGGTAGCGCGTCATGAATTGCTTGACCACCGGAGGCAGCGCATAGCGCGCCTGAGTGTGGGTGGTGGCGATGGTCAGCGTACCGGTGTCCTTGGAGTGAAATTCCTGGGCAAACTGTCTGAAGTTCTCCGCATCCAGCAGCATGCGCTGCGCGATGGCCAGCAGCCCCTTGCCGGGCTCGGTGATGGCGGCGATGCGTTTGCCGTTGCGGACGAAGATCTCTATACCCAGTTCTTCTTCCAGCAGTTTGATCTGTTTGCTGATCGCAGGCTGTGAGGTGTACAGCGCATCGGCGGCATCCGAGATTTTCAGATCGCGCCGCACGATTTCGTTGAGGTAGCGCAATTGCTGTAGATTCATGTCTGCACCTATATTCCATTCGGTTATAAAATACTAACATAATATCATTAAGTTTATCGATAGCCGCAGGTTAAGATGCACACCTGAATTGAACAAGGCATGTGCAATGGACTGGATTTTTACCTTATCGGGCTTTTTGGTCGGCCTCATCGTCGGGGTGACCGGCGTGGGCGGAGGCTCGCTGATGACGCCGCTGCTGGTGCTGTTTTTCGGTGTCTCACCGGCCACCGCAGTGGGCACCGATCTGCTTTATGCCTCGCTTACCAAGACGCTGGGTGCCTGGGTGCACGGCAAAAAGGGCACGGTGGAATGGAAAGTGGTCGGCCTGCTGGCGATGGGCAGTCTGCCCGCGGCGCTGGTGACCATATTGCTGCTCAAATATCTGGCGCTCGATGAGAAGGTGCTGCGCGGCGTGGTGACCAGCGTGCTGAGCATCGCGCTGCTGATGACGGCGACCGTGCTGCTGTTCAAGGACAAAATTGCCAAACTGGGACGCAGTCGCGATGGGCGGGTGTACGAGCTGCATCATAAGTATCTGCCGGGGGCGACGATCGCCACCGGTGTGGTGGTAGGCGCGCTGGTCACGGTGTCCTCCATCGGCGCAGGGGTGCTGGGCACGGTAGCGCTGCTTTTTCTGTATCCGCGCATGTCCTCGGTCAAGGTGGTCGGCACCGACATCGCGCATGCGGTGCCGCTGACCGCTTTTGCCGGTATGGGGCATCTGGCGCTGGGCACGGTGGATCTGGTTTTGCTGGGCAGCCTGTTGTTGGGTTCTTTGCCTGGAATATATATCGGCAGCCATCTGAGTGCGAAGGTGCCGGAGAAGGTGTTGCGTCCGCTGCTGGCGCTGATGCTGATGATCATCGGTTTGAAAATGGTGTTTTATAAATAAGGAAAAATCATGAGTGAAAATAAAGCCAATCAACCCAAATCCGTCAGCTGGTTCAACGGATGCGGCGGTCGCATCGGTGTGGTGGTGGGGCAAAGCGGCGAATACGCCTATATCGGTGCGGCGTTGCGTCACGATGAGGATGCCGATGTGGCACATATTCTGGCTTATGGCGCGAAATTTCCGCTCGAGGCGGCGCTGCTGTTGCCGGTATCGAAATCTTACGGAGAAAACTAGATGTACCGTTACGATAAATACGATCACCAGATCGCAGCCCAGCGCCTAGCGCAGTTCCGCGATCAGGTAAGCCGCCGTCTGTCGGGCGAGCTCAGCGAAGACGAGTTTCGCATCCTGCGCCTGCAAAACGGGGTGTACATGCAGATACACGCCTACATGCTGCGCATCGCCGTGCCCTACGGTCTGCTCTCTGGCGAGCAGATGAGGCTGTTCGCCCGGATCGCGAATCGCTACGATCGCGGTTACGGGCATTTTTCGACTCGGCAGAACATCCAGTTCAACTGGATCAGGCTAGAGGATGCCCCCGATATACTGGATGAGCTGGCCCAGGTCGAGATGCACGCCAATCAGACTTCCGGAAACTGCATACGCAATATCACCTGCGATGAGTATGCGGGAGTGGCGCAGGACGAGATCGTCGATCCGCGCCCCTATGCCGAGATCTTGCGTCAGTGGAGCACTTTTCATCCTGAATTCGCCTATCTGCCGCGTAAGTTCAAGTTCGCCATCAACGGGGCGCTGGAAGACCGCGCCGCGATTGCGGTGCATGACATCGGCCTGTCGGTGGTGAAAAACGAACAGGGCGAGACCGGTTTTCGCGTGCTAGTCGGCGGAGGGCTGGGACGCACGCCGGTGATCGCCACCGAAATCAGCCCATTCGTGCCCTGGCAGGATGTGATCACTTATCTGGAATCCATCGTGCGCATCTACAACGAGCATGGCCGACGCGACAACCTTTACAAGGCGCGCATCAAGATACTGGTCAAGGCGTTAGGGATAGAGGAATTCAGGCGTCAGGTCGAGGCGGACTGGCAGCTGACCCGTGGCGGCCCGCTCACCATTACGCAGCAGGAGCTAGACCGCGTTGCGGCGCACTTTGTCGCACCGGCCTATCAGAAACTGCCAAATGTGGATCTGGAGGCGCAAAAGAGTGAAAACCCGGGCTTTGCCGGCTGGCTGCGCCGCAATGTGAAACCGCACAAGGTTCCAGGCTATGCGGCGGTAGTGCTCTCGCTCAAGAAAACCGGCATCGCGCCGGGGGATGCGACATCAGATCAGATGGAGGCGGTCGCCACCCTGGCCGATCAGTTCAGCTTCGGTGAAATGCGCATCACCCACATGCAGAACATCGTGCTGGCCGATGTGAAACAGTCTGATCTTTTCGCCCTGTGGATCGCTGCCAAAGCGCTGGGACTGGCAACACCCAACATAGGCTTGCTCACCGACATCATCTGCTGCCCGGGCGGCGATTTTTGCGCGCTGGCCAATGCGCGCTCCATCCCGCTGGCTCGGGCGATTGCCGAATGCTTCGACGACATCGACTTTTTGCACGACATCGGCGAGATAGAACTCAATCTGTCCGGTTGCGTGAATGCCTGCGCGCATCACCACATCGGCCACATCGGCATACTGGGCGTGGATAAGGACGGCGAGGAATGGTATCAGGTCTCAATCGGCGGGGCGCAGGGCAATGCGGCGGCGATCGGCAAAGTCATAGGCCGCTCCTTCTCCTTCGGTCAGATACCAGAGGTGCTGGCAAGACTGCTGCAGGTCTATGTGGAAAACCGCGATGAAGGCGAGCGATTTATCGATACGGTAAACCGCATCGGTTATGAACCCTTCAAGACCTATGTCTATGCCAGCCCGGTCGAAGACGATGCAGAACTTGCCGGTATCGATTATGAATTGCTGAAAGTCGGGGTGCCTTACGACATGCCCTATTACTCGCCGAGGTTTTAACGAAATGATTATCAAAGATAAAGCAATTGCAGAGGACGACTGGACCCTTTTGAAACCGGATGGCTCCGTGACGCCTCACCATGTAGCGGTGCCGGAAGGTCGTCACATCGTACCGCTGAGCGTGTGGCTGGCGCAGCACGAGACGTTGCGGCACCGCACCGATGTGGGCGTGTGGCTTGCCAGTTGTGAGGAGCCTGAGGCCTTGCTGCCGGATATCGAAACTTTGCCGCTGATCGCGGTCGATTTTCCCAAGTTCGCCGACGGGCGGGGCTATACCACCGCCTATGCGTTGCGCGTGAAGATGGCTTACCGGGGCGAGTTGCGCGCGATCGGCGATGTGCTGCGCGATCAGCTGTTTTACATGCAGCGGGTGGGTTTTAACGCCTTTGCGGTGCGTCAGGATAAGGACATTCACGATGCGATAAAGGGACTAGCCGATTTTTCGGAAAGTTATCAGGCTTCAGTCGATCAGCCGCTGCCCCTGTTTCGCAGGGTGCAAAGGGGGATTTCATGAGCGATCTGGCGCAAAAAGTCGAACAGGTGAAGGCGCTTTTGGCGGCTAGCGTTGAAGAATACGAACAAGTTGTCTTTGCCAACAGTCTGGGGGCGGAGGACATGGTGCTGACCGATCTGATCGCAAGGTTTGCCCCCGGGATTTCCATGTTCAGCCTGGATACCGGCAGACTGCATCAGGAAACCTACGATCTGATGCAGGCGGTGAGATTGCGTTATTCAGTGCCGCTGAAGGTGTATTTCCCGCAGTCGGCTCTGGTGGAAGAACTGGTCGAAAAAAGAGGCATCAACGGTTTTTACGACAGCGTAGAAAACCGCAAAGCCTGCTGTTATGCGCGCAAGGTCGAGCCTTTGCAGCGGGCTTTGCAAGGCAGCGGCGCCTGGATCACCGGCATGAGGCGCGATCAGGCGGTCACACGCGGCGCGCTTGCCTTGTCGTCTTTTGATGCCGATCAGGGATTGCAGAAATACAACCCGCTGCTCGAATGGAGCCAGGCCGAAGTATGGGAATACCTCAGGCTGCACGATGTCCCTTATAACAAACTGCATGACCGGTTTTACCCCAGCATAGGCTGCGAGCCCTGTACCCGCAGCGTGACTCCCGGCGAGGATATCCGCTCGGGAAGATGGTGGTGGGAGGAGGCTGGGCAGAAAGAATGCGGTTTGCACAAAAGGTGAACAGGCCTCTTTAGTGAAGCCGAGTCTGACTCGGCTGAACTAAAACCCGAAAGAGAATTGAGAATGCGGACTGCATAAAAGGTGATTCGGCTTTGTGAGCGGCAAGTTTGGGCTTTAGCCCGATATATTTAAGAGAAAGAAACCATGAGCAATCATAATTTTACCCATCTGGATGCGCTGGAATCGGAATCCATCCACATCATGCGCGAGGTCGCAGCCGAGTGCAAAAACCCAGCGCTGCTGTTTTCCGGCGGCAAGGATTCCATCGTGATGTTGCGGCTGGCCGAAAAAGCCTTCCGTCCAGCGAAGTTTCCCTTCCCGCTGGTGCACATCGACACCGAGCACAACTTCCCTGAAGTGATCCATACCCGCGACAAGCTGGCACGCGATCTGGGCGAGCGGCTGATCGTAAGATCGCTGGAGGCGTCCATCAATCGCGGCACCATCGTGATCAAGAATCCCGATGCGCCGCGCAATCCGTATCAGTCGGTGACGCTGCTGGAGACCATAGAAGAGTTCGGCTTTGATGCCTGCATGGGAGGCGCCCGCCGAGACGAGGAAAAGGCGCGTGCCAAGGAGCGCATCTTCTCTTTTCGAGATGAGTTCGGCCAGTGGGACCCCAAGAACCAGCGGCCCGAGCTGTGGGATATCTACAACACCCGTGTGCATCCGGGTGAAAACATCCGCGTGTTCCCGATTTCCAACTGGACCGAGCTGGACATCTGGCAGTATATCGGTCGCGAGAAGCTTGAGATTCCTTGCATCTACTACGCGCACGAACGCGAGGTGATCCGTCGCGGCAATTCGGTGATCCCGGTGTCCGATCTGGTTCAGCCCAAACCCGGCGAAAAAGTCGAGGTGCTTTCGGTGCGATTCCGCACGGTAGGCGATGTGACCTGCACGGCGCCGGTCGAATCGACCGCCTCCAGTGTGGAAGAGATCATCGCCGAGACGGCCTCCACACGCATCACCGAGCGCGGGGCGACCCGCATGGACGATCAGACATCGGATGCCTCGATGGAACTGCGTAAAAAAGAAGGGTACTTTTAATCATGAGCGATAATACACAATTGCTGCGTTTCATCACCGCGGGTTCTGTCGATGACGGCAAGAGCACGCTGATCGGGCGGCTGCTGCACGATTCCAAATCCATTTTCGAGGATCAGTATTCGGCGATCTCCAAGACTTCGGAAAAGCGCGGCATGGCGGCGGTCGATCTTTCCTTGCTGACTGACGGTCTGCAGGCCGAGCGCGAGCAGGGCATCACCATCGATGTGGCTTACCGCTATTTCGCGACCCCTAAGCGCAAGTTCATCATCGGCGATACGCCAGGACATGAGCAATACACGCGCAACATGGTCACCGCCGCTTCCACCGCCAATCTGGTGGTGATCCTGATCGATGCGCGGCGCGGCGTGCTGGTACAGACCCGCCGCCACACCTATCTGGCAAGTCTGGTGGGCATTCCGCATATCGTGCTGGCGGTCAACAAGATGGATATGGTGGATTATTCGCAGGCGCGTTTCGATGAGATCTGCACCGAATACCTGGCTTTTGCCGCTCAGCTCGGTCTGCACAACGTGACCTGCCTGCCGCTGTCTGCACTGATCGGCGACATGCTGGTCGATCGCGGTGAAAATTTAAACTGGTATCAGGGGCCTACCCTGATGGAGCTGCTGGAGAACGTCGAAATCGACCAGGATGTAAATACCACCGATTTTCGTTATCCCGTTCAGTGGGTATGCCGCCCTCAGACTCAGGAATATCACGACTTCAGGGGTTTTATGGGGCGCATCGAGGCGGGGAGCGTGACAGTCGGCGACGAGATCACCGTGCTGCCTTCGGGGCGCACCAGCCGCATCAAGGAAATCGTCACGCTGGACGGCAATCTTGACCGCGCTTTTGCACCTCAGTCGGTCACGCTGACGCTGACCGACGAGATCGATATCTCGCGCGGCGACATGTTCGTCAAAGCCGATTATATGCCTTCCGTTGCCAAAGAGTTCGAGGCGATGCTGTGCTGGCTGTCCGAGACACCGCTGGACAAGAGCCGCAAGTATCTGGTCAAGCACACCACGCGCACGGCCAAGTGCCTGTTTTCCAGCGTGGATTACCGGGTGGATGTGAACACGCTGGAGCAGCATGCCAATCCGGTGGTGAACATGAACGACATCGTGCATGTGAAGCTGAAGGTGCAGCAGCCGCTGGTGACAGACTCCTACCGGCGCAATCACGCCAGCGGAAGCTTTATCGTGATCGATGAGGCGACCAACAATACGGTCGCGGCGGGCATGATAGACTGAGCGCTGTCGACAGCAGGCAGTAAAAAACCAGCGTCAGCTGGTTTTTTACTTTAGAACTGCTCGTTTTCTCCCAGATAGCGCCATTGTCCCGGCGGCAGCGCGCCCAGTTTGACCTTGCCGATGCGGATGCGTTTCAATCCGGTTACGGTCAGCCCCACCAGTTCGCACATGCGGCGGATCTGACGCTTCTTGCCTTCTCTTAATACGAAGCGCAGCTGGTCTTCGTTCTGCCAGCTGACCTTGGCGGGCTTTAAATATTCGCCGTCGAGTTTGAGTCCCTGACAGAGCAGCGCCAGCCCTGAGGATTCGAGCTTGCCCTGCACGCGCACCAGATACTCCTTGTCTACCTTGGAGTCATCCCCGATCAGCTGTTTGGCAACTCGACCGTCCTGAGTCAACACCAGCAGCCCTTGCGAGTCGATATCCAGTCGTCCGGCGGGAGCTAAGCCGATAAACTGGCTGCGGTGGAACTTGATCGGGGAGGGATCTTCCTTCCAGTGGCTGGCTTCATCGAGCAGCGCGGAGGCGGGTTTGTAGCCGTGTTCGGCCTGACCCGAGACATAGCCTACCGGCTTGTTGATCAGTATCGTGACGCGCTCCATCTGCACGCTTTGTGCGGCTGTGCGCAGGGTGATTTTCTGATCGGGATAGACCTTGGTTCCCAGCAGGCTGACCGTTTCGCCGTCGACATCGACCCAGCCTTTTTCGATGTAGCCGTCCGCTTCGCGGCGCGAGCAAAGACCGAGTTCAGACATGCGTTTGGAGAGACGAATTTTTTCCATGATAATAGAGCAGTTAAGTTAGGGCGCGATTTAATCACAAAGCGGCAGCGGGGGTGAAATTAAATGCAATCATGTCTTCAATAACTATTCTATAATTCTCGCGGCGCTTAGGAATATCCTTACCATTGCAGGGAGTATCGAGATGAGCATACCGAAGGTAGATAGTATTCCGCTGCGCCTGATCAGGGCGTCTTTTGTGATCAGTCTGCTGATCGCGATTTTGGGCGGCTGGCAGTCCTGGCAACTGCACCATGATTTTAAGGCGATGTCGGAAAAACACATCGAGCTGACCGCGGGGGTAGGCCGCATCATGCTGCTGGATGAGGCGCTGACCATGTCGGCGAGAATGGCTGCGGCAAGCTCTGATTTCTCCTATGAAAACAGGTACGACAAACTGGATCAGCAGCTGAGTGCTGAAATCGAGCGGGTCAGAAGTTTGCTGCCTCAGGCGGAAATTGCCCGTTTTGTCGGTCAGACGGATGAGGCCAATAGCGAACTTGTGAAACTGGAGCGGCAGGCTTTTAAATTGACGCATCAAGGGCAAGGGCAGCAGGCGATGGCTTTGCTGACGGGAGAGGCATACCTGAGTCTGAAAAATATCTATTCGGTGGGGATGGAGCAGACCCGGCTTGCCGCAAGCCGCGTGATTGAAAAGGACGTGCAGTATCTGTGGCTGCTGACTATCGTCCTCGTGCTCTCCTGCATCATCGGCGTGCTGGTATTGATGATGGCCTGGTTTTTCGCGATGCGTTCGGTGAGAAAATGGGATGTTGAACGCCAAATCGCTCAGTCTGCCTTGCGTGCGGCACACGATGAATTGGAAGCGCAGGTCGTGCAGCGAACGGCGCAGTTGCAAGGCACCAATGAGGCGCTTGAGCGCGAGATCGTCGAGCACAAACTCGTAGAGGCGAAAATTTTGCGCATGAATTCCCTTTATTCGGCGCTTAGCCAGTGCAATCACGCCATCGTGCACTGCGACAATGAGGCCGAACTTTTTGCGCAGCTTTGCCGCACCGCTGTGCAGTTAGGCGGCATGAAAATGTCGTGGATAGGGTCGATCGACGAGGGGCGCGCGGTGTGCAGAGCCTCATGCGGCGAGGGTGGCGAGGATCTGGAAGAGATTTGGCTTGCCGAAGACGGTGTGATCGGGGCGGCAATACGAAACGATCAACCCTGCTGGTGTCAGAATATCATGACCGATCCTGCAGCACGGCCCTGGGTTGAACGGGCAACTCGGTTCGGCTGGGGGGCGCTCGCTTCGCTGCCGCTACGCTGCAACGGGGAACTGGTCGGCGTATTTAATCTCTATGCGGGTGTGGCTGATGCGTTTGATGAGGCGGCCCGCAGTCTGCTGGTTGAGATGTCCATGGATATCAGTTTTGCACTGGGCAACTATGCCCGTGAACAAGCGCACCAGCAGGCTCGGGAGCGCGTTGAAAATCTGGTGCATTTCGATCAGTTAACCGGGCTGCCCAACCATACCCTGTTCAACGACCGCATTAAATTTGCGATCATGCGGGCACAGCGCAGCGAACAGCCGCTGTCTGTGCTGTTTCTCGATCTTGATCATTTCAAACATATCAATGACACGCTGGGGCACGGCGTCGGCAACGAGGTGCTGACCGAGGTGGCAAGGCGGATCAAGCTGGCCTTGCGTGACGAGGATACCGTTTCGCGTCAGGGGGGAGATGAGTTTGTCATCGTGCTTCCGGATGCGGATGCCAGCGGGGCTGCGCATGTGGCACAGAAGCTGCTGGGGGCTCTGGCCCAGGTGTACTCGATAGGGCCGCATGCGCTCAATATCACCGTTTCCATCGGTATTGCGGTATATCCGTTCGACGGAGACAATTTCGAATCGCTGTTCAAGTGCGTGGAAGTGGCGATGTATCGCGCCAAACACGACGGTCGAAACAATTACCGCTTCTTCACTCAGGAAATGCAGCAGAATCTGGCGCGAATTTTGCGTCTGGAAAACGCACTGCATTATGCTCTGGAACTGGGCCAGCTGCAGTTAAACTATCAGCCGCAGATGAGGGCTGGGAAGATAGTCGGCGCGGAGGCGCTGTTGCGCTGGACACACCCTGAACTGGGCGCGGTTTCTCCTGCCGAATTTGTTCCGGTCGCCGAGGCGAACGGTCAGATTGTTCAGATTGGCGAATGGGTGCTGCGTACCGCGGTGAGTCAGCTGAAAACCTGGATGGATAGCGGTCTGGCTCCCATGGTCATCGCCGTCAACCTCTCCGCGGTGCAGTTTCGTCACGCCAATCTGCCGGGGTTGGTCACGCAGATACTCGACGAGGTCGGCCTGTCACCCGAATATCTGGAACTGGAACTGACCGAAGGGGTGGCGATGGATGACCCGCAGGGCGCCATTGCGGTGATGGATAATCTGCATGAGCGCGGCATACGCATGTCGATAGACGATTTTGGCACAGGCTACTCGTCTTTGAGTTATCTCAAAAAATTCAAGGTCTATAAGCTCAAGATCGACCAGTCTTTTGTGCGCAATCTCACCGACGATCAGGAGGACAAGGCGATCATCTCGGCCATCATCAGCTTGGCTGCCAGTCTGGGCATGCAGACCATAGCCGAAGGGGTGGAGACGGCGGGGCAGCTGGCCTTTTTGCACAATCAGGGCTGCAATGAGGTGCAGGGCTATTATTACAGCCGTCCGCTGCCATCCATGCAGTTCGAGGCGTTTGTGCGGGCGCTGGTTTAAAAAGTTGCTGCTCAGGCCTTGTCATGGGTATAAACTGTCACCATGAGCCGGGAGACAGATATGAGAAGACAGGCGCGGATTTTATGGGTGATCTGCAGCATCGCGCTGCTGGTTTGGCTTTTTTCTTCGTGGCTGCTGGTCAATTCACTGCAAAACTCCCGTGCCGATGCGCTGATCCGCGAACATTCCGCCGCGATCAGCCAGCAGGCAGAAAACATCCAGATCAACATTTCCCGGCATCTGGAGACTTTGCACGGCATTCCTACTGTGGTGGCAAGAGACGGCGAGGTCGTGCGCGCCTTGCAGCATTCAGGCATCACACCGGTCGAACAGCGCAAGCAAGTCTGGAGCCGACAGTTTGCGGCGGTCGATGACTATCTGAATGCGGTTGCTCTGTCGCTGGGCTCGGATGTGGTCTACGTCATGAATACGGCGGGGGACTGCATCGCCTCCAGCAATGTCGGCAAACCCGACAGCTTCGTCGGCGCCAATTATGCCTCCCGGGAATATTTCAAGGCCGCCATGGAAGGGCAAAGCGGCAATCAGTATGCGGTTGGAAAAACCAGCAAACTTCCCGGGCTGTATTTCAGTGCGCCGGTTGTAGAGAATGGCCGCATCATCGGTGCGGTTGCCGTCAAGATCAACATGAGCGCGCTGGCACACTGGGTGAATCAGACCGATGCCTTCGTCACCGATCAGCACGGGGTGATCATCCTGTCCAGCGATGTTAAGCTGGAGATGAAATCCATGCCGGATGCGCCCATCGCCAAACTCTCTAAGGATGCGCGCATCAACCGTTACCGGCGCGAGGAATTTCCCGCCCTGAGCCTTGGCGCCTGGCCCGATGATGCGAGGTTGCATCGTTTCGATACCGAGCCGGTATTGCTGTCGGGCAAGTCGCTGCCCAAGGACAATGTCGAGATTCATGTCTATAAGAAGCTGCCCGAGATCGTGGAGCTGCGACAGGAAAAAATGAGCCTGTTCCTGCTGACGGGTATTTCGGGTGCGCTGGCTATCCTGTTCATCGGTGCGCGTATCAGCTACAACCAGGTCAGAAGGCAGAATGAGCGCGCGCTGCGCAGCAGCGAGGAGCAGCTCAGAGAGGCTCAGATGATCGCCGGACTGGGGAGTTATGCGCTCGATCTTAACACCGGCAGCTGGGAGTGTTCGGATATGCTCAACCGGCTGCTGGGCATCGAGGGGGAGTATGAGCGTACCCTGGATGGCTGGCGGGCGCTGATACACCCTGCAGACCGCGCCATGATCGATGATTACTTCAGGGAAGAGGTGCTGGCTAAGGGGCGGGTTTTCGACAGGGAATACCGCATCATACGCCCCGACAATCAGCAGGAACGCTGGATACACCAGCTGGGTAAACCGATCTTCGATGCGCAGCGTCATCCTGTCAGGGTGCAAGGGACGCTGGAGGATATCAGTCAGCGTGTGCACACTCAGGACGAGTTGCGCCGGGCACGCGACGAGGCGGAAACGGCCAACCGCACCAAGAGCGTTTTTCTTGCCAACATGAGTCATGAACTGCGCACGCCGCTCAACGCGATCATAGGCTACAGCGAGATGCTCGAAGAGGACGCCGCGGATGAAGGGCGGGAGGATTTCGTGCAAGACCTGCGGAAGATCAAGCATGCAGGCAAGAATCTGCTGGAACTGATCAACGATGTGCTGGATTTGTCCAAGATCGAAGCGGGCAAGATCGAGCTTTATGCCGAGCATTTCGATTTGGGCGTCATGTCGCAGCAGCTGGTGTCCACCCTGCAGCCGCTGCTCAACCGCAACGGCAATACCTTGCAGTTGAATCTGGCCGATAATCTGGGGCAGGCTTATACCGATCAGACCAAACTGCGTCAGGTGCTGCTCAATCTGCTGAGCAATGCCTGCAAATTCACTGAAGCAGGACAAGTGGTGTTCAAAGTCGAACGCCGTCAGCAGTCTGGGGCCGACTGGCTGATATTTTCCATCACGGATTCTGGCATAGGCATGAGTCCTGAACAGATGGGCAGGCTGTTTCAGGCGTTCTCCCAGGCGGATGCTTCGACCACAAGAAAGTACGGCGGTACCGGGCTGGGGCTGATGATCAGCCGCCACTTCTGCCACATGCTGGGTGGTGAGATTGAGGTGAATAGCTCTGAAGGTAAAGGTTCGACCTTCACCGTGAGCATCCCGGCCGTCTTGCCGCAACAGCATCCTCCTGAGCCTGTGCAGCATGCCGCTCCTCCTTTGCCGGTGAGCGATGCGCGTGCGACAGTACTGGTCATAGACGACGACCCGAATGCGCGCGATTTGCTCAGCCGACTGCTTTGCAAGGAAGGATTTTTTGTGGAATGCGCTTCAGGCGGCGAAGAGGGTTTACGGCTTGCCGGAACGTTCAAGCCTGATATCATCACGCTCGATGCGATGATGCCGGACAAGGATGGCTGGACGGTGTTGTCAGCGCTCAAGGACGATCCTAACACGGCAGCCATACCGGTCATCATGCTGACCATGATGGATAATCAGAATCTGGGCTTTTCGCTGGGGGCCGCGGATTATCTTAATAAACCGGTGTCTCGGGAGCGCCTGCTCGATACCGTCATGCGTCACCTGGGTCAGCGCGATGGCAGCATACTGATCGTGGAGGACGATGTATCGTCCAGGCAGATGTTGAAGCGGGCGTTGGAGCATGAGCGCTGGCCTGTCGTGGAGGCTGAAAACGGCAGGGTTGCGCTGGAGTGCATCCGCGAGCAGATTCCTGCGCTGATCCTGCTCGATCTGATGATGCCGGAAATGGACGGTTTTCAGGTAGTCGAGCAGTTGCACGGCAATGAGGCGTGGCGCTCGATTCCGGTCGTGGTGATCACGGCCAAGGATCTGACGCGCGAGGATATGGAAAGACTCAACGGCAGTGTGTTGAAAATCGTTCAGAAAGGCAGTTACAGCCAGGCGGATCTGTTGAATCAGGTCAGAGCGCTGGTGAAATAGGAGAGGGATGATGGTCAAGCTGTTGCTGGTAGAAGACAATGAAATGAATCGAGACATGCTCTCGCGCAGGCTGGAGCGCAAGGGCTATCAGGTGCTGATCGCCGTGGACGGTGAGCAGGGAATCGCCATGGCGCAGAGTCAGAGTCCAGATTTGATCCTGATGGACATGAGTCTGCCGGTGATAGACGGTTGGGAAGCCACGCGCAGACTGAAAGCTGCACCCGATACGCGCGGCATACCCGTGATCGCCCTGACCGCTCACGCGATGGTGGGGGATCGTGAGCAGGCGCTGTCTGCCGGGTGCGACGATTACGACATCAAGCCGATCGATCTGCCCCGCTTGCTGGAAAAGATAGAGGCTTTGCTGGGACGCTGACATGCTGATAACAGGTGAACGCACCTTTAGTCCCGAGTTGCGGCACGAATTGCTCACTCAGGTCAATGCCATCATCGGCTACAGCGAGATGGTGCTCGAAGAGATAATAGACAGAGGCATGAGCGCCTGGCGGGCGGATCTGGACAAGATACGCGCATCGGGTGCCGATCTGCTGCTGTTTCTGGAAAGCAGCCGCAGCAATCCGGATTCACTGGATTTTACGTCCGACCTGCTGTATTTCATCCGCACGCTGGTCACCACCATCGTGGGTTACGCCGATTTGCTGATCGAAGAGGCGGATCAGGACACCTCCGCCCAGACCTTGCGGGATCTTGAGATTATCCGCAATGCGGGGTATGCGCTGGTATCGCGTCTGCAGGAACTCGTAGAAGCGGGAACTCCGCTGGAGAATCTGGGGGGCGCCATGTCGGCGGTCTTTCCGCTGATGCGCGATGCCGTGAGCGCGATGCAGGTGCGCAAGCTTCCGGTTTCGGCGGCTCGCTTGCTGATCGTCGATGACGATGTTATCAACCTCGATCTGCTCTCGCTCGAGTTGAGCCGTCGCGGCTATCAGGTCGAGACCGCGACCGGCGGCAAACAAGCGCTGCAGATGATACAGGACGAAAAGTACGATCTGATGATACTCGATCTGGTGATGCCGGAAATGAGCGGTCTGGATGTGCTGGAGCGGCTGCATGAAGCGCAAAGCCTGCTCGATCTGCCCGTGGTGGTCATTTCCGCGTGGACGGAGATCAGCGACATTGCGCGCTGCATAGAGCTGGGCGCGGAGGATTTTCTGCCGCGCAAGTTCAACTCCGCACTGCTGCAGGCGCGTATCAGATCGATACTGGAGAAAAAGTGGCTGCGCGAACAGCGGCAGGCAATGCTGGAAGAAAAACAGAAAACAGAACAACTGGCGCTGCTGGCCTCCGAGAAAAAATTCCGCCAGCTGGTCAGCGGCGCGCTGGTCGGTATTTTCAGGGCGACCCTGGAAGGGGTAGTTCTGGAGGCCAATCCGGTCATGCTGGCTTTGCTGGGCTTTGACAGCGTGGATGAACTCAACAAGATGGGACCTTCGCGGATATTCGTTGAACCCATGCACTGGCTAAGGTTGCAGCAACTGTTGCAGCAGTCTGCCGTAGCCAGTTTTGAAACCCGTCTGATGCGAAAAAACGGCGAGACTTTCCCCGTTTCTATGAATGTCAAAATCGTCGCCTCTGAGGAAGACGGTCAGGTCTTCCTGGAAGGCACGCTGGAAGACATCACCGCCCGCAAGCAGGTCGAAGAGGAATTGCGCATCGCCGCCACCGCTTTTGAGACGGATGAGGGGATTTTAATCACTGACTGCGATGCGCGTATTGTCAGGGTCAACCGCGCCTTTACCAGGCTGACGGGTTATCTTGCAGAAGAGGCCATCGGCAAGACGCCGACGCTGCTTCATTCCGGGCGGCAGAGTGTAGACTTTTACCGGCGCATGTGGGAGGCGCTGCTGCGCGATAAATATTGGCAGGGGGATATCTGGAACCGGCGCAAGAACGGTGAAGTTTATCTTGAGTGGCTGACCATCACCGCCGTGTGCGACGCGGACGGACAGGTGACTCATTACGTCGCCGTATTTTCCGATATCACGCAGCGCAAACTCGCCGAAGAAAAAATCAGCTTTCTGGCCTATCACGACAGGCTGACCGAATTGCCCAACCGTACGCTGTTTTACGACCGGCTGTCGCAGACCATGTCGCTAGCCAGACGCAAGGCGGATCGCTTCGCCCTGCTGTTCCTCGATCTGGACGGATTCAAGGAGATCAACGATCTTTATGGTCACGAGGCCGGGGATGTCGTTTTGAAGGCTACGGCCAGCCGTCTGCTGTCCTGTGTTCGCGATGTAGACACGGTCGCCCGCATGGGAGGGGACGAATTCGCGATAGTGCTGAGCGAAATCGCGCTGGCACACGATGTGGCCGCCATCGCAGAGAAGATCATCCATCTGCTGTCAGAACCTGTGGTGCTGAGCAACGGGCGCTCCTGTTCTGTCGGCGTCAGTATCGGCATCGCCATCCACCCCGAGGACGGAGCTGAAATCGACCGGTTGATGAGTGCGGCCGACAGCGCCATGTATCAGAGCAAGTCTGCCGGCAAGGGTATGTACACTTTTGCAGGTGGGATGGCCGAGTCACGCCCCTGGTTCGTTCTTGAACCGGCCTATCTGCTGGGAGAGGCGAGCATCGATCATCAGCGCATCGAGACGGTGTGTATGCTCAACGGACTGAACGAGATGGTGCAGAACAGTGTTTCAGAACCAGAGATCCATCGGGCTTTCGATGAATTTGTGACTCATGTTCAGGCTTATCTGGGCGAGGAGGAGAGGCTGATGGAGGGTTGCGGGTATCAAAACGATGCGCACATACGGGAACACCGGCATCTGCTCGCAGAGTTCGAGGGGTTGAAGGACAAAATGCAAAGCGGCGGCGAATACATGGTGCTCCAATCGCTCAAGGGCTGGTTTATCGATCATGCGATGAATTTGGACCGCGCATTCGCCGAGTTTTACCAGAAATCGCTTATCGCTTGAAACACCTGTTTCCCTCATTCGATGCCTGAGTTGATGTCTCGGGTTAATCGCAAGAAAAGCCGGGCATAATCGGTTATGCTGCGCGCGTTTGGCAATGTGGATCTTAATATGGCTTTATTGAAATACGCTCTGGCGGGAATGGCGGGGGGCGCATCGGTAGCGGGCTTTGCTCCGTTCGGCATCTTTGTGCTGCCGGTCTTGTCGCTGGCGGTGCTGTTTGTGCTGTGGAATCGGGCCGCCACGGTGCGCGAGTCGGCATATCTTGGCTTTAGCTTCGGGCTGGGTTTATTTTGCGCCGGAATTAACTGGATCTATGTCGCGCTGCACGACTTTGGCGGCATGCCGGTGTGGCTGGCAGCCCCCGCCTTGCTGTTGTTCGCCGCTTTTTTGTCCTTGTTTACGGCGCTGGCAGGTTTTTTGCAGGCTCGCTTCAATATCAAAATATACTGGCGCAGCATGCTGGTAATGCCCGCTATCTGGGTGCTGATCGAGTGGGTCAGAGGCATGATCTTCACCGGTTTTCCCTGGCTGACCTTAGGTTATGCGCAAAGCAACAGCCCGCTGGCAGGTTATGCGCCGCTGATCGGCGCTTACGGCGTTTCGCTGATCGCAGCCCTCTGCGCCGGTTTGCTGGCGCTGTACTGGCGCGAGCGCGACAAGCGGGTTTTGCTTGTATGCCTCGGACTTTTCGCGTTGGGTGCGGCACTGCGCAACGTGTCCTGGACGGCTCCTTACGGCGAACCTTTTACGGTGACGCTGGTACAGGGAAACATAGATCAGGGCATCAAGTTCAGGGAGGATGCGCTGCAAAATACCCTGGATGGCTACCGGCTGCTGGTGCTGCAAAATCCGGCAAGGCTGACGGTGTTGCCGGAAACGGCACTGCCGGTGATGCGAGAGGAGATCCCTCAGGAGCTGGTCGAACAGCTGCGCGATCATGCACGGCGCAACCTGGGCGATGTGCTGACCGGCGTGTTCGAACAGGGTGCGGCGGGTTACTACAACAGCGTGATCGCGCTGGGGGCATCGGAAGATGGTTTTTCGGCCGAGCCGCTTCATTACCGCAAACATCATCTGGTCATCTTCGGTGAATTCATCCCGTTCAGGCCGGTGCTGGGCTGGCTGATCAACGAGGTGCTGCATATTCCTATGGGGGATCTGGCGCGCGGCGATGTAAAACAGGCGCCGCTCTCGGTTGCCGGTCAGCGCGTGGCGGTGAACATCTGCTACGAGGATGTGTTCGGCGAAGAGATCATCGAATCACTGCCTGAGGCAACCTTGCTGGTCAATGTGACCAATGACGGCTGGTACGGGCATTCGAATGCGGCCGCTCAGCACCATCAGATGTCGCAGTTTCGCGCCATGGAAACCGGTCGCATGATGCTGCGCGCAACCAATACCGGTGTGACTTCCATCATTTCATCGGACGGTCGCGTATTGCAGCAGCTGCCGCAGCATGTCCGGGGCGTGCTGCAGGGACGCGCTCAAGGCTATCAGGGCATGACGCCTTATGCGCGCTGGGGGAATCTGGCCGTGCTGTTTTTGATCGCATTGATGCTGATATCATCGGTTAAAATTGACCACATGCAAAACAGGACTCGAGACCATGGATAAAACGACTCAAAACATCATCGCGGCCGCACTGATCGTGCTGGGGTTTTATACCCTGATCATAGGCGGCATCCTGTCGATCCCCTATCACACCCACGTCGTAGTCGCCTGCTTCTGGATTGAATTTGCGCTGATCGTGGCGATGCTGTTCAGGATCGGCAGCGCGCCGCTGGCGGTATTACCCGCCTTGTTCGCCACACTTTGCCTGGTGCTTCCTTCTTCTCCGGTGGCGCTGTCGGCCAGTGCGGGTCTGATCCGCCGCATGATGCACTGATCATGCCCGACTGGTTCTGTTATTTGCTGCGCTGTTCCGATAATACCCTGTACTGCGGCATCACCAACGATCTGGAGAAACGCCTGATGGCGCACAATGCAGGCACTGCGGCCAAGTATACCCGCAGCCGGATACCCGTGATTCTGGTGTATTCGGAGCCCTGCGAGGACAGGTCGGTCGCCTCCCGGCGCGAACTGGCGATCAAAAAGCTGAGCCGTTTGGAAAAGCTCGCTCTGATAGGATAGAATCGGGCTTCCCCCCGTATTTTTTAAGGCAGGGGAGCTATGCGTATCATCTTGCTTTTGTTTGCCTTCAGCCTGAATGTTCAGGCATCGGGCATTGTTTTTTCCTGTCCTGACCATAAAATCGATGCGGTAGCCGCCGCGATGGACGACTATCTGGCAACGCTAGGCATCGTTCAGTTCGTCAAGATTAAGGATGGCGCGCGGTTGCGCTATACCCTGAATACCCCCGCTACGGATTACGCCACGCTGAATTTCTCAGTTCTGCCCGAACTGCAAATACGCGATGAACTCGTTCTGCTTCCTGCCGGAAAAAAACGGCAGCGCAGCTTGTACACCGTGTCCGCAAAAGAGATCGTGCTGGCCCTGCTGCAGCACGGCAGGACGACCGAATTCAAGGATGAGGCCTGCGATATCGGGGCGTTGCAAGATTACATCGGCATACGTCAGAATATCGTCGCCTGGGCGGAGCAGCTTAACTGGATCTGGCCCGACGGGGGAGAGGCCAGATGGAATAAGAAATACTGGCTGGAGGGCACACCGGTTAAAAAATACCCCTTGCATGAGGCGCTCAACGATGTGTTTTTCAATCAGCGCAAGTACTCTATCGGCTGCTATACCGCGGCCAAGCTGGTGGTGATACAGGGCGTGCTCGATTATTACCGCCGCATCAAATCTTCCCCCCGAATGACCAAACTGATCATCGAGCGGCTCAGTGCCGATCCTCTGGTCGGGATAGAACCTGCAAGGCTTTGGGAGGCTGAAAAGGACTACGATGTGCGCGATGCGGATTTGCCGGGCAAACTTATGAAAATAATGGATGGAATTAAACCTTTGAACTTTGTTCCCGGAGACTGGGTTTATGTGCTCAACACCGATCCTGTCAGCCATGAAAAGACCGGCTATGAGGGGTCGAACACCCTGTATCTGGGCAGGAACCGTTTTTCAGATTATTACAACGACCGCCCTCACGCTTACAGCTACTTTGAAAAACTCGACGAAGTTTATCAGTGGCGCAACGGGGTTTACAGCCGCTCGCGCGACTTTAAAAAGATCAAGCCGCTGCAGGATGTCGAGTCGCTGGGATTGCCCCCCGCTCAAGGCGGTCTGGTCAGGCCGTTGCGGGTCACGCCGTATTATTTCGCGCATGAGGCGCTGCCTCATTTATACAGCAGGTGAGGCAGCCAGGTGGAAATGGCGGGTACATAGGTGATCAGCCCCAGATAGATGAGCATGACGCCCACCCAGGGCAGGGTGGCGATGGACACTTCGGTCAGCCCTTCTTTTGCAAGGTGACTGGCGACAAAAAGATTCAGCCCCACCGGCGGGTGTATCATGCCGATTTCCATGTTGACCACCATGATGATGCCTAAGTGTATCGGGTCTATGCCCATAGTTTTGGCGATAGGCAAAAACAGCGGCGCCAGGATCAGCACGATGGAAGTGGGTTCCATGCACTGGCCCGCGGCGAGCAGGGCCAGATTGACCATCAGTAAAAACATCCAGGGTTGCAGATCCTGCGCCACCACCCAGGCCGACATGGCCTGAGGTATCTGCTCTGAGGTCATCAGAAATGAAAACAGAATCGCGTTGGTGATGATGTAGAGCAGCATCGCGCTGGTATTGGCGGCGCTGAGCAGCGTTTTGGGCACCTGACGCCATGAAAGGTCGCCGTAGAAGAATTTGGCGGCGACGAAGGCATAGACGGCTGCCACGGCGGCGGCCTCCGTTGGGGTAAACAGCCCGCCGTAGATCCCGCCGATTACGAGGATGACCATCAGTATCCCGCCCCAGGCGTCGCGGAACGACAGCCAGAATTCCGCCGCAGTCGGTTTGGGCTGAGTCGGAAAATTTTTGCGCTTGGCCTGTATGAAGACTAGCGACATCATGATGATTGCCAGCATGATGCCCGGCACGATCCCGGCGATGAACAGCTTGCCTGCGCTCTCGGAAGTGGCTACCGCATAGATGATCATCACGATGGAAGGGGGGATCAGTATCCCCAGCGATCCTGCCGAGGTGATCACGCCCACCGAGAAGCGTTTCGGGTAGCCCGCCTTGATCATCGCGGGCAGCATCACCGAGCCGATCGCCATCACGGTCGCTGGACTAGAGCCTGAG
>CAYPIG010000035.1:0-27752 GCA_964410705.1 uncultured Gallionella sp.
TATGCCGCACTCTTCCATCACCGCCAGCTTGGTATCCGCGCCGCCCTGACCGCCCGAGATGATCGCACCGGCATGGCCCATGCGTTTCCCGGGAGGCGCGGTAATCCCGGCGATGAAACCGACCACCGGCTTATTCATATTATCCCTGATCCAGCGCGCACAGGCTTCTTCATCGCTGCCGCCGATTTCGCCCACCATGATCACAGCATCGGTCTCGGGATCGTCGTTGAACAGTTTCAGAACATCGATATGCTTTAATCCGTTGATCGGATCGCCGCCGATGCCGACACAGGAAGACTGCCCCAGCCCCAGTGCGGAAAGCTGACCGACCGCCTCATAGGTCAGAGTGCCGGAACGGGAAACCACGCCGATATGACCCTTCTTGTGAATATGACCCGGCATGATGCCGATCTTGATTTCATCGGGCGTGATCAGTCCGGGGCAATTGGGGCCGATCAGCAGGGTGCGCTTCCCGGCCATTTTGTGGCGCGTGCGTATCATGTCGTGCACCGGGATACCCTCGGTAATGCAGATCACCAGATCCAGATCGGCCTCTACCGCTTCGTCTATCGCCGCTGCTGCAAAAGGCGGCGGCACATAAATCACCGACACGGTAGCACCGGTCTGCTGTTTCGCTTCCAGCACGCTGTTGTAGATGGGCACGCCTTCAAAATTCTGTCCGCCCTTGTTCGGCGTGACGCCCGCCACGAAACAGTTCGCACCGTTCGCGTAGGCGATACAGTTGGTGGTGTGGAACTGCCCCACCTTGCCCGTCATTCCCTGGGTCATCACCCGGGTGTTCTTATCTATCAATATCGACATTACACGCCCCTCGCGGCAAGCACGACTTTTTCGGCCGCATCCGCCATATCCACACCGGAAATGATCGGCAATCCGGAATCGGCCAGTATTTTTTTGCCCAGTTCAACATTGGTGCCCTCAAGGCGCACCACCAGCGGCACGGAAAGGTGCACTTCGCGCACCGCTGCGACTATCCCCTCGGCAATCACATCGCACTTCATGATACCGCCGAAGATATTGACCAGTATCGCCTTCAGATTGGGATTTTTTAGCATCAGTTTGAACGCCTCGGTGACCTTCTCGCGCGTCGCTCCGCCGCCCACATCGAGGAAATTGGCAGGATTTCCGCCGTATAACTTGATGATGTCCATGGTCGCCATCGCCAGTCCCGCACCGTTCACCAGACAGGCGATATCGCCGTCCAGCGAGATATAGGAGAGGTCGAATTTCGATGCCTCGATCTCAGCCGGATCCTCTTCATCCAGATCGCGATACGCGGTGATTTCAGGATGGCGGAACAACGCGTTGGAATCAAAATTAAACTTGGCATCGAGCGCGATCACCCGCCCGTCAGAGGTCAGCACCAGCGGATTGATTTCGGCGAGCATCGCCTCCTTTGCGACAAACGCGCGATAAAGCCCCTGCTGCACGGCTACCGCGCCCGGAACGGAAGATTCGGGAATGCCGATCAGACGCGCGACCTCAGCCGCATCCGCATCCAGCAGCCCCGCTGCGGGATCGATGCGCAAGGTATGAATTTTTTCCGGATTGCTATGCGCCACTTCTTCGATTTCCATGCCGCCCTCGCTGCTGGCTAGCAGCGCCACGCGCTGGGAATCGCGATCCACCACCATCCCCAGATAATATTCGCGCTCAATCTGCGCGCCTTCTTCGATCAGCAGGCGGCGCACGATTTGCCCCTCCGCCCCGGTCTGATGGGTAATCAAGTGCATACCGAGAATTTTCCCGGCCGCGGCGCGTACTTCTTCGAGCGATTTGGCAACCTTGACGCCGCCGCCCTTGCCGCGACCTCCGGCATGAATCTGCGCCTTTACCACCCAGACTGAACCGCCCAGATTTTCTGCAGCCGCGACCGCTTCATCCACGCTGAAGCATGCCACGCCGCGCGGCGTTGGCACATCGAACTGACGCAATATTTCCTTACCCTGGTATTCGTGAATTTTCATAATGACAGCCCGAACAATACGCGCACCTGCGCGCAGCCGCAATCTTACCGAATTATCGGCAGGGGCGTTGAAGCATTTGCGCCGACGACGGTCTGCAGAGCCGCCGGATACCCTACGGTTTCATCGAGAACAACCCGGGTGTTGCCGACAAAATCCTCCGCCAGATACTCGGCGGCCTGTTGCGTATCTCCTACCGCCATCACATAACCTATCCGGTCAGCGTTATCGAATGGCGGACGAACCGGATCGCCCGGTTTTTTGAACAGGTGCACGGCCGAGATTCCCGGCTGAAGTGCGGGTGTGACGATTTCCCTGAGTATGCCGTTGCGGCTTGAAGTAATCCAGCGCGACACAGCAACTTTCGGCTGATATTGGGGTAAGGCAGGCTCACCGCCCAGATGCAGGTCGATCACATCGGCATAGATGGATCGGCCCAGCGCAAATCCCAGCAAGCGGGGAATGTGAGCGCCGATCAGACGGGGATTGACTTCGACCAGATAAGGGCCTTCGGGTGTGACTATGATTTCCGTATGCGCCATGCCGAAATCGAAACCCAGTGCATCGAGAATGCTGAAAACGTATTTTTCAATTGCGGCGGTATCAAAACGCTGCGACGGGAAACAGCTCCCCTTGATGCCGAAACAGGGCGGAGGAAAGAAAACCTTGTCGTTGATTCCGAGAAAGACATGCCTGCCGTTCACCGTATAAGTTTCGCAGCCGATCACCTCGCCGCGGATGTATTCCTCCACCACCAGCCGGTCGTTGGCATAAACACCCAGACCGTAATCGGTTTTTAGCGGCAAGTAATTGGCAAAAGGCGCGGCCATCGCGACAAAATCCGCCTCGCTTTGAAAAGTCAGGATGTTCTGCGAACCGTAACCGTCGGACGGCTTGATCAGCACGGGAAAACCGATCGCCTCCACCGCGCTCCTAAGTTCCGCGTTGCTCGTCGCCAGTGCGAACTTAGGCTGCCTGATATCGTGTCTGGACAGACATTCGCGAACGCTGTATTTATCTCTGATCAGCGTGGCGGTCTTAGAATTCAAGAATTTCAGATTCAGCCGCTCAGCCAGACGAGCCGCTTCTATCATGCGGATATCGATCAGACAGAGGATCGCATGAAAAGGATGAGTTTCGTGTATGGACAGTGCGGATTTTTCAAAGGCATCGTAGCTGAACGGCTTCAGTTCGACAACTTCACGCACCATCATGGATCGATATGCCTGATAGGCGCTCAGATCCGCAGTGTAAAAGGTGACCTGATGCCCTGCGCGTATCGCCTCTTCCAGTATGCCAAAGTCGTTCGCGCCGGGCACTTCCAGCAACAGCAGATGCGCCATCTGCCGAATTAACCTATGCCCGGATGTCTATATTGTTGCCCAGATTACCGACAGGACGGCTGACCGGTTCCTGCGGTTTGGCCGGTGCCTGAGACTGCAGCGCATTCAACAACTGAGCCTGCTGCATCTGCTGCATCTGCTGCATCTGGCTGACGCTGCTCATGGAGGAAACCATGCTGGAAGAAGAACTTTGAACTGACATGCCCATAAGATACCCTTTAAATAAACTGATCTGGCCCGATTACAACGGACATCCCGGTCATTCTACACAAGTCATGACTCCCGCGCTACAATCTGGCCAGCGTCCTGAAGTCAGATACCCCTTTTTCAGCCACCCGTTAACTTGAAAATGAAGCATGCAGCCCCCATCAGCGGTGTAGCCACCAGCCGCGATTATATCGCCACGACCGGCTACGACAATCAGGTAATCCTTTGGAATGCAAAAACCGGGCGTGCCATAGCCCGTGGCATGCACGACCACCTGGCCAATCAGTGCAGTTTCAACCGTGACGGCTCCATGCTGGTGAGCGCCTCCAGCGATTACTCCGCTCGCATCTGGGAAATTCCTTCCATGCAGCTCAAGGCCGCCCTGATCGGGCACAGCGATGACGTGGATACCGCCGTGTTTTCCCCCGATGATCAGTATGTCGCAACCTGCGCCCTTGATCGCACCCTGAAGATTTTCGATCTTTACGGTCGCTGCCTGAAAACACTGACCGGACATACCGGCAATGTGCTGACCGTCGCGTGGAGCTGCGATGGAAAATCGCTGATCTCGTCCAGCGTGGACGGAACGGTCAGACACTGGGATGTCGCAACAGGATTGCAGACACACCTGACCTTAGAGGGGGCACGCACCGACACTTTTGAGCGAGCACCCGACGGTTGCATTTTTTCAGGGGACGACAAAGGCAGAATCGCCATCATCCGCGGCGATGAAACCCGCTATGTCCAAGCGCATCAGGCCGGCATCAAGAAGCTGCTGTTAAAAGACGCCCTGCTGGTCACGATCAGCTACGACAGGAGCATCGCATTCTGGCGCATCGATGAAAACAATCAACTGACCGAACTCTCGCGCTCGACGCTGCCCGCGCAGATCTGGGCCAGGGCCGCAGCTTTCCTGGGCGAGGAAAAAATAGCGCTGGGCACCTTCGGATCGCGCTATGCCACCTTCGACTACCGGCAAGGGCTATGGGATCTCACGAAAATCGAGGCGAGCCGGAGTTTGAATGCGCTGATTACACGAGGATCGGACATTTATTCGGTGGGTGATGCGGGCATCGTCTTCAAGAACAACGTCGAACACGCAAATATGGGCAGCCTGTGCAATTTTCTTCTGGTAGCCCAAGACCGCCTGATCACGGCAGGTCAACTGGGCGTCGTGTTCGATGCGGCAACCGGAACAGCGCTGTATCAACACCATTCCCCGCTCAATTGCGGCTGCATTTTTTACCGCGATGCAAAACTGCATGCGGCGATCGGCAGCTATACCGGAGAGGTGCTGATATTCTGCATGGAACCCGAATTTCAACTGATTTCCTGCCAGAAGCTCTATGAAAACGCCGTCAAGGGACTGGCGGCCAGTGAGCGACTGCTGTTCTCGGTTTGCGCCAATACCCATGTCGCCTGGCAACACATCGACACGTTCGAAGTTGCAAGGCGCATCGAAAATGCGCACCAGCGCATCGCCAACGGCTGTTGTCATATTGATGGACTCGGCTTTGCCAGCACAGGAAGGGATTTGAAACTGAATCTCTACACGGACTATGCCCTTGAGTCGTATCAGAGCCCGCACAAAAATTCGATCAAGTGCATCGCAAGCGGGGCGGGGCGCATCATGACCGGCAGTTATGGCGGGACGCTGGCGGGATTTGATGTTGCGACGAGGACGTGGAGCTCCTTTTCCCGTCCCACCGCATCCGGCATCTCCGCGCTGAGCTATGATCCGGTTCACGATCGTTTTCTTGCCAGCAGTTACGATGGCAACATTTACCCTGTGGAGGAATGATGAACATCCTGCTTTTCCCAGCGAGTCTGCGCGCCCACTCGTACAACCGCCAGCTGACAGACTATCTGGCAGGACTGCTCGATACCGGGTGCAGCATAGACCTGCTCTGCCCGGAAGAATTCACCTTCCCCCTTTTCAATCAGGATCTGGAAAGCCGCGATGAGGTGATCGCCGAAGTGGCATCGGTCTACCATCGCTTCAACCAGGCCGACGGGCTGATCATCGCCTCTCCCGAATACAACGGACATGTTTCCCCTTATCTTAAAAACACGCTGGACTGGGTCTCGCGACTGCAGCGCATCCGCAACTTCCCGGCCAACCCTTTTTTAAACAAACCCCTGCTGCTCTCTTGCGCCGCAACCGGATGGACAGGAGGGCTGATGGGACTGCAGGACGCAAGATCGATACTCGGCTATCTGGGCTGCCTGGTCATGCCGGGGCAGCTTTGCATCTCCAATGCCGCCGAAGTGTTTGCAAACGGCAACATCAATCTGAATTCGAATTACGCCAGCCACATCAAGGCCACCGTCGATCAGTTCCAGACCCTGGTCAGAAAAAATCTGCCGCACCCGGCATGAAATCCGTCCTGCCGATGGCCGCGATGGCGCGCATGACCGTCGCGGATTTAACCGCCATGATCGCCAAACTGCTCAGCCAGCCCACTGACGCCCGTCTGTTCATGACGCTATCGCACCTGTTTTACGTGACCGGTAATGAGGCATTCGCGCTGGAGATGCAGTCCCGTGCGCTGCAGCTCACCCCCTTGTACCGCATAAACAACCCTGAAAAGCCGGGCCTTAAGCTGCTCGTGCTGATGGGAGCGGGCGATCCTGCCATCAACACCCCGATCGATTACCTGCTTGAAGACTCGGACATAGCGCTTACCCTGCTCTACCTGCAAGATCCGCTACCGAAAGTTTTGCCCGAGCACGACGCGCTCCTGATCGCACTGGGCGAATCGGACGCAAGCCGCCAGCTTCTTGAACAAATCGATAAACTCAACTGGCAGGCGCTCAACCCGGCCCGTCACCTGCTGAAAAATTCCAGAGACGGCGTTTATCGACTATTAAAAGACATCCCTGGCCTGAAAATCCCGCCCACCGAGCGCATCAGCCGCGATGATCTGGGCACAAGACCCCTGACAGGACAAGCGCACACCGTCAGACCTATAGTCTCGCGTAGCGGAATAGGGCTTGCAAAAATACACAGCCACACGGAACTGTTGGAGTATCTCGCCTGCCATGATGACGAAGAATTTTTCCTGTCGCGCTACATCGATTATCAAAGCCCGGACGGTTTTTATCGCAAAGCCAGAATCGTTTTGATAGACAGCATCCCCTACGGCTGCCATCTGGCCATAAGCGATCACTGGATCGTACACTACGGCTCGGCCCGCATGATGGATAGCGCAGAAAAACGGCAAGAAGAAGCCTCTTTTCTGCAGGGCTTCGATGTGGGCTTTGCACTGCGCCACCAACATGCCCTGCAACAGATCGCAAAAGCCCTGCAACTCGATTATGTAGTGATAGACTGCGCAGAATTGCCGGACGGCAGGCTGCTCATCTTCGAAGCGGACAATCGCGGCTGGGTACATGCGACCGACCCCGCCGACATCTTCCCGTATAAGCGGCCCGCCATGAACAAGGTTTTTACCGCTTTTCGCGCCCTGCTGCAAAAAGCGGCCAACTCAAGGAACTCATCATGAATGACAGCTGGCACTGGCCAAAAATTGAAGGGGTATTGTGCGGGACCATGACCGACCGTGAAAGGCTGGGATTGCCGGATCACTTTGCCTCGGCCCGCTTTGAAGACATATTGCCAGGTCTTTACCACAGGATGAAGGCGCTGGACACCGATGCTTATCTCGATATCGTCGAAAACCTTGACCGCCCGCTGCCAGAACGCATGGTCGCCGGCAATCTGCTGGCTCTGACGGGCGATCCGCGCATATCCGCACAAAATCCTGCGATGATAGCCATTCAGGGCGGCGAGGTTTACATAGGCCTTGATGAAGCCGACATAGCTTCGGTGATGGAACGCTTTTCGCACATCGGCCTGGACGAAAAATGGATACGCAAGGAATGCCCCAGACATTCGGTTCATCTTAAGGATTTTGCAATCGCCAAATATCCGGTTACCAATGCCGAATACCGCGAATTCCTGCTCGACAGCCTGTACCCCGAATTGCCGACCAGCTGGGAGTTCCGCCGCTACCCGCTGGAAAAAGCAAACCACCCCGTATATACGCTGAGCGCGGATGCCGCCGACGCCTACGCCGCCTGGCTCTCGCAAAAGACCGGCAGATCCTTCCGGCTGCCGCTTGAAGCGGAATGGGAATATGCCGCTTCAGGCCCGCAAGGACTCGAATTTCCCTGGGGAAATGACTTCAAAGCCGACTACGCCAACACGGTCGAAACGGGTCTCTTTTCAACGACTCCGGTGGGCATTTTTAGCGTAGGGAACTCCCCTTTCGGACTTTGCGACATGGCAGGCAACGTCGAGGAATACGTGCAGGACAGTTATGCCGCCTATGCACAGGGCCAGTTTATCGACGATCATCTGGTGCAACTCAACGGAGCATACCGGGTCGCACGCGGAGGATGCTTTTCACGGCTGCGCGATCTGGCCAGAACCCGCAGGCGCCATGGCAGAAACCCCGCATCGGCGACTTATGCGATGGGATTCAGACTGGCCGAGAACATTCGGTTATAATTTAACCCCTATCGCAGAGGGTCAAAAATGAACATCGGAGTGAAGCTGCTGTGTTTTCTGTTTGCCGCATTGGCCGGATGCGCCTGCGCATGCGAACAGGATTGCCCGGATGAAGCGACGCTGCGCGAGAGGATAGATCAGCGCAAGGAAAAACTGGCCGAACAAGGCGTGCAACTTTCCGCCTTCGGCGATGCGCACAGCGCCTATATGCCAGGCGGCGGACAGAATCTCGACATCGGCACGATGGAAGTCGATGCGATCCTCGACATAAGGGACGAATTGCAAGGCGCGCTCGCGGTTGTAAAAGACCCGCTGCAAAGCAAGATCACCGTCGGCTTTATCGACTATCACACCTTCGGCGGACGCATCGCACCGCGCGGTCGTTTGTGGGTGGAAAACGGGCTGCACATCCAGGCCGGACGCTTCGACGTCCCCTTCGGCAGCGACTGGCAGTTCTTCGCCAGCAAGGACAGCATCTCGATTTCCAGACCCCTCACCACCGAACTGATCATGAACGGCGGCTATAACGATGTCGGGGTGCGTGTGCTGGGCAACAACGGCAGCATCAACTTCAACACTTTTTTGCTGCAGGGATTCAACAAGGGACAACTGATAGGCGGTCGGGTAGGCCTGACCCCTTTCAGCGACCCTTTTTCGCTCAAAGGGGTCAGAGAACCCAAGATTTTCGAACTGGGTCTGTCCTGCATGTACGATGCCAATTCAAACTGGCGCAAGAACGAAAATTCGGTCGCCCTCGATGCGGAGGGGCATCTTGACGCATGGACCGGCAGATTCGAATACCTGGTTCGCATGCAAAATCCTGCCCTGAACAACGGCACGATCCGCATGCACGGCTGGCACATCACTCAGGAATACGCCCTGCCTCAGGAATTATCCGCGACTGTATTCGCCCGCTACGAACAGGGCGTGCTGCGCCCGGCCGAAACCGGTACGGCAGGTTACGAACGAGACACCAGGGTTGCGGCAGGATTTAGCAAAAACTTCGACAATCTTCTGCTCTGGAAATTTGAGATGCAACACTACCTGAGCGCCACGCCGACTAGCCGCCAGCTACCAGGTTACGGTCGCGGGCTGTACACACAACTGGTGGTGATGCTGTGAAGTGGCGATTGCTGCTGCTCGCGCTGGCGGCGCTGGCCATTCCCCTGATCGTCCACTCCCTGGATGCGGAAGATGCCAGATCGGCGGGCTGCCTGCCCAAGGAATCGGTAAAAACCCCTCATTCGGTATGTGCCTCCTGCCACGAAGACAACCAGGCTCGCTACGCCAGCCATCAGCGCCGCCCCTGCACCCCCTATTGCATGAGCTGCCATACCAAAAAGGAAATGGATCGCCATCACACGGTGGGAACGCCGCTGCCACGCAACGCCCACGAAACGCTGCCGCTGACTTCTAAACAGCAGGTCGCCTGCACCACCTGTCACGACCTGTCCCAGACCCGATACGACAAGGTTCGCTGGAAGGCGACCAGCCTTTTTGACCGACTGATGCACAACGAGAGCCGCTACAAGACCTACTTCCTCTCGATGCGCAACGACAAGGGACAACTCTGCCTCACCTGCCACTAGGAAAATATTATGGAAAAAACCAAAAAACGCCGCATCGTCCTGATCGACAACCGCTTCCAGCTGCGCATGGCAGCTTCATTCATCGCGCTGCAGATACTGCTCACCTGCCTGTTCGCGGCAGGGCTTTATTTCTTCATGGACAGCGAAATCCATGCGGATCTGGCCTCGGCTCACGCCAGTTATCAGTCGCTCAGCCAGATATTGCTGCCCATCGTCGCCATCCTGGCCGCATTCAGCGTCACGCTGTCCATCGTGCTGGTCACTATTTTTGTCGTCATCATCAGCCACAAGATCGCAGGACCGATGTTCCGTTTCAACACCGTGCTCGAATCGCTCGCGCAGCGGCGTTTCGAGACCCTGACCCGCATCCGACCCGATGATCAGTTAAGCCATCTGGCCAACACTCTGGACAAGGCGCTCAACGTCATCAGAACCGATATCCAGGACGCTCAGAGCACGCTGACCCGATTGAGGGAGAGCGTGTCGGCAGGCGACAGTGCGGCATCCGAAAAGGAGTTAAAAGCACTGGAAGAAAAACTGAACGCCTGGCAATAGTTCTCGGCAGACTAAACCCTGAAGCGCCCCACCTCGCCCTGCAAGTCGCGGGCCAGCTGATCCAGGATCGCGATCTGCTCGGTGGTCGACTGCATCGCGGCGTGGTTCTCGTCCGACATCTGCGAGATTTTTTCCACATTGCGCGCGATTTCATGGCTCGCTTCACCCTGCTCTGCGACCGATGCGGCAATATCCCTGATGCCCTGGCTGGACTGCTCAACCGAAGCCCCCGCCTCAGTCAGCACCACCGAGACGCGCTCGACATGGGCGGACGTCGCCTGCAAGGAACGCAGCCCCTGCAACACCGTCGCCTCCACATCGCCTGACTTCTGATTCAGCGAATTGGTCACGCGATCGATCTCGTTAGCCGACTGTGCCGATTTTTCCGCCAGCTTGCGAACTTCGTCCGCCACCACAGCAAACCCTCTGCCCTGCTCGCCCGCCCGTGCCGCTTCAATCGCCGCATTGAGTGCTAAAAGGTTAGTCTGATCAGCGATATCCTTGACCTGTTGAGTCATACCGGCAATGGCGCGCGTGCTGTCGACGAATTCCTTGACGGAACCTGCGATCAGTTTGACCGCATCCTCGATTTTCCCGACTTCGCCTATCAGTTCGGTGACATTCTGGTTGCCGAGGCGAGTCTGCTTGAGACTTGCATCCGAGAGATT
This sequence comes from uncultured Gallionella sp., assembly GCA_964410705.1. Lineage (GTDB taxonomy): Bacteria > Pseudomonadota > Gammaproteobacteria > Burkholderiales > Gallionellaceae > Gallionella. The sequence goes on from CAYPIG010000035.1 coordinate 10,861, forward strand.
GCGCACGCTGTCGGTGTTTTCCGCCACCGAATTGATGCTCACGCTGATTTCTTCGACAGAAGCCGCCGTGGCGGCCGCAGCCTGACTCTGCGCCTGAGAGCCTTGCTCGATCTGCACCGAGGCATCGGAGAGCTGGGAAGATGCGCGGCTCACCGCACTGCTGGTGCTGTACACCTGACGTATGATATGCGCGAAGCTGTCTATCAGCTGGTTGAAAGCCTGGGCAATCTGCGTCATCTCATCATTGCCGGATATTTTCGCGCGCGGAGTCAGATCGCCGCTGACGGCCATCTTGCTCATTACACCGCGCATTTCTTCCAGTGAGCACTTGATGCCGCCGAGGATGGACAAGCCCAGCAGCACGCCCATGATGATGGCAGTCAGTATCAGCGCTATGGCGATGTACTTCATACGCTCTGCCATGTCATCGACTTCCTGTTTGCCGTGTTGAGCTTCCCTGATCTGAAGCTCGATCAGCTCGTCGAGCGCCGTTTTAAGATCGTAGTACAGCGGACGAATCTTATCGTCCAGCATGCGATTTAACTGTGCCGTATCGCTGCGCCTTATCACCTCCATCGCAGGATTGATCGCCTCCTCCACGTAGCGTCTGTTCGCCTGCATCATCTTGTCGCGCATCGGCCGCTCGGCAGCCGACGGGTCGAGCGCCATATAGGTTTCCAGCGCGCGAGAAATCAGGGCGATGTTTTCATTCAATTCCTTGATGTATTTCTCGCCCTTTTCGGGATGCAGCACGGCGTTGGTCGCTGCCATACGGTTATGCAATACGCGCTCCTTTACCAGACTCAGCTCTCTGATCGGAATCAGGTTGTCCGAATACATGTTTTCCATGTGCTGATCCAGGTAATGCGCGTTATACAAGCCAAAGCTGCCGACCACGACCAGAAACGCCAGCAAAGCCGTCAACAGAGTCCACAGCCTTGTGCTTATCTTCAAATTTTGCAACATGTCCTCTCCCGTTTTTCAGTCTGACTTTGTCAGTTTTTATACGCGGCATGCCAAAGAAAAAACGGATAACCGCTGCGCGCGATTATCCACTGTAATTTTAAGGAAATAAAGTAAAAACTGGCGAGGCAGAAATTTTCGGATCGGAAGCATCCGCTACTGGGAAAACTCCAGACTCGCGGTGCGGTTGAGCAGGGTTTCGACCATTTTTGCAGCCGGAATATCCTCGTAAAGCACCCGGTAAACCGCCTCACTGATCGGCATGTCCACCCCGGTGCGCTCTGCGAGCCGGTGCACTTCGCGGGCGGCATACACGCCCTCTGCCACATGCCCGAGCTGCTGCAATATATCCTGCAGATGCAGATTTTGCGCCAGCATCAGCCCGACCCGGCGGTTGCGCGACATGTCGCCGGTGCAAGTCAGGATCAAATCCCCGGCGCCGGACAAACCGCCCAGCGTTTCCTGCTGACCGCCCAGCTTCAGCCCCAGCCGGGTCATCTCGGCCAGCCCACGGCTGATCAATGCGGCGCGGGCATTGTTTCCCAGACGCATCCCGTCGCAGACACCGGCTGCGATCGCCATCACGTTCTTGACCGCCCCGCCGACTTCAACGCCCGTCATGTCATTGCTGGCATATACGCGCAGGCGGGCATGGTGAAGGGCATGGGCGGTGCGCTGGGCGAATGCTTCATCGTTGGAAGCCAGAACCAGCGCAGTGGGCAGCCCCTGTGCGACTTCCTGTGCAAAACTGGGACCGGACAACACCCCGCAACAAACTCCGGGCGGCAGGATATCGGCGGCAACCTGATGCGGCAGCAATGCCGTTTGCATCTCGAAACCCTTGCACAGCCAGACGACACCGCAGTTTTTAGCCAGCGCGGACAATCGCTCCAGCGTAGGGCGCAAGGCCGCCGTCGGAACGGAGAGTATGACAAGCTCAGCCTCTGCTATCGAGGCAACAAAATCCGAACTCACCCTCAGATTTTCCGGCAGCATCGCATCCGGCAGATAGCGCAGGTTACACCGGGCATGCTGCATGGCGGCCACCTGCTCCGCATCCCGCGCCCAAAGCGTGACACGATGCCGTCCTGCCAGGCTGATGGCCAAGGCAGTTCCCCAGGCTCCTGCGCCTATAACGGTAATATTCATCGAAGATTGAATACGGATAATGGATTCACAGAAATCTCACTCGCCCCAGACCTCATTGCTGCGGACAAATCCCGTCTCGCCGTCCCTGTGACGCACCTTAACCCATCCTGTTCCGGTCGCCTCCAGCAGTTCCAGCGCAACCTCGGCGCGCACCTTGAAAACACAGGCCGAACCGGGCAAAGGTTCGGTATGCGCATTGACCAGAGGTTTTTCCGCAACAACGTATTTGCTTTTGCTCAGTGCGCGCTTTTCCAGCCAGTACAAACCGCCCGTGCGATCCCTGACCTTGACCCAAAGGTCTAGCGTGACCACCTCTTCAAACGGTGTATAGCGGCTCACGACAAACTGTTTTCGGGCTTTAGCCGACGGGGCATCGTAGAGTATCGCGCTGTTATCGCCCACCGAGACAAAATCGACCGCCTGCGCCGTGCTTATCGCGCACATCAGTGCCAGCAGGCGCAGGAGCATCAGTGTGTCGTCGCGCCAGCAGCCTCGAGCTGCTGTTGCTTTTGCTGCTGATACAGCACGTCGAAGTTGATCGGATTCAGCATGACCGGGGCAAAACCTGCGCGCACAGACACGTCGGACACCACTTCACGCAGGTACGGGAACAGTATGTTGGGGCACATCACAGCCAGCACCGGCTCCATTTCCTCTTCCGGAAGATTGCGCAGCGTGAAAATACCGGCCTGCTTGGCTTCGATCAGAAACATCACTTTTTCGCCCAGCTTTGCGGTCACGGTTCCCATCACGCACACTTCGAACACCCCTTCGTCGACGGACAGAGCAGAGGTATGCAGCTGCACTTCGATCTGAGGGTTTTCACGCTCCAGAAAAATCTGCGGGGCGTGTGGAATTTCGAGGGAGAGATCCTTAACATAGATTTTGTCCATGTTGAATACGGGCGAATTTTGGGTTTCTTCAGTCATGCTGACTCCTTACGTTTAATATGAATTACAAAAGTTCATCGAGCCCGCCTGCACGATCGAGTGCGGCCAGGTCATCGAAACCGCCGATATGTCTATCGCCGATAAATATTTGCGGCACGGTACGGCGCCCGGTGCGCTCCACCATGGCTGCGCGCATTTCGGGTTGCAGATCGATGCGGATCTTTTCGATTTCGGTCACGCCCTTGCGGTGCAACAACTGATCGGCACGGATGCAATAAGGGCAGGAAGCCGTGGTGTACATGACAATTTTAGCCATTATTTTTTTGTCGGCAGATTGGCTTTTTGCCAGGCCATCACGCCCCCCGTCAGATTGTAAGCCTGGGTAAAACCTTCCTTGCCCAGCGTCACACAGGCAGTCCCCGAACGGGCACCGCTGCGGCATACGACCACGACCGGCTTGTCCTTGTATTTCTCCAGCTCACCGATGCGCTCTTTGAGCTTGCCCAGCGGAATCAGCTGCGCATTCAGTATGTGTCCGTTCTTGTACTCATCCGGCTCGCGCACGTCCAGCACAAAGGCATTTTTATGGTTGATCAGCTGTAATGCTCCCTGCGCATCCACTTCTTTGATGCCGCGTATACGGCTACCCAGCATGGACCAGAGTATCATCGATCCGCTCATCAGGGCGAGGGAGATCGGAAAAAAGTTACTTGTTATGAATTGCACTCACATACTCCTGTTCTGTCTTGAGGGCGAATTCTAGCAGAGCGGCAAAATGTTCGGGGTCTTTCTGGGCCAATTTGGTTAATTGTTGCTTTGCATCGGCATTGTTCGGATAAGACCAGATGGCTTGTTCCAGCACCTGTCTGGACTCTGCACTCCGGCCGCTTTGCGCCAGCAAAAAAGCCTGCCGGTAGGCGACCGGCGCGATCGGAATAAAGCGCAACACATTGGCATTGACCTGCAATTTGACCGGCAATTTATCCTCGCTCACATCGAAATAGGAGCTCATGAACAAATCCGCATAGGGCGCCAGCAGCGGCACGCCGTGAACGGCAACCAAACCGTCTTTAGATCTCTGAAAATTCTGCACCACATCTCCCGCCGTCGGGCGTATCGCCAGCGTTTCTTTCAACAGGCGGTAACCGTTATTCATCTGGATCAGCAGCAGCAAGCCCAGCAGCAGGATCGCGCCCATCGACATACGCCCCAGACTGGTCAGCCGGTAATGCGTTTGATCCAGCGCACCCAACAGCACGGCGGCGATGGCCAAAAAATACAGATACCACAGCGGGTACTCCAGCAGGCTGTGGATGGCCAGCACGCCCAGCACGGCATAAGCCCACCAGCTCCCCGACTCGACTCTCGCACACCTTAGCCCTTTAGACCATAGCCCGATTGCCGCGAATAACACCGCCAGCCCTGCCATCCCGGCTTCGGCAGCGATCTGAAAAACCAGATTGTGCGCATTGTTGTACAGCCCGGAAACGCCGGTCTGGCGCAGTACCGGCCCCAGCTGAAAATGCTGCCAGGCGAACTGACCGAATCCCGCCCCCATCCAGGGAGACTGTTTGAATATGAGCCAGGTTTCATACCACAGATGCAGGCGGATACCTCCGGAGGCCGAATCCGCGATGCGCTGCATCACATCGTAACTGTCCCCCGCCCCCTTCATGAAAGGCAATTGCACCATGCCATGCATCATCACATACCCTGCCAGCAACAGCAGGCAATATCTCAACAGCAATCTAAACCGCCAGGCCAGCAGCGTCATCAGCAGCAGATAGAGCCAACTGCTGCGCGAACCGCTCAGAGTCATCAGCAATAACAGGGGCAGAGTGAGCAGAAAAACCGCCCAATTAGGCAATTTACGCTGAGCGTGCAATAAGCCGATAGACGCCAGCCCCAATGCGAGATAATTTGCAAAATGATTGGGCTGCGCCAGATTGCCATAGACCCCGGTGGAGACTTTGACGATGATCATCGAATCGAACACGGTGTGCCAGCGAAAATGCTGACACAAACCTATCAGTGCGCTCAGTTCTGCGCCTGCAAGTAAAAACACCGACAGCACAAAGGAGAGCCTTTCCAGCCCGAAGCGCTCGCGCAGCCGGGCGCCCAGCATCATCAGCAACAGGGCGTACAGCAGATACAGAAGATACAGCAAGGCCTGACCGAAATAAGCCATCATGCCGAGCGAGGCCTGGAGCAGCACGACAAGCATGAGCGCGGCTGGCAGCTGCACGATGCGAGGTATGGTCGGCGCTCGCCAGTATTCGGAAGACAGAAGCAGGGGCAGGGAGAGCACGCCCAGCATGGCGCACCACCACTCCTGATCAAAAGTGGTCAGCGGATACTGATGATGATGGTTCAGAAAAGGCAAAACCCACATCAGTCCGACCAGAGCCAGACTGAAGTGGGCAAAACTGATGCGTTTTGAAATTTCGTTCAGCAACAACCGCCTTTAACGCCGAATTTCGCCAGGATGCTGGTGAGCGGACACCAGTTTGAAAAACCGCTCTGAAACAGATTCAGACCGACAAAGCCGGTGAACCACAGAAAATTATGGCTCACGAACAAGGGGCTGCCTTCAACGCCCAGCGATAAAGACAACATGACGAAAAATCCTGCCACGATGCGGACGATGCGTTCTGCGTTCATAGATAAAATCCTTTAGTTAGTTTTAGAATATTACTGGAATTTCTTATACAGCGTTGCGTAATAAAGCACCGGGATCACCACCAGCGTCAGCATGGTCGATACCAGGATACCGAAAATCAGGGAGATCGCCAGCCCGTTGAATATCGGATCGTCCAGTATGAAAAATGCGCCCAGCATGGCAGCCAGCCCGGTGAGTATGATGGGCTTGGCGCGCGCACCGGCCGCGGCAATCACGGCCGATTCGAGAGTACAACCTTCGGCCAGCTGCAGATTGACAAAATCCACCAGCAATATCGAGTTGCGCACGATAATGCCAGCCAGCGCGATCATGCCTATCATCGAGGTCGCCGTGTACTGCGAACCCAGCAGCGCGTGACCCGGCATCACGCCTATGATGGTCAGCGGAATCGGCGCCATGATGATCAGCGGAACCAGATAAGACTTGAACTGCGCGACCACCAGCAGGTAGATCAGTATCAGGCCGACGCCGTATGCAATGCCCATGTCGCGGAAGGTTTCGAAGGTCACCTGCCATTCTCCGTCCCACTTCAGCGCATAACCGGCATAAGGATCGCTGGGCGTCTTGAAGAAATAATTTTGCAACCGACCGCCCTGCTCCAGCTCAGTACCGCTGATATTTCCGTTGATGCCAAACATACCGTACAAGGGGCTGTCCAGTTCGCCTGCCATATCGCCGAACACGTAGACGACGGGCAGCATATCCTTGTGATAGATAGGATAATCGCGCTCGACCTGCATCACCTGCACCACCTCGGATATCGGCACCATCACCCCGTCTTTCGCCCTGACTTTGAGCTTCAAGACCTCTTCGATATTGCTGCGGCGCTGGTTCGGCAAACCGATGTGCAGCGGCGGCGCATATTTCGCATTCACGTCATGCAGCGATGCGACATCCTGCCCGGAGAGCGCGACACCGATCACATCCACGATATCGGCTGGAGCCACGCCCAGCAGAGCCGCCTTGCTTTGCAGCACGCGCAATTGCAGCTTGGGTGCCGATTCTGTGACCGTATCGTCAATCCCTACGATACCCTCAACCTTGCCGAACTGCTCGCGTACTTTGCTTGCCACTTTACGCGCCCCGCCATAATCGGGTCCGTAAATTTCAGCGACGATAGGCGACATCACGGGCGGCCCTGGCGGCACCTCGACAATTTTGACCTTGGCTCCCCAGCTTGCGGCGATCTTCTGAACCGGGACCAGTATCGCGGTGGCGATTTCATGACTGCTGCGACTGCGATGATGCTTGTCACGCAGATTAACCTGGATGTCCCCCTGCTCGGCCCCGCTGCGCAGATAGTACTGACGCACCAGCCCGTTGAAGTTGATCGGGGAGGCCGATCCCGCATAAGCTTCGTAGTCGGTCACTTCCGGTACCGTGGCAAGATAGGCGCCGATATCGTGCAGTACGGCATTGGTCTGTTCAAGCGCGGTCCCGGTCGGCATGTCCACGATCACCTGAAACTCGGACTTGTTGTCGAACGGCAGCATCTTCAGGATCACCAGCTTGACCACCCCCAGCGATACGGCCAGCAACAGCCCGCCCAGTATCCCCAGCCATAGTTTGCGGCGCGCGGACTTGCCCTGTTCCCGATTCAAAAACGGACTCAGGATGCGCCTGAAAAATTCCTGCACCCCAGATTCACTCTCCTCTTTTTGTTCATGAGCGTGAGGTGAGGCGAATTTCATTACCAGCCAGGGGGTAATCACAAAGGCGACCGCCAGCGAAATCAGCATCCCCATGCTGGCGTTGATCGGGATCGGACTCATGTAAGGCCCCATCAGCCCGCTGACGAAAGCCATCGGCAACAGCGCGGCGATCACCGTAAAGGTCGCCAGTATGGTCGGGCTGCCGACCTCATCCACCGCGTCGGGAATGATTTCGGACAAAGGCTGATCTGGTGCCAGTACGCGCCGCCGGTGGATGTTCTCCACCACCACGATCGCATCGTCTACCAGTATCCCGATGGAGAAGATCAGGGCGAACAAGGAGACCCGGTTCAGCGTAAAACCCCAGGCCCAGGAAGCGAACAGGGTTACCGCCAGCGTCAGCAATACGGCCACGCCGACCACCATCGCTTCGCGCCTTCCCATTGCCAGCCACACCAGCGCAACCACGGCGGAGGTGGCGAACAACAGCTTCTTGATCAGCTTCATCGCCTTATCGTTGGCCGTTTCACCGTAATTTCGCGTGGTGCTGACCTCGACATCGGACGGAATCACCGAACCCTTAAGCTCGGCGACACGGGAAAGCAGCTTCTCGGCGACTTCCACCGCATTGGCGCCCGGCTTCTTTGATACCGCAACCGTGACGGCGGCGAACTCGCCCTTCGCTTTAATCTGCTTGTCAGCCGCAGCAGGACCGGTTCCCAGCCAGACATAGCTGGACGGCTGATCGGCACCGTCTTCTACTTCGGCTATGTCGCGCAAAAATACCGGTTTGTTGTTCAACACCCCGACCACCAGCTGCTTGACCTCTTCCGCGTTGCTCAAAAAACTACCGGTCTGCACCAGCACTTCGCGGTTGTTCTGCACCAGATTTCCGGCATTTTGCGAGACATTGGCCGACTGCAGCGCACTGCGCACTTCCTGCATGGTCATCTGGTACGCATTCAGACTTTCGGGATTGAGCAGCACACGCACCTCGCGCTGCGTGCCACCTAGCGTTGAGACTTCACGCGTTCCGGGAACGCGCTTGAGTTCCGCCTCGATGGCGTGCGCCACCTGCGTCAGCTCAAGCCCGCCCCCGACTTCCTGATCTCGCCACAGGGTAAAAGCGACGATGGGCACATCATCTATCCCCTTGGACTTGATGATGGGTTTTGCCACCCCCAGCGTAGGCGGCAGCCAGTCGGAATGAGAATTGATCACGTCATACAGCTTGACCAGAGACGGCACATGCATTTCGCCGACCTTGAACTGCACTGTAATCACCGCCATGCCGGGCTGCGCCACGGAATACACATGATCCACACCCGCGATTTGCGACAACACCTGTTCGGCCGGCGTTGCAACGGTCTGTGCGACGTCCTGCGCCGATGCGCCGGGATAGGCGATCATCACATTCGCCATCGTGACATTGATCTGAGGCTCTTCCTCGCGCGGCGTGACCGATACCGCGAACAAACCCAGCAGCACGGCAACCAGCGCCAGCAAGGGGGTCATCTGCGACTGTAAAAAATACCTGGCGATACGCCCTGAAATACCCATCTTTAATTCCTTGATCAATAATCAATCATTAGCTATTTCATCCCCGCCTTCACGGGGTTCTGCGCGATTTTTTCGCCCTCTTTCAGACCTGACAGAACCTCTACCAGGCCTTCTGCTACCATTTCCCCTACCCGGATTTGCCGTAAACTGACGCCACCTTTGCCGTCGGCCACATACACGGCAACCACTTCGCTGCGACGCAGCACCGAACTAGCCGGGATGACCAGTTTTCTTGCCTTGCCGACCACAAAATGCGCGCGCACATACATGCCGGGATAAAGCCCCGGCTCATTGGCCGGCAGATACACCCGCACCTGCGTGCTGTGTGTACGCATATCGGCCACAGGCTGAACTTTTACCGAGGATGCCTTGATCCAACGGTTCAGAGACGGCGCTTCAACCATGATTTCCGGTTTTACGCCGATTTCGCTCATCTTGTACTGGGGCACATTCACCAGCACGCGCATCTCTGAAGGATCAAATCCCGTCATCAACGGCTTGCCCGGCATGACCATTTCACCCAGCTCGACCATGCGGGCCGAGACCACCCCACCGTAAGGCGCCACCACTGCGGTGTAACCGTGCGCCAGACTCGCCTGCCCGGCACCCGCCTCGCTCATTGCCGCCTGCGCCAGTGCGACTTTGTAGTCAGCCTGCGCCTTGTCCAGCGCGGCCTGACTGATGAATTTTTGCGCCAGCAACTGCTTTGATCGCTCGTAATTCGATTTTGCATTCTGCACATTGGCCTGCGCCTGCAAAACCTGCGCCTGACTACCCGCAACGGCCTGAGCCGCCTCGCGCTCGTCTATGCGCAATATAACCTGACCTTTGCTGACACGATCGCCCACATCGAAATTGACCTCCTTGACCCGACCGCCAATTTGCGCGGAAACCGTGGACTGCTGCGACGCCTCAACCAAACCTTCAACGCTGTAGGTCTGCGACACCTCGCGATACCCCACAGACACCACAGGCTCAGCCGCCTGCGCAACTGTTGCCATCAACAACCATCCCAGCAAACTCAGCTTATTCATACCGCCCTCCATCGTAAATCAGATCACATTATATTAGAGTTTACTAATATATGCTACAGAAACCGGGCTTACGCTGTACAAAAGACCTCGCGCATCAAACCTACCAGTTTCAGGGTGCGCAAATCGCCGATCCGGTAATAGACACGGTTCGCCTCCTTGCGGGTGGACAATACGCCCTTGTCGCGCAATATCGCCAGATGCTGTGAAATATTGCTCTGCGAAGTGCCCACGTGCTCAACGATGTCCTGAACGCTGATCTCCTGATCGCCCAGCACGCACAATATTTTCAGCCGCAAAGGATGGGCAATAGCCTTGATCGCCTGGGATGCCAGCTGTATATCTTCTTCCCTGTCTATGATTCTGTCCGTCATACCTCTTCCTTATAATACTCAGTAAAGCCAATTCGGTTAAAATGCGCCATTCAAAATTATCAATGCCTTATATATTACCTCAATGAACGCGACTCCTGTATTACTGCTTATCCTGGACGGCTTCGGTTATAGCGAAGAAACCGACTCAAACGCCATACTCGCAGCCAATAAGCCCAACTGGGACACTCTTTGGCGCGATCATCCCCACACCTTGATCAACGCCTCCGAAAAGCATGTCGGACTGCCTTCCATGCAGATGGGGAACTCCGAGGTCGGGCACCTGAACATAGGCGCCGGGCGCATTGTTTATCAGGAACTAAGCCGCGTCGATGTCGCCATCGAAGACGGCAGCTTCCACACCAATCCCGCCCTTTGCGAAGCTGTATCGACGGCCATCCGCAATGACAGCGCGCTGCACATCATGGGACTGCTCTCGGCAGGCGGCGTACACAGCCACGAGAACCACATACACGCCATGCTACAAATGGCCGCAAAAAGCGGACTCAAAAAAATCTATCTGCACGCCTTTCTGGACGGACGAGACACGCCCCCCAAGAGCGCGGCGCAGTCGCTCATCGCATTGCAACAAAAGTGCAGCCAGCTGGGCAGTGGAGAAATCGCCAGTATCACGGGCCGTTTTTATGTGATGGACAGAGACAATCGCTGGGAGCGAGTCCAACCCGCCTACGATCTCCTGACTCAGGGCATCGCCGAATATTCTGCCGCCAATGCCATTGAAGCCTTAGAATCCGCGTACGCCCGGGGAGAATCGGACGAATTCGTCAAACCGACCCGCATATCTGGATCTTCGGCCATGCAGGACGGAGATGTTGTCGTGTTCATGAATTTCCGCGCAGACCGCGCCCGCGAAATCACCCGCGCACTGACCGATCCTGCATTTGAAGGGTTCGAGCGTGCATGCGTTCCAAAATTCGGCAGTTTTGTGACCTTGAGCAATTACGGTTCAGAATTTACGCTGCCCTGCGCCTATTCTCCGGAGTCCATACACAACGATCTGGGCGAATATGTCGCCAATCTCGGGTTGAAACAGCTGCGCATCGCGGAAACCGAAAAATATGCCCATGTCACCTATTTCTTCAGCGGCGGCAAAGAGCAGCCCTATCCGGGTGAAGACCGCATTCTGGTTCCCTCGCCCAAAGTGGCAACCTACGATTTGCAGCCGGAAATGAGCGCGCCGGACGTCACCGATAAGCTGGAACAAGCCATCTTGAGCCGCCAGTACGCACTGATCGTCTGCAACTATGCCAACGGCGACATGGTAGGACACAGCGGAAATCTGGCAGCCGCCATCAAGGCCATAGAAACACTGGATGTCTGTATCGGACGGGTGGTCAAGGCGATGCAATCGGTCGGCGGCGAAGTCATATTGACGGCAGATCACGGCAATGCCGAACAAATGATGGACAACGCCACGCATCAGGCGCACACCGCCCACACGTTAAATCCGGTACCGTTTTTGTATGTCGGCAGACCCGCCACGCTCAGAGAATCGGGCTCACTGCGCGACATCGCCCCCAGCCTGCTCTGCGCAATGGGGATAGAGAAACCCGCTGAAATGACGGGGCACAGCCTGATTCAGCTGCAGTGAGATTCATAGCCCGTAAAGTTTTCCTGTTCTTACTCAGCCTGTCGCTGACGGGGGCGGCTTACGCCAGCCAGCAGGAAGAGCTGGAAAACTTACGTCGGCGAATTGCCGAGATGCAAAATGAGATCAGCAAAACCAGCGAATCCAAGACAGAAGCCGCGGACGCACTTCGCGCATCGGAACGCAAGATCAGCGACAGCAATCGCAAGTTACAACAACTGTCCGAACAACAGCATGAAACGAACTCAAAGCTCAATGCATTGCAAATCGAGCAGAAGCAGCTGAATCTCAAACTTTCAAGACAGAAGGAGTTGCTGGAAAAACTGCTGTACCAGCAATATCTGGGCGGAAAGAATGAATATTTAAAACTGATGCTGGACAATCAGGATCCCAATAAGGTTGCCCGGGATTTACAGTATCTGCAGTACATAGCCCGTGACCGCGCAGATTGGCTGGAAAATCTGCGCCGTGACCTCAAATCGCTAAATCGCGTCCAGGAAGAAGCCCGCACGCAAAGCCAGACCCTGGAAAAATTACGCGATGAGCAAACCGAACAGAGGGAAAAGCTTCAGCAGGAACAGAATGAAAGAAAACTTATACTGGGTCAGGTTTCAAAACAACTGAGCGAGCAGCGCAGAGAAATCACCCGACTTCAGCATAACGAAACTCGACTTGCTAACCTGGTGAGCAAAATCGCTGAAATGCTGGCCAAACCGAAATCAAAATCGCTGTTTCGCAACAACAACCTGCCTGACAACCGCTTCGACGAAAAACCTTTCGAACAGATGATGGGGCGGCTTGCCCTGCCTGTCAGGGGAGAAATCACCAATAAATTCGGCACACCCAGACCCGACAGCACCGTTATCTGGAAAGGGCTGTTTATACGTACAGCCAGCGGTCAGCATGTCAAAGTCGTTGCCGCAGGACGCGTTGTATTTGCGGACTGGCTGCGAGGATTCGGCAATCTGCTGATCGTCGATCACGGCAACGCCTACATGAGCCTGTACGGCAACAACGAAACCCTCTACAAGCAGGTCGGAGACGAGTTGCACGGAGGGGATACGGTTGCCTCCGTCGGCAATAGCGGCGGGAATGCCGATTCCGGTTTATACTTTGAACTGCGCCATGAGAGTCTTCCGCTCGATCCACTCAAGTGGATGGCAAAAAACAAATAGAGGTTACTTATGCGTCGTATGGAAAAAATCGGGCTGGTCAGCGTAGGACTCGTGGCAGGGGTAGCGCTCAGCCTGCATTTTGCGGCAATGGCTGACAAACAGACCATCGCGACGCCTTTGCCCATCGAAGAATTGCGCGCCTTTACCGAAGTGTTCGGCCACATCAAGAACAGTTACGTTGAGCCCGTCACCGACAAGAAACTGTTTACCGAAGCGATCAACGGCATGCTCAACGGACTGGATCCGCATTCAGCCTACCTCGATGCCGATGCATTCAAGGACTTGCAGGTCGGCACTCAGGGTGAATTTGGCGGTTTAGGCATAGAAGTCGGCATGGAAGACGGCATGGTCAAAGTCATCTCGCCGATCGAAGATACGCCCGCCTTTCAGGCCGGGGTAAAAGCTGGCGACATGATCATCAAACTGGACGATTCTCTGGTCAAAGGAATGTCCCTGAACGATGCGGTCAAACGCATGCGTGGCAAGCCGGGCAGCAAAATCGCTTTGACCATACTGCGCAAAAATGAACTTAAACCGCTCATCATCACGGTTGTTAGGGCTGTAATCAAAGTGCAGAGCGTCAAAGCCAAACTGATAGAACCGGGTTATGCCTTTGTGCGCATTACGCAATTTCAGGAGCATACCGGAGAAAATCTCGCCACCGCTTTGGATAAGCTGGTGAAGGAAAACAAGGGAGCATTGAGCGGCCTGGTTCTGGACTTACGCAACGATCCGGGCGGCCTCCTGGACGGCGCGGTCGCCGTATCTTCCGCCTTCCTGGCTAAAGATGCGCTGGTGGTCTACACCGAAGGACGAACCGAAGATGCCAAGATGCGTCTTACCGCATCGCCGGAATACTATCTGCGCGGCAGCACCAAAAACGACTACCTCAAAAATGTTCCGGCTTCATTCAAGAGCGTCAATCTTGTCGTCCTGGTCAACGGCGGCTCAGCCTCGGCGTCTGAAATCGTTGCAGGAGCCCTGCAGGACCACAAACGAGGGGTGATCATGGGCACGCAAACCTTTGGCAAAGGATCGGTGCAGACCGTACTGCCGCTGGGCAATAACACAGCCATCAAGCTTACAACGGCGCGCTATTACACCCCGGGCGGACGATCAATTCAGGCCAAGGGCATCCTGCCTGACATCATGGTGGAAGATCCGTCAACTGCAGCGAACGACAACCTTTTCAGGCTGCGCGAGGCTGATCTGGACAAGCATCTTATCAATGACAAACAACCTGAAGACAAATCGTTACGCCCCACCAAAACGGAACCTGCACCCGCCGCAGACAAACTGCCGCCGGTTGAGTTTGGCGCCAAAAACGATTACCAACTCAATCAGGCGCTTAATCTGCTCAAAGGTATGAAGATATTGCAGGGAAAATAATCCAGGAGATCAGCATGATCAACCCATTTGAAATGGATAAAATACGAGAACTCTGGTTCGCGACTGAGCCGACAGATCAGGTAAGTCGTGCGATGACGCTGCTTAGCGGTTTGCCAAACCTGACTGTCTTATACACCTCAAAGAACAATATACTCGAGATTCGCTACAACCTGCACGACTATACCCTCGCAGGACTCGAACATGCGCTGGAAAATGAAGGTTTTATCCTGGATCGCAGCTTTCTGCACCATGTGGGACGCAACGTTATTTACTACTGCGAAGATACTGCGCGCCACAACATGGAGATCCGTGGTCATATAACCAAAAAAAATGAACGAGATGTTTTCCTGGGCGTATCTGGAACGCATGCTAATTCCGGTCACGCCGCAAAACCCCCTGAATTGCGCGAGTATGAATGATCTGGATTTACAGCGTTATGGTCGCCACATCCTGCTCGATGAAATCGGCATAGAGGGTCAACAGTCGTATATCGATGCAAGGGTACTGATAGTCGGACTGGGAGGCCTAGGTTCCCCAGCCGCGCTTTATCTGGCCAGCAGCGGCATCGGCCAGCTCACGCTTTGCGACCACGACACGGTGGATCTGTCCAATTTGCAGCGCCAGATAGCACACCGCACTTCTGCCATCGGAAAACCTAAAGTCAGTTCAGCCAGCTCTTCAATACTGGATATCAATCCAAACACCCGCTGTACCGAAATTCAATACCGAGCAACTCCAAAGCAGCTCAATCAGCTGGTTGCTATTAACGACATCGTTCTCGATTGCAGTGACAATTTCGAGACTCGCTACGCGATCAACCGGGCCTGTTTTACATATAAAAAGCCGCTAATATCAGGAGCCGCGATTCAATTTTCCGGCCAGGCAGCGGTGTTTGATTTCAGGCAAATCGACGCCCCCTGCTACAACTGCCTTTTTCCTGAGAATGCAGAATCGGAAGCATTGCGCTGCGCAACTACAGGGATTTTCGCCCCCCTGACCGGCATGATAGGCTCCATACAGGCATCCGAAACCTTAAAACTGCTCGCAGGCATTTCTACAGGCCTGGGAGGCAAACTTTTCACTCTCAATGCCCTCGACATGCGGACTAGACTCAGTTCATTCTCAAAAGATCCAGACTGCAGCGTTTGCGGCCTGGCGAGACGTTAAATGCAGCCTCAGCTTACATCAGACCAGAGCACTCCCGCAGGAGTGCTGTATTCGGTGGCACAACTTACAGGCCAAAGGGACAGGGATTTGCTGGCCAAAACCATGGTTCGTACGCTTTCCGAATTAATACACAGCAATATGATCGCAATGTATTTACTGCTTCCTACCGATCTAGGCCTAGAAGCTATCTTGATGGCGAAATCTGCAACGGCTGGCAATATACAAAGTGCAGAAATCAACTTGCTTATTTCAAATCGACCCGATTTTAAATCCGTCGTTGACAGCGGGACATCCTCTTTACGTGAACTCGATGCGCATAATTGTTTATCCATATACCCAGTTACAGATAAGGACAAAGTAGTAGGTTTGCTTGAAATTAATTCACACCCCCACAGCGAGCTGGATAGACACCTGATTTCTTCATTTCTGCTGGTTTACAGCAATTATCTGTCGCTGCTTAACGAAAGCGAGACAGATACCCTGACCGGGTTGCTCAATCGCCGCACCTTTGAAAACAACTTCGAACGCATCATAGCCGAACGGCAGATAGCTGAAGGCGCCCATCTTTACCAAAATGACAGGCGCAGCAATTACGGCGACAATTCCCATTGGCTCGCCATAATGGACATCGATCATTTTAAGCGCATCAACGACGAATACGGGCACTTGTACGGTGATGAAGTTCTGCTGCTATTGTCGCGCATCATGAAGCGAATTTTCCGACTAACCGACAAGTTGTTTCGTTTCGGCGGCGAGGAGTTTATCGTAGTCCTGGACCGGACTAATCTTACCAATGCGAAAATAGTGCTAGACCGATTCAGAGCCGAGATTGAAAGTTCAGAGTTTCCACAGGTTGGCCGTGTAACCATCAGCATAGGCTTTGTCTGCCTTGACAAGCCGGATGTACCCTCTTCGATCATCGGACGGGCTGATCAAGCGCTTTATTTCGCAAAGCAGCACGGCAGAAATCAGGTATGCTTTTACGATGATCTTATTGCAAGTGGAAATTTGCGCGCCGAAAACTTCAGCGATGATATTCAGTTGTTCTGATGAATCCAGGCTTACATCGTAAGAAAATCGGTATCGAACCAAACAAAAAACCCGGCACTAGGCCGGATTTTTTGTTTTATAAGGAGTCGTAGCCTGTCCAGGACCTGATCCTGGAATGACCTACTTTAGCTCCAGCCTTTATCGGTTTTGATGTGTCGCTACAAGTCTTGCGTAACCGGAGTTGCGCAAGACTTGCGCCATGCTCA
>CAYPIG010000036.1:0-27177 GCA_964410705.1 uncultured Gallionella sp.
TTTTAAAGAGCGATTCGCTTGCAGCGAAGAGTCCGGCATTATAGAGACTTAAAACATCCTGTCAACTACAATTTGAATCTTTTTATTTCCAGCCGCAGCGTTTATTCTGCGACTTACAAAACTGGTTGCGGGGACAGGATTTGAACCTATGACCTTCGGGTTATGAGCCCGACGAGCTACCGAGCTGCTCCACCCCGCGTCAGAAAACGAACTATAGCAAAGCGCACCCTACAGGTCAAACGATATATAATTTATTTGCTCATTTACCCTTGCCGATGAACTATTCGCCTAAACCTCAGGACTATGAACTGTGCGCACCCCCTTAACAGGCTGTAATATATGCATCCTGTCGCATCCATTACGATGCTAACGACCGCAGCAAAATTGGAGTTTTATATGAAGCATGCAAAGCTTGTCATCGGAGCAATCTTCCTTTGCTCTTCGCCCCTGTGCGCCGCATCAGAGCAGGTACTCATCAGCGCAAAGCAAACTCAGGCGTTGGGCATCACCCTATCCTCGCTTCCTGTCAAAACGTCAGGGGAAGTCTCCGGACTGCCGGCTCAGGTGATCATCCCCGGCAATCAGCTATTCATCATCAGCACTCCGCTTGCCGCAATGATAGAACAAACACTCGTCGGAATCGGCGACAGCGTAAAAAAGGGCCAGGTCATCGCTCGCCTGCAAAGTCCCGCAATTGCCGAAGCACAGCGCGGTTTGCTTCAAGCCTCCATACAAAATCAAATTGCGGCTGAAAATCTGACCCGGGACGAATCGCTTTATAAGGACGGCATCATTTCTGAAACGCGTTATCGCACCAGCAAAGGCACAGCGCTCGAAGCACAGGCCGCGCTATCAGAGCGCAAATCGATGCTGCGCGCATCCGGCATGTCGGATTCTGCGATTACTCAACTGCAGCTTAGCCACAACCTGAACAGCCAGCTCACGCTCACCTCCCCCATAGATGGCGTAGTCCTTGAAAAAACCGCCAGCGCCGGCCAAAGACTGGATGCATCCACCCCCCTTTTCAAGATTGCACGCGTCGATCCGCTAGCCCTTGAAATACAAGCCCCTCTTTCAGCCATTAAAAACCTTAAGATTGGCGCCGCCATCAGCATTCCCGGTTTTTCCGCCAGCGGCAAACTAACCGCCATCGGTCACAGTCTGACCGGCAGCAATCAAACCGTGATGCTGCGCGGCGTCATACTGCAAGGCTCCGCCAATCTGCGCCCCGGACAGTTCGTCGAAGCCTCAATCAGCACCTCTGCCGGCAATTCCGTTCAGTGGGAAATACCCAATAGCGCCATATCCCGGATCGCCGGCAAAAATATGATTTTTGTGCAAACTGCACAAGGTTTTACCCCACAAAACATCAACATACTCCATGAAGGCGCTCAGAACAGCGTCATCACCGGAAATCTGAAGGGCGATGAAAAAATCGCAACTGGCGGCGTATCTGCACTCAAATCCTCCATGACCGGCATCGGTGACAAATAATGCTATCCAAACTGGTTGAATTCGCGCTGACACAGCGCCTGCTGGTCGCGGCTCTGACGATACTGATGATAGGCGCGGGCATCACATCATTCCGCGATCTGCCCATAGATGCCTTTCCCGATGTTTCCTCCACTCAGGTCAAACTGATCATAAAGGCACCTGGAATGACGCCGGAGGAAGTCGAAGCGCGCATCGTCACACCTATCGAACTCGAAATGCTGGGCATTCCCAATCAGCGCATCATGCGCTCGATTTCGAAATACGCCATTGCCGACATCACGATAGATTTTAACGAGGGCACCGATATCTACTGGGCTCGCCAGCAGGTGGCCGAGCGACTGAGCAATGCACAACGCGATCTTCCGCCTTCGTCCACAGGAGGGCTCGCTCCGATTACCACCCCTCTGGGAGAAATGTTCATGTTCACGGTGGAAGGTGAAAACCTTACGCTAGAGCAGCGCCGTTCAATTCTGGACTGGACGATACGTCCCGCATTGCGAACACTGCCTGGGGTTGCCGATGTCAATTCACTGGGGGGGCTGGCACGTACATTCGAAGTGATACCCGACCATACTGCGCTGGCTGCGCGCGGACTTTCCACGCTGCAACTGCAACAGGCACTGGAGAGCAATAACCGCAACGATGGCGCTGGACGTCTGAGCGATGGCGACGAAGCCTTGCTGGTGCGCACAGAGGGCAGCATTAAAAACCTTCAGGATGTACGCGACATCGTGATCGCAAGTCCCGGCAACAATCCGATACGCATAAGCGACATCGCACAGGTACGCATAGGAAGCCTGACCCGCTACGGAGTCGTCAGCAAGGACGGCAAAGGCGAGGCGGTTCAGGGGTTGGTGTTGGGCTTACGCGGTGCGAATGCACAAAAAGTGGTCAACGGCGTGCGCGAAAAGCTCGCCGAACTGGCCCCCATCCTGCCCAAGGGCGTCACCACCAACGTGTTTTACGACCGCGGCACACTGGTGCAACGCGCCATCAGCACCGTATCTCAGGCGCTGACCGAGGCGATCGTGCTGGTCATCATCCTGCTGGTGCTGTTTCTTGGCAACTTAAGAGCCGCAGTCGTCGTCGCCCTGACTTTGCCGCTGGCCGTGCTGATCACCTTCATCCTGATGCAGCGGTTCGACATGTCAGCCAATCTGATGTCGCTGGGGGGGCTTGCGATCGCCATCGGCATGCTGGTTGACGGTGCCGTTGTGGTGGTGGAAAACATCATCAACCATCTGGGTAGAAAAAGGCAGCACATTCCGCACCTGCACATCATCTACATCGCCACCAAAGAGGTGCTGGCACCGGTGTCCGCCGGGGTCGCCATCATCATCATCGTTTTTCTCCCGTTGATGACGTTACAGGGACTGGAAGGAAAGCTGTTTATACCTGTCGCGATGACCATCGTATTCGCGCTTGCAGCATCGCTGCTGCTCTCGCTGACCGTCATCCCCATGCTCGCCTCCTTTTTGCTCAAGAGCACGCACCACGAAGAACCCTGGCTGGTGCGAAAATCGCTGCAAATCTATATGCCGCTTCTCAACATGGCCCTGCGCAAGGAGCGTCTGGTGCTGGGTGCTGCGGTTTTAACCCTGCTGGCGACCGGCATAGTCTATACCTTCATCGGCAAAACCTTCATGCCGGAAATGGATGAAGGCGACATCATCATGCAGACGGCAAAGCTCCCTTCCATCAATCTCGCCCAGACTGCCCTGATCGATCAGCGCGTTCAGGCAGCCATCATAAAATCGGTACCCGAAGTCAAAGCCATCGTCTCCCGCGCAGGAGCCGATGAACTGGGACTGGATCCGATGGGACTGAACGAGACGGATAATTTTCTGATCTTAAAGCCGCTGGAAGAATGGCGGGTAAAGGATAAAAACTCGATCATCGACGATGTCCGCCGCGTCATGGCCGATTTTCCCGGTATAGAATACAGCTTCACTCAGCCAATTTCGATGCGCGTATCCGAAATGCTCACCGGCACCCGTGGAGATGTGGCCATCAAGATTTTCGGCACCAACATCAGTCAGCTCAATGCACTGGCCGACGACATGGTAAAAGTCATTTCCGGCATCAAAGGCAGCGAGGATGTCTATACCGTCAAAAACGATGGCGTACAGTATTACCGGGTGGTGATAGACCGGCTCGCCGCGGGGCGTTTGGGACTGACCGCAGATGAAATCAGCAACACCCTGCGCAGCCAGGTCGAAGGCAAGCAGCTAGGCATGGTAATCGAAGACGGCCGACGCACGCCGCTCTTGATACGTGGCGAAGCCGATGTTCAGCAATCTCCCGCGCTGTTTGCCGCACTGACCCTACCGCTGGCAAACGGTCAAAGCGTACCGCTTGCCGCCGTTGCCCGGCTCGAACGCACCGACGGACCGGTAAAAATTGACAGGGAGAGCGGATCGCGCATGGTGATCATCCAGAGCAATGTGCGCGACCGTGACCTGGTGGGCTTTGTCGAAGAAGCCAAAAAAGCGGTTGCCGCTCAGATCAAACTGCCGCCAGGCTACCATATCACCTGGGGCGGGCAATTCGAAAACCAGCAACGCGCGGCGGCCAGACTTACCGTCGTGGTTCCGGTTGCACTGGGTCTGATTTTTCTGCTGCTGTTTGCTACTTTCGGCACCGTCCGCCAGGCTGTGCTGGTGTTGACCAACATTCCTTTCGCCCTGATGGGCGGCGTGTTTGCACTTTGGATCAGTGGCGAATATCTTTCCGTGCCGGCCTCGGTCGGCTTCATCGCCCTGCTCGGCATTGCCGTGCTAAACGGGGTGGTAATGGTCTCTTACTTTAACCAGCTACACAACGAGGGCATGGACATCACCCAGGTGATATTTGAAGGGGCAACGCGGCGCTTGCGGCCGGTTTTAATGACCGCCAGCATCACCGCTTTCGGATTGCTGCCGCTGCTGTTTGCCCACGGGCCCGGCTCTGAAATTCAGAAGCCGCTCGCCATCGTGGTCATCGGCGGACTGGTCAGCTCAACCATACTGACGCTGTTCATGCTGCCCATCTTGTACCGTCGCTTTGGCCTTGAACGCATGAGGATAGCCAAATGAAAGAAATGAACTGCTGCCTGACTCTGGTTTGCCATCGTTCGCTCGAAGAAAGACTGGTCAACCACCTGCTCGAACACCCGGAATGGGTATACGGTTTTTCAACTTACAACTCCGAAGGTGGCAGCCAGAAAGAGCGCCTGCCCAGCATGCTCGAACAGGTACGCGGCCGCTCAAGAAGGGTTGCCATTCAGACCGTAATGAATCTGGAGGATGCACGCTCACTGGTCGCCCATCTCAAGCACGAAGAGAGCAATCCTGAAATCGCCTACTGGATCACCCCTGTCATCGAATTCGGGAGACTGGAATGAAGAAAACAGCGAGTAGCAAACGCCAAGTCGCGAATAGCAAGATAGCAAGCGGACTATTTGGACTCCTGCTCTTTAGTGGCATTGCCAATTCTGCCGAGATCAACCGACCCGACCTGCCCCCCCCAGCTCAGGTCATGAAAGCCCTGGATGAACATCTGCTGGTGCTGAATGCCGAAAATGCACTGATACAGGAGCAGGCCAATCAGAGAAAATGGAACAGCGGCCCCTACGAATTCAACCTGCGCGCAGGCTCTGCACAGCGCAACATCGCCAACACCGGACAGAAACTCAAGGAATGGGATGTTGCACTGGAACGTCCTCTTCGTCTGTTCAACAAGATCAGCCTGGATGAAGAAATCGGCGCAGCCGGAGTACAGAGGGCAGGATATGCACTGGGAGACGCGCACCATGAAGCGGGCAGGCTGCTCCTGAAACTCTGGTTCAACTGGCAACGCGAACAGGCGACCGCGCTGCTTTGGAAGCAGCAAGTCGAAATACTCCGGCAGCAGGCGTTGATGACCGAAAAACGCGTCAAGGCAGGAGATGCGCCAAAACTTGAACTGAATCAGGCGCAGGCGGCGACCGCTTCCGCAGGCGTTACCTGGCATCAAGCCGAGTTGCGCACGCAACTTGCAGGAAACGACCTCGCCCGTCCTTTTCCGGCAATTCAGCTGCCCGAAACGCTGACCCCAGCCACCCCCAGTCCGATTGAACATGACTTTGCACACTGGAAATCTCTGATTCTCAATAGCAATCATGAACTGGCCATGGTTGAACAGCAGACCCGTTTGCAACACCTGCTGGCTACTCGCAGCCGCGCCGATCAGATTCCCGATCCGACGGTCGGCATGCGTTTTTCCAATGAGATGGGCGGAAATGAAAAGGTATCGGGCGTCTATGTCATGGTGCCATTCTCGTTCGGTCAGCGGCAAGCCACCTCCGATGGAGCGGCTCAACAGGCTGTCATGGCCGCCGATCAGGAAGCCTTCGTTAAACGACGTCTGGAAGGCGACATCTATTCGGCCCATTTGCAGGCCGTCAAAAGCTTCGAGTCCTGGCAACTGGCACAACAAGCCGCAACCGAAATACGCAACAATGCGGAGCTGGTAGCCAAGGCCTATACGCTGGGGGAAGCGAGCCTGTCGGATAGTCTCACTGCGCGGCGCATCGCGCTTGAAGCCTCGGTAGCGGAACGTCTGACCCAACTCGATGCCAACGAAGCGCACTACCGTTTGCTGCTGGATGCACACCAGCTCTGGGCGCAAGACGAAGACCATCACCATGATTAACTCTGCCCCCGTCGGGGGCATCGCAGCCACAGTACTACTCAAATTTGGATAACAGATGACCCTCATCCCGGAAATAAAACCCAACCAATCCATAGAGTTGCTCAAAGAGCTGCACATCCTGACGCGCGATGGCAAGCTCAATCAGGACAGCCGCCGCAAATTGAAACAGGTCTATCATCTGTTCCACTTCATCGAACCGTTGCTAGGCGATCTGCTCTGTGAAAAACCCGCTCTGACGCTTGCGGATCACGGTGCCGGAAAATCCTATCTGGGCTTCATCCTGTACGATCTTTTTTTCAAGTCACGTGATGCCGGGCATATTTACGGCATAGAGACTCGTGAAGAACTGGTCGTAAAATCTCAGGAGCTCGCAAAAAAACTGCACTTTGAGCGCATGTCGTTTCTGAACCTGTCGGTTGAAGAATCGATACACTCACCGCTGCTGCCCGAAACCATCGATGTGGTCACCGCACTGCACGCCTGCAACACCGCAACAGACGATGCGATCAAGTTTGCGCTCAACAAGCACGCCAGATACATCGTTCTGGTTCCCTGCTGCCAGGCAGAGGTCGCCAGCGTGTTAAACAAGCACAAGAACCAGTCGTTCGGAAAAACCCCCTTGTCGGAAATCTGGCGCCACCCCATTCACAGCCGAGAATTCGGCAGCCATCTGACCAATGTGCTGCGCTGCCTGCTGCTGGAAGCCCACGGCTATCAGGTCACCGTGACCGAACTGGTCGGGTGGGAACACTCGATGAAAAACGAACTGATCATCGCGCGTCACACCGGACAGCCCCGCAAGGATGTCCGTCAGCGTCTGGAATACCTGCTGCGCGAATTGAACCTGGAGTCGCTGCGTGAGCGTTTCGCCTATTCGTAACCGCAGTGCTTCCTTGACGATTAGCAAAGGGTTATCATCCTCAAACATCACGGCTGTTTAAATCATCACGGATCATGCTGAACTTCGTACTTACCCCGCCGCAAAGCAGCCTGCTTTACGAGGGAAACTATGACCTCATACTGGTCAGCCTGTCGGTGATTGTCGCGATATTCGCCTCCTACGCCGCATTGCTGGTCTCACAACATGTCTCAATCGAAGCCACTTCGAAAAAGAGACTCTGGATCGCGGGCGGCAGCCTGTGCCTGGGAGTGGGCATGTGGGCCATGCATTTCGTGGGCATGCTGGCGTTCACCCTGCCGTGCTCGACTCGCTATGACGCCACCCTCACCCTGCTGTCAACGATCCCCGGCATCCTTGCCAGCGCACTGGCGCTGAAAATCATCAGTCGCCGTGAAATATCCCCCAATCAGCTTGCCACAGGAGGACTGCTGATCGGTGCCGGGATAGGCACTATGCATTACTCCGGAATGGCAGCGATGCGTCTGAACGGCCTGATCCGGTACGATATCAAACTGTTTGCACTCTCCCTGATCGTTGCCGTTGTTCTGGCAACGCTGGCGCTGCTGATCCGGTCCCGCCTTCAGTCACAACAATGGCGCAGGTGGAGCCTGCCCGCCAGCGCCGCAGTGCTGGGACTGGCCGTCTCAGGCATGCACTACACCGCGATGGCATCCGCCTATTTCATCCGCGATGGCGATTCTTCACTGATTGAGGGCATCGCACCGGCTTTTCTTGCCGCCATCGTCCTGGCGGCAACCGGACTGATTATCGTCATCACCATCATCGCAACCCACTTCGACAAAACCAGCCTGCTATCGCGTTCCTACCGCATGACAGGTTTACTGGTCATCTGCTGGCTGGGCATCTCATGGCTAAGTTCGGATTATTACTACAGCCGACTGACCGACAGCCTGTATCAGCAGGAGTCACAAACGGCCGCGAAAAAAGCCGAACAAGTTGCCGACAACATCGGCAATAACATCAAGCTGCTCAAGGGAATTTCGCAGGTTTTCTCGAAACAGCCGGACACGATAGCTGCGCTGCACAACCGTTCGATACGGCCCGAAGATCAATATAAACAAAGGCTGGAAAAACAGTTCATCAAGCTGAACAAAAACCTTAATCTTGCGGCTGGAAACTTAGGTGCCGATGTGATTTTTCTGCTCGATTCCGTCGGCAACTGCATCGCATCGAGCAACGCTGGCAAACCCGACAGCTTCGTCGGCACCAACTATGCCGACCGGAACTATTTCCGTCAGGCACAAAAAGAAGGTTACGGACAGCAATACGCCGTGGGGCGGATCAGCAAGATACCGGGGCTATATTACTCGACTGCCGTGACAGATGCCGGACACTTTTCAGGCGCGGTGATCGTCAAACGCAACATCGATCAGTTTTCGCACTGGGCAAGTCAGGAGAACGCCTTCATCAGCGATTCAAATGGCGTCATCGTGCTCGCCTCCGACAAGAGCCTGAAGCATCACTACCTGCCGGGGGCATCAGTTGCAAGCTTGCCGGTCGAGAATATCCTGCAGCAGTACAGCACCGAGAAATTGCTGGAGATAGAACCGCTTTCGGTTGCCCCATGGCGACACCTCTCCAATGTACTGATGATCCAAGGAAAACCAGCCGTGTTTGCTTCCATAAGCTTGACCGGGGATGGGCTCACCATCCATGTTCCCCGCTCGCTTGAAGAAATCACCCGCCTGGATACCGAAAAGATATGGCTGTTTCTGTTGATCAGCGCGACCGGCAGCATGCTGATCATCGCAGCCTCGGCCATCGTACTCTATTTGCGCGAATCGACCCGATCCGCCGCCGACCTTCGCATCGCAGCATCGGCCTTTGAAGCTCAGGAAGGCATGATGATCACCGATACCCATGGCATCATACTCAGGGTGAACAAGGCCTTTACTGCCATCACGGGTTACAGCGCCGAGGAATCCATAGGCATGACGCCCAAACTGCTCAACTCGGGCCGCCAGGATGCAATCTATTATCAGAAAATGTGGGAGCGTATCACCGACAGCGGAAGCTGGGAGGGTGAAATCTGGAACCGCAAAAAGAGCGGTGAGATCTATCCGGAATACCTGACCATCAGCTCCGTCAAAGATAAAGACAGCAAAGTGACCCATTACGTCGGCACCTTTCACGACATCACCGCAACAAAAAAAGCCGCAGACGAGATCAATCACCTGGCCTTCTACGATCACCTCACCGGTTTACCTAACCGCCGTCTGTTGACGGACCGTTTGAAGCAGGCATTGATTAGCCGCAACAGTCGGCCAGGAGCGCTACTGTTCATCGATCTTGACAACTTCAAGGCGCTCAACGACACGCTCGGTCACGACATCGGAGACATGCTGCTGCAGCAGGTGTCGCAACGCCTGATCAGTTGCGTTCGGGAAGGTGATACGGTAGCAAGACTAGGCGGAGACGAGTTCGTAGTCATGCTCGAAGAGCTGAGCGCCCGTACTGCAGAAGCGGCAACCCAGACGGAATCCGTGGCAGACGAGATTCTGAGCCGACTCAACCGCCCCTACCAGTTGGGAGCTCATGAATGCCACAGCACACCCAGCATAGGCGCTACCTTATTCAACGATAATCCGTGCAGTATCGATGAGTTATTCAAACAGGCGGACATCGCCATGTATCAGGCTAAAAAAGCCGGGCGTAACACCCTGCGCTTTTTTGACCCCGTCATGCAGCAAAA
This sequence comes from uncultured Gallionella sp., assembly GCA_964410705.1. Classification (GTDB taxonomy): domain Bacteria; phylum Pseudomonadota; class Gammaproteobacteria; order Burkholderiales; family Gallionellaceae; genus Gallionella. The sequence continues at coordinate 9,780 of CAYPIG010000036.1, forward strand.
CATCAATGCCCGCGCCGCACTCGAAACGGAACTGCACAGTGCCATTGAAAATGGACAACTCCATCTCTACTATCAGGTTCAGGTCGACAGCTCAAATCAGCCGCTGGGGGCCGAAGCCCTGATTCGCTGGGCACACCCTGAACGCGGCATGGTGTCACCCGCACAGTTCATCCCGCTTGCTGAAGATACCGGGCTGATATTACCCATCGGCCTTTGGGTATTAAATTCCGCCTGCGAACAGCTCAAAAAATGGGAAAGCGAACCGCGCACCAACGAGCTGGTGCTGGCCGTCAATGTGAGCGCAAGGCAATTTCGCCAGAGCGACTTTGTCACACAAGTGGCCAAAACCGTTGCTCGCCATGACATCAACGCTTCGCGCCTGAAACTGGAGCTGACCGAAAGCCTGCTGCTTGAAAATGTCGAGTCCATCATTGAAACCATGAACGCCTTAAAAAAAATCGGCATACAGTTTTCGCTGGACGATTTTGGCACCGGCTACTCCTCATTGCAGTATCTAAAAAGACTGCCGCTCAACCAGCTCAAGATAGACCAGTCGTTTGTACGCGACATCGCCTCCGACACCAGCGACAAATTGATCGTTCGCACCATTATCGCCATGGCGCATAGCCTGAATCTCGATGTGATCGCAGAAGGGGTCGAAACCGAACAGCAGCAACAGCTTTTGCTCGATCAGGGCTGCACACATTTCCAGGGATATTTATTCGGAAAGCCGGAACCGGAAGCTTCATTCAATCAAAAACTCACTCAATTTTGCACCTTTCATACCTCAAGCCCTCTATAATTCGGGTAAGCGATATCCAGAGGATGAATATAGACATTCGTACAGATAGTCGGCGCACAGCCAAGGTACAGATAATGCAATATCTGCGGACTCTACCGGGTTTTCCAACCCCCTTCGCAACTCAAATCAGGTTATACAGATGGATGCAATCACATTAAAAGGTGGCGAGCATGCAGTGCTGTTATTGCACGGATTGCAAAGCAGCCCTGCTGAACTCCAGCCGATCGCAAAACGACTGCATCAGGCAGGCTACACGGTTCATGTGCCGCATATACGCGGCTACGGTTTCATGCCGGGGGACACCCCCCGTTCCGTCACCCGCTGGCAGGACTGGCATAGCGCCGCGCTGGCAGAATTTCATACCCTGAAACGACAACACCAGACGGTATCGGTTGGAGGTTTGTGTATCGGTGCGACACTGTCGCTGAGCATCGCAGCCGAGCTCGGCGACGAAGTTGCTGCCCTGACACTGCTGGCCACGACGCTGTGGTATGACGGCTGGAGCATTCCCTGGTACCGATTTTTGCGTTACATAGGCTACTACTCTCCGGTGCGTTATCTTTACAGTTACCGTGAGCGCGAGCCCTTCGGCCTTAAAAACGTACAGTTGCGCAAATGGATCGCACGCGAGATGAGTCATAAGGACTCCTCCATCGTCGGCGCCAGCAAATTAAACCTGCCGGCGGTACAGGAAGCCGAACGCATGATTAAATCAGTCAAACTATCCATGCGCCGCATCACGGCTCCGGCCATCATCATCCACGCCATCGAAGACGATGTAGCCTCACCGCGCAATGCGCGCTATGTCGCCGACCATATCGGCTCCAAAACTGTCGAATCCGTCATGTTGCACAACAGCTATCACATGATCACGGTAGACAATGACCGGGAGCAGGTCGCCAGCGAGACCATCCGTTTTTTTAACACCCACCAACTTCGAAAACCCGGCTGAGTCCGAATCCACCTCCCGCCCGTCGCCACAAGCCTTGCAACCCCGGTGCCTGCAGCAGACTTGCACACTAAAAACGCATCGCAAAGACGGGGGTTTCGGTTATAATCAGCTTCAGAACAAATACTGAAGAAACACACCATGAGCTCACTACCTACCATACAGCGCATGATGGTCGAACAATTTGACCTGAAGCTCGAAAATCTCACCCCCGATGCAACGCTCGAAAGTCTGGGACTGGACTCGCTGTCCGTCATCGAGTTCATGTTCAATCTCGAAGATGAACTGAAGATCAAACTGCCTGACGAGCGCGTCGAAATCAAAACGCTGCAGGACGTCACCAATCTGGTCGACAGAATCGTCGCCGAGCAATCGGCGTAAACATGAGCAGACGTGTCGTTATTACAGGGCTAGGCATCGTCTCACCTACAGGTCAAAATCCTGAGCAATTTTTCAACAATCTGATGTCGGGAATTTCCGGCATCAAACCCCTGCAGAGCGATTTTGCAGAGCAACTCTCCATCCGCATCGCGGCACAAGTGCTGGATTTTAATCCCGCCGCCCATTTTTCCAAGATGCAGCTGACCGGAATTGAGCGCTTCAGCCAGTTCGCCCTGGTCGCTGCAGAACAGGCCGTTCAGGATGCGAAACTGGTGCTCGATGAATCCGAATACACCCGCGCGGGCATATACATGGGTTCGTGCATGGGTGGCGCCGGTACACTCGAAGACGGCTACATCGAAGTGTTCAAAAAAGACAACCCGCGCATCAAACCGCTGAGCGTAATGCTCAGCATGAACAACGCAGCCGCATCGCACATCTCCATCAAGTATCACTTACAAGGTGCCAATCTCACCTATTCCACCGCCTGCTCATCTTCCGCGATCGCACTGGGCGAAGCTTATCGACAGATCAAACACGGCTATGCCGATGTCATGCTGGCGGGCGGCTCTGAAGCCATGCTGACACTGGGCGCGATGAAAGCCTGGGAAGCCTTGCGCACACTGGCACAGGAAGATCCTGTTGATCCTGGCGCCTCCTGCAAACCCTTTTCAAAAGATCGCAGCGGTCTGGTGCTGGGCGAAGGTGCGGCCATCTTCATCCTGGAAGATGCGGAACGCGCGCAGCGCCGCGGCGCTAAAATTTACGCCGAACTGGCAGGTTACGACTGCTCGACGGACTCCTCTCACATCACCAAACCAGATGCCAACGGTCAGACCCGCACCATACTGGCGGCGATAAAAGATGCCGGACTGCAACCTCAGGACATCGGTTACGTCAATGCACACGGCACCGCCACCCTGGCGGGTGATATCGAAGAGACGCGCGCACTCAAACAGGTTTTTGGCGCACAAGCTTGCAACATCCCGGTGAGCTCGAGCAAATCCATGCACGGTCATCTGATGGGTGCCACCGGTGCAGTCGAATTCATGGCGGCAGTGCTGGCACTGAAACACCAGGCTATTCCGCCAACCATCAATCTGCACCACCCCGACCCCGAATGCGACCTGGATTATGTTGCAAATCAGGGCCGGGTAGGCGTTCCCCTCAATGCGGTCATGTCCAACTCATTCGCCTTTGGCGGCACCAATGCGGTGCTGATCGCAAGACGCTTTGTGACTTAACTTCCGCACAGCTTCATGAAGGAATTCAATCTCTCTGCATGGGCGCTCAAACATCAGGCACTGGTGCTGTACGCACTTTGCACTTTGCTGCTGGCCGGGATATTTTCCTATACCCAGCTCCCGCAAAAGGAAGACCCTGACTTTACCTTCAAGGTCATGACCATCAAGCTGCTCTGGCCTGGCGCATCGGCAAGAGAAATCGAGCTTCAGGTCACCGACCGGGTTGAGCGCAAACTGCAGGAAACTCCCTGGCTGGACAATGTCAGCAGCTATTCCAAGGCCGGTGAAGCCGTGATTTTTGTCACGCTCAAAGACGCGATGCCGCCCATTGAGCTGCAGCGCTCGTGGAATCTGGTGAGAAAAGAACTCTCCGATATACGTCGCTTTCTTCCTGAGGGGGTTGCAGAACCCGTCATCAACGACAATTTCGGCGAAACCTATGGCTCCATCTACGCATTCACCTCCGAAACCCTGAGCAATGCCGAACTGGCGGCAGAAGCGGGAAAAGTACGCGATGAGCTGCTCAGGATAGAAAACGTCAGCAAAGTGCGACTGCTCGGCGTGCAGCACGAAAAAATATATATCGAATTTTCCAGCAAAAAAATGGCCGAACTGGGCATAGACCCACTGCTGGTCGCCTCGGCGCTGAAGGCGCAGAATGAAATGGAACCCGCAGGTGAAGTGCAATCGCATTACAACATCACCCGATTGCGCGTGAGCGGCGACTTCAATTCCGTCAAAAGCATACAGGACATCGGCATCAAGGCCGGTGGCAAAATACACCGGCTAGGCGATGTATGCCAAGTCTACCGCTCGTATGCAGATCCTGCCACCTTCAAGATGCACACCATGGGGAAAAATGCCATCGGCCTTGCCATTTCCCTGTCAGATCAGGGCAACATCACCCAGCTGGGACAAAACCTCGACAAGGCGCTGCAGCGCATCAAAAAACAGCTTCCCGCCAGCGTTGAAATTCACAAGATTTCAGATCAGTCTGCCGTGGTTAAAAAATCCATAGGGGAATTCATGCACGCCCTGCTCGAAGCTCTTGCCATCGTGCTTGCTGTGAGTTTTTTAAGCCTGGGTCTGCGTGCAGGTCTGGTGGTGGGTCTGTCGATCCCGCTAGTACTGGCAGGAACCTTTATGCTGATGCATCTATTGGGCATCGACTTGCAGCGCGTCTCACTGGGGGCATTGATCATCGCACTGGGCCTGCTGGTAGACGATGCGATGATCGCGGTGGAAATGATGAAGGTAAAACTCGAACAAGGCTACAGCCGCATGCACGCTGCGACCTTTGCCTACACCAGCACTGCCTTCCCCATGCTCACCGGCACCCTGATCGCGGCAGCCGCTTTCCTTCCGGTCGGCCTTGCCAAGTCCTCGGCAGGCGAATACACCTTTTCCATTTGCGCGGTAGTCACCATCGCGCTGCTGGTATCCTGGCTGGTCGCCGTCGTATTTACGCCTTTTATCGGCTACCGGCTGTTGCATAACACGCACGCACCGGATGAAGATCACTACAACCGAGGATTTTACGCCCGCTTCCGGGGCATGGTGGTCTGGTGCCTGGACCACAGAAAAAGCGTACTGGCTCTGACGGTGATCGCATTCATCGTAGCCCTGCTGGGTTTTTCCAGGGTAGAGCAGGAATTTTTCCCTCCTTCTGAACGCCCCGAACTGCTGATGGATGTCTGGCTGCCCGAAGGAACCAACTTCACCACCACCGAAACGCTGACAGCGAATCTGGAAGATAAAATCAAGGGTGATCCTAACATACTCAACTACACCAGTTACATAGGCGGCAGCACGCCGAGATTTTACCTGCCGCTGGATCTGCAACTGCCCACGGTAAACTACGCCCAGATCGTAATCACCACCCGCGACGGACAATCGCGAGAAGCAACACTCAAACGCATCAGAGCGATGCTGAACAAAGATTATCCGGAAATGGGCATACGCATCGCTCGGCTTGAGAATGGCCCCCCGGTAGGCTACCCGATACAATTCAGAATAGTCGGGAACGATCCGGATAAATTGCGCAGCATCGCCGCTGAAGTGGCTGATGTGGTCAAAAAAAATCGCAACACCAAGAATGTCAGTCTGGATTCAAACGAAAAGATCAGCATACTCAATGTCAATGTAGACCAGGAAAAAGGCCGAGCTCACGGTCTCTCCTCGCAGGTGATATCGCGTAACCTTCAGGCGTTCCTGTCAGGCCTGTCGATTACCAGCCTGCGTGAAGGCGACAAACGAGTGGAAGTCATCGCTCGCGCAGTATCTTCCGAGCGCAGCGACCCGGCGGCATTGAGCCAAATGAACATCTACAGCGAACACGGCAAGTCTGTTCCGCTCAATCAGCTAGCCCAAATCAGCGTTGCCGAAGAGGATGGCATCATCTGGCGCATGAATCGCATGCCGGTAGTGACCGTAAGGGCGGATGTACCCGATGATGTGAAAGCGCCGGATGTCAGTCTGGCGATCGATGCCAAACTTGGCGATATCAGGAAGAAACTCCCCGAGGGCTATCGCATCGAAGCTGGCGGCGCGATGGAGGACAGCGATAAGGCGCAGGATTCCATCATCGAGATATTGCCGCTGATGATCGTGCTCATCGTCACCTTGCTGATGTTGCAGTTAAAACGCTATAAACAGGTCATTCTGGCATTGCTGACCGCACCGCTGGGCATCATCGGCGTGACTGCTTCACTGCTGATATTCAAGGTACCGTTCGGTTTCGTCGCCATGCTGGGAATGATTTCGCTCTCGGGCATGATCATGCGCAATTCGGTCATCCTGCTCGACCAGATCAGCCAGGATCTCGATGAAGGCATGAGCCACTGGGATGCGGTGGTCGAATCGACCGTGCGCCGCTTCCGCCCCATCATGCTCACCGCCGCCGCCGCCATCCTTGCCATGATCCCGCTCACCCGCAGCGTATTCTGGGGACCGATGGCCGTAGTCATCATGGGCGGACTGCTGATCGCAACGCTGCTGACGCTGTTTTATCTGCCGGCTTTATATGCGCTGTGGTTCAAGGTCGAGCGCCCCGACTCCGACCGGTTTTAAATCCGTTCAAACGTTAGAAACAGCCGTTTTCAGCCGCTCCAGCGCCCAGGCCACATGCTCGCGCACCAGCTCCCCGGGAAATTCTGCGCGCGCCTGCAGTGCCGCAACGATGGCCTCGCTGTGCGGAGCGTTGCCCATCGCCACGGCGATATTGCGCAGCCATTGCTGATAACCGATGCGATAGATAGGGCTACCTGCTGTCTTCCGATTGAATTCATCCTCATCCCAGGCAAACAATTCGACCAACCCTACATCATCCAGGCCGTGGCGCACCGCAAAATCCGGCTCAACGCTCTTGCTCGCAAAACGATTCCACGGGCATGCCAGCTGACAGTCGTCACAGCCGTAAATACGGTTGCCGATCAACGGACGCAGTTCGGCAGGAATGCTTCCCTTTAGCTCGATGGTGAGATAGGAGATGCATCGACGTGCATCCAGAAGGAAAGGTGCAACAATGGCCTGAGTCGGGCAGGAATCGATGCAACGGGTACAGTTGCCGCAGTGTCCGCGCTGAGGCTGATCAACCGGCAGCGGAAGATTGACATAGATTTCGCCCAAAAAGAAAAACGAGCCCTGATCTCGGGTCAGCAGCAAGGTGTGTTTGCCGCGCCAGCCCGTCCCGGCTTTTGCAGCCAGCGCCACTTCAAGCACCGGCGCACTGTCGGTAAACACACGGCCGTCGAATTGCCCAACCTCGGCGCGTATCCTGTCGGAAAGCTGCGCCAGCCGACGGCGCATCAGTTTGTGGTAATCGCGTCCTAGCGCGTAACGCGAGATATAGGCGCGCGCCCCTTGCCCCAGAATCTGATCGCTGTCTGCAACCCCTACTGCCAGATAATTCATGCGCAGACTGATCACGCGCAGCGTACCGGGTACAAGTTCTGCCGGGCGGCTGCGCCGGGTTCCGTGTTTTGCCATATAATCCATCTGGCCGTGAAAACCGAGCTCAAGCCAGTTCAACAGGCCGGTTTCAGCGCTTGCCAGGTTTGTGTCGCTTATGCCCGCGGTCTGAAAGCCCAGTTCAAGCGCCCAACTGCGTATCTTTTCAGCAAGCTCGTCATATTGAGGATTTCCATTTTGCATAACCCGGATGATAGCCCAGTTCACATAAATTTAGCCGACGAAAATGCCACCCTCGCGCTCGCCGCACGGCTGGCTTCAGTGCTGCAGCCCGGCCTGGTGGTCTATCTGCTAGGGGATCTGGGGGCAGGAAAAACCTGTCTGGTTCGTGGCATATTGCGCGCTCTTGGCTATAGCGGACGAGTGAAAAGCCCCACCTATACCCTGCTGGAAACCTATCGAGCAGGCGGATTTGACTTACGACACTTTGACTTGTATCGTTTACAGGATGAAAATGAGTGGGAGGCGGCAGGATTCCGGGATGAATTCAACAAAAGCAACATTTTATTTATCGAATGGCCGGAAAAAGCGTCTGTGCCGCCGGCTGATTTGATCATAACTCTGGAAATTCTGCCGCAGGGCCGCGATGCGGCACTCAAGGCCACCACGCTGCCCGGACTGACATGTTTGCAAAAACTATAACGCGCCTCTGCCGCTTTGCCATCGGACTGGCATGCCTGTCGGCAGCTTCATCCTTTGCCGCAATCGACATTACTCAGACGCGTTTCTGGCCGGCTCAGGATTACTCTCGCCTGACGCTGGAATCGCAAATACCGCTGCGCCACACACTGTTCTCGGTTGAGAACCCAAACCGCTTAGTGATCGATCTTGAGGATGTGGAACTGGGAGAGCCCCTCAAGCAATTGGGTAGCAAAATAGGCAGCGATGACCCCTATATCAAGAGCGTACGCGTTGCCAGATTCAAGCCCGGCATAGTGCGACTGGTCCTCGATCTTAAGGGACCGATCAAACCGCAGCTTTTCGATCTCAATCCGGTCGGTGAATACGGTTACCGGCTGGTGCTGGATGTCTATCCTGCAACCCCGCAGGATCCGATGATGGCATTGATAGATCAAGAAAAAATCAAACCCGAAGATAAGCCTGCTCCCGCTGTTGCGCCCCCTGCAAAATCCAGCCCTGAATTGCGCGCAAGAACTCTGATCATCGCCATCGATGCGGGACACGGCGGAGAGGATCCAGGCGCTCAGGGCAGCCGCGGCTCACATGAGAAAAACGTGACGCTGGCAATCGCCCGTCGTCTTTGCACCCTGGTCAACAACACCCCCAACATGAAAGGTGTGCTGATACGGGACGGAGACTACTTCATTCCGCTCGGAGGGCGCGTTGCCAAGGCGCGCAAGGCGCGCGCCGATCTGTTTGTCTCCATACATGCCGATGCCTTTATCAAGCCCGATGCGCACGGTTCTTCGGTATTTGCCCTGTCCGAACACGGAGCAACCAGCACCGCGGCCAGATGGCTGGCTAAAAAAGAGAATGAAGCCGATCTGATCGGCGGAGTCAATATCGCGGTCAAAGACCCCTATCTGGCGCGTACGCTGCTGGATTTGTCGCAAACCGCCACCATCAACGACAGCATCCGGCTCGCCCGTCATGTACTGGGCGAGTTGAACGACATCAACGATCTGCACAGCGGCCATGTCGAACAGGCAGGTTTTGCCGTACTCAAATCCCCCGACATCCCTTCCATACTTGTCGAAACCGCTTTTATCAGCAACCCCGGCGAGGAAGCTCGCCTTAACGACGAAAATTATCAAACCAAGCTAGCCGGTGCAGTGCTGGGCGGCATCAAACGTTACTTCGCCCAGAATCCTGCTCTATCCAAACATTCTCAAAGGACGGAACCGCTATGAACCAGCGCCTGCTCAGAATATTAGGTGGCAAGACAGAACATTATCCCTACGAACTGGAAAAGCATTATCCGCGCATACTGGAAACCATCATGTCGCTCTGGGATGATGAAACTATGGACGGCTACTTTACGGAGCTGCTGGTCAGCAACCGCGGCGAGAGATCGGGATTCCCGCCCGCCATCGCGGCCGAGATCATGCACCTGAGTCTGGTTCATGCGGCACAGGAACCACCCGAAAAATCCAAAGGCATCTGGGACGCCGCACCCAATTCGTTCGTCAACTTTACGCCCCGCCGCGACTGGGCCGACATGACAGAAGCGGCTCAGAGTGAAATAGCGCAACTCGGACTGCCTTGCACCCCTGAAGGTTTTTTTGAAGCTGCCGAGACGGGCAACCGGGCCGCCCTTGCCCTGTTCATCGAAGCGCAAAAAAATACCGAATTCCGGGACAACCGCGGCTGGACGCCCTTGATGGCGGCATGCTTCAACGGATGGGACGAAACAGTCACGATGCTGATTCATCATGACGCGGATGTGAATGCCATCGATCTGGGCGGCAATACCGCCTTACACTGGGCTGCATTCAGCGGGCACATTCCCTGCCTAAACTTGCTGATATCCCGTCAGGCAAAAATCAATGCGGGCAACAATTTCGACTGGACTCCGCTGATGCAGGCTACGGCAAGAAATCACGGCGAGATGGTCGCACGCCTGATCGAATGCGGAGCCGACCTCGACAAGGCGGACAACGATGGCTATACGGCTTTGCATAAGGCCGTCGCCTCAGGAAACGAACAGATTGCCCGGCTGCTGCTGCAAAATGGGGCGGACAAAAAACGCCCGACCGATGACGGCGATACCCCGGATAGTCTGGCAGTTAAAAACAAGGATGCACGGATGATCCGGATACTGGCGGATTTAGCCGCGATATAACGGATTGTCCGGATCTATCCTGCGACCCGCTTCGGCGGCCTCTGCAAAAGCCGACTCGTCGCAGTTCTGTTTTATCAGCTGGGCGATGTTTGCAAACTGTGCGGTATCGGCGCGCGATTCATAGATGCGCAACAGCGCCTGATATCCGAAGATATTTTTCGGATTGATTTTTGTCGCTTCGATCAGCGCAGCCTCCGCCTGTTTGTCATCCCCACCGCGCAATAAGCGCTTCGCCTCCATCAACAGGGCATATTCAGGCGGCACCGCATGCTCTGTGTAGACCGGCACCTGCATGGACTGCTCACCGACGGGCACTTTATTCAAAGGCTGGGAAATTTCCGCCTCCATAGCCACAGGCGCCTCATGAGGGGTTTCCGGCTCGATATCATGCACCGCATCAGGCACAGCGATATGGACAGGTTCCAAGGCTGCTTCGGGCGCTAAATCATCAAACGGCCCCCTGAGCTCTTGACGCCGGTATTTCTGATAGCCAAAAAAGCACAGCACAGCCAGCATTAGCGCCGACAGTGCCAGCAGCGGATTGAGCCATTTTCGGCCAGGATCCTCTGCTACAGGAACCTGTGATGCAACAGACACTTCAGAAGGCAGGGATTTAATCACCGACTGCATCGCTCCGACCTGCTGTTTGAGATCCTCCAGCGTTTTTTCTTTGGCGATCAGCTCTTCCTGCAACGCATCCACAGCGGGCGCGACGGATGAAGACGATTCATGCGCGGAGATGGACAGCGACATGGAAAGCTTCATATGCATCGAATTGCCCTTGCTGGCACGAACGCGCTTTGAAGCGGGCCGGGGCTTCTGTTTTTCGATTGCAGGCAGAGTGTTGGACGGCTGCACCGACACACTAGCGGGTGCGGGCAATGAGACCGCATTTTCGGCGGCAACGGTTTCCGCAACGGGCGGATCGAGCAATACGGTATAGGCCTTGATCATCACCCCCTCAGGGGAGGTGAGTTTGATCAGCAGATTGACGAAGGGCTCGTCCAGAGGATAGGCCGTATAAATGCGGATAAAAGTCTGATCGGGTTGATTGACCAGAAGAAAATGGAGCTTCTGCCCCTCAGGATAGGACATCCCGAGCTTTCTGTAGTCATCCGCACTCGCCAGATGAATAGCAACTTGCTGCACATCGACATTGCCAAGATCACTCAGGACTATCCTGGCATCGAGCGGCTGACCCAGCGCGCTGTTGAGCTGAACATCCCCCAGCACCAGCGCGTCGGCATGAGCCGCGAACAGGGCGGCGATCACACAAAACCGATGCATTATCTTCAGGGGCCGCCGCATATTCATTCTATGTAATAATATCTATAGCGAAGGATTGTAACCATATTCTGACAGTTTGTGGATAAATCAGGCGGGAAACACGCCGGTCGACAAATAACGATCGCCACGGTCGCAGACGATGAATGCTATCACGGCATTTTCAAGCTGCTCAGAAATACGCAATGCCACCGCAAGCGCTCCGCCCGATGAAATACCGCAAAAAATTCCCTCTTCAGCTGCCAGTCTGCGGGTCATGAGTTCCGCATCGAACTGACTCACCAACTCGATGCGATCGACATTTTCCGGACTGTAAATTTTCGGCAAATACGCTTGTGGCCACTTACGGATACCCGGTATCTGGGCTCCCTCCTGAGGCTGAACGCCGATGATCTGAACGGCGGGATTTTGTTCCTTGAAATAACGGGCGCAACCCATGATAGTTCCGGTCGTCCCCATGCTGCTGACAAAATGGGTCAGTTTACCTTCCGTGTCGCGCCAGATTTCCGGTGCGGTTCCCTCGTAGTGAGCAAGCGGATTGTCCGCGTTGGAAAACTGATCGAGGATGATGCCGCGTCCCGCATCGCGCAAAGACTCTGCCAGATCGCGCGCCTGTTCCATGCTGCCTGGCGTCAGCACCAGCTCTGCGCCATAGGCTTTCATGCTCTGGCGGCGCTCCACACTCTGGTTTTCCGGCATCACCAGTATCATCCGGTAACCCTTCATGGCGGCGGCCATCGCCAGCGCAATCCCGGTGTTGCCGCTGGTCGCCTCGATCAGCGTATCGCCGGGTTTTATCTGGCCGCGCTGCTCGGCACGGGTGATCATGGACAACGCCGGCCTGTCTTTAACCGAACCTGCCGGATTATTGCCTTCGAGCTTGGCCAGCAAGGTGTTGCTGGTATTGCCCGGGATGCGCTTTAAGCGCACCAGCGGCGTATTGCCGACGAAATCTTCAACGGACGAGTACATCAACCCGCTTTCAGCATCTGAGAGACATAGCGGCTCACACCCTGCTCGACTGACAAAAACGGTTCGGCATAGCCCGTTTTGCGCAGCGCACCGATGTCGGCCTGCGTATAGCTTTGATATTTGCCGCGCAGCGCATCGGGAAAAGGAATATAGCTGATCAGCTCCTGCTGCCGCATCTCATCGAGACTCAAGGCTGACTTACCCTCGGAAATACGCAGAGTGTTGATGGCGGCGACCGCGACATCGTTGAAACTCTGCGCCTGTCCTGTACCCAGATTGAATATACCCGATAGCTCCGGATGATCCAGAAAATACAGATTGACCTTGACCACATCCTCTATCGAGACAAAGTCGCGCAACTGAGCACCGTTGCCATAACCGTCGCAACCTTCAAACAGTTTCACCCGCCCTTCGGCGCGGTACTGGTTAAAGAAGTGAAACGCAACCGAGGCCATGCGCCCCTTATGCTGTTCGCGCGGGCCGTACACATTGAAATAGCGCAAACCGACGATCTGTGCACCGCGCTTGTGCCAGCGGCGACGCATGATCTGATCGAACAAAAACTTCGAATAGGCGTAAACGTTTAACGGCGCCTCAAATTCCCGGCTCTCCTTAAAAACCCCGCCGCCGCCGTAAACGGAAGCGGAAGAAGCGTACAGAAAAGGAATTTCTTCTGACTGACAGTAATTTAGCAGCTCCAGCGTGTACTGGTAGTTGTTGTCCATCATGTAGCGACCGTCGGTTTCCATGGTGTCCGAGCAAGCCCCCTGATGCAGAACGGCGCTGATCAATCCATCGAAAAAACCATCCCGTATCTTGCTGCGAAACTCCTCCTTGTCCAGAAAATCGGCGATCTCGCAATCGACCAGATTCCTGAATTTGTCACCGCTCTTCAGATTGTCCACCGCAATGATGTTGTTCTCACCGCGTGCATTGAGCGCCTTGACAAGATTTGACCCGATAAAGCCGGCGGCACCTGTAACGATATAGTACATAAATTCTCCCTTGAGGATTGAGGATTCAGCTAATAACAGCGCAGTTGAATTCCCTCAATCCTGAATCCCGTATCCTGAATCCAGCATATCCTTGACGATTTCTTCTCGGCTCACTACAGCCGTTCCCAGCTTGCCCACCACGATGCCTGCCGCGCGATTGGCGATGCGCATCGCGTACGGCATGTCTGCACCACAGGCCATCATCACCGCCAGTGTCGCAATCACCGTGTCTCCTGCACCGCTGACATCGAATACCTCCCGGGTATGCGTTGCTTCATGCTGCACATCTGCATCCCGGTACAGGCTCATACCGTCTTCGCTGCGGGTGATCAGCAACGCCTGCAGGTCCAGTTCACGGCGCAGATTGTGGGCCTTTTCGCTCAGTTCGTCTTCGCTCTTCCAGCTGCCCGCCACCTCGCGAAACTCGCTTCGATTGGGCGTGAGCAACGTAGCGCCCTTGTAGCGCGCATAATCATCCCCTTTCGGGTCAACCAGCACCGGCTTTCCGGCTTCTTTGGCCAAGCGTATCATCAACTCGATGTGGGCAAGCCCGCCCTTGCCGTAATCGGACAATATCACCACATCCGCGTACGGCAGTTGCGCACGATAGTCAGCCAGCGCCGCGTGCAACACCTCATGACTGGGGGGGGTTTCGAAATCGATGCGCAGCAACTGCTGATGGCGTGCCACCGCACGCAGCTTGATGATGGTCGAAATGCTGGCATCGCGATGCAGCAAGGCGGTGAGATGCTCTTGTTCTCCCAGCAGTTTTTCAAGGCATCCCCCCGCCTCGTCGTCGCCTACCACCGACAGCAAGGTTGCCCTAGCACCCAGCGCGGCGATGTTGCGCGCCACATTGGCAGCGCCGCCGGGACGCTCATCCACCCGACTGACTTTCAAGACAGGAACCGGCGCTTCAGGTGAGATGCGGGTGACATCGCCGAACCAGTAGCGATCCAGCATCACATCGCCAACCACCAGCACTTTTGCGCCATCAAAGGGGGGCAATACGCTCACGAAAGCCCCCTGATCTGACTGTTGATATCGAGCAGCGCCTGCAGCGGATCGGCAGCACGGGTAATCGGCCGTCCGATTACCAGATAGCTCGACCCCGCATTCAGGGCCGCTTCCGGGGTCATCACGCGCGACTGGTCATCCAGACTCGCATCAACGGGTCTTATCCCCGGCGTCACCAGCGCGAACTTGGCTCCGCAATGGCGACGCAGCAGCGTCGTCTCCATCGCCGAGCACACCACGCCATCCAGGCCGGAATCCTGCGCCAATTTCGCCAGCCGCAACACCATTTCACCCGGCGTTGCCTTAATGCCGATATCGTCGATGTCTTCCTGGTTCATGCTGGTCAAAAGCGTCACCGCGATCAATTTTGGGGGTTTGGCGACACTGGATACGGCAAGTTGCGCCGCCTCCATCATCTTGCGCCCCCCCAGCGCGTGCACATTGATCATCCACACCCCGAGACCTGCGGCGGCTTTGCAGGCTTGTGCCGTGGTGTTGGGTATGTCGTGAAATTTCAAATCCAGAAAAATTTCAAAACCCCGCTTCATCAGCTGCTCAAGCAAGCTGGGGCCTGTTGCCGTAAAGAGCTCCTTGCCCACCTTGAGGCGACATAGCTCAGGCGACAGACGATGCGCCAAGGCAAGGGCAGGAACCGCACCCGGATAATCGAGTGCTACTATAATTTTCGGATCGCTCATAACGGTTTACCACTTTCCTCATCGCGCCTGGGCGCGTAACTATCCCAGGCCTGACAGGCCGGGCAATGCCAATAAAACTTTTTCGCCTTGAAACCGCAGTGGCTGCAATGATACATGGCCAGGTTGCGGGTACGTTTGTGCACCAGCTCCTTGACCAGTTCCACATCGGCACGCCGTTCCATCGGCACTTCCAGCAAGCGAGCCTCGAGCAGCTTATCCAGTCCCAGCAGAGTCGGGTTGCGTTCCAGTTCGTCGCGCACCAGTTGATAAGCGGATGCAGCCGATTCGTATTTCAAAATGCCGTCGAAGACCACATTCAGCATATCGATCGAATGATATTTGACCAGATATTCGCGCAGCACCTGTATCCCATCTGCCTCGCGATCGAGCGCACTGTAGGCTGCCAGCAGCCGCTCCGCGACCAGCGGCAGATATTGCGCATCCTGCGTCTCTATACCGCGCCACAAGGCAATCGCAGCCTCTTTTCGCCCTTCATCGCTTTCCATATCGCCCAGCATGATGGTTGCCCGCACACTGATTGGGCATTCCTTCAATGCCTGCAGCAGATAGGTGCGCGCACCTGAATTATTTCCAGCAGAAATTTCATCACTGGCCAATTCGCAGTAGAAAAAAGCGGCCTGTTTTGCGTATGACTGCCCCGATACCAGGCAGAGCTGTTGAGCGACCGCAATCGCTTTCAACCAGTCGTGCTCTTTTTGAAAGAGCTCGAGCAAAAACTCCAGCGCGGGTCTGGCATAAGAAGAATTTTTCAACTCGCCAAACAGACGCTCCGCGCGATCCAGTATCCCTGCCTTCAAATAATCCTGCGCCAGTTCAAAGATAGCCTGCTGGCGCTTGTCGTCGTCCAGATCGGCGCGATCGACCAGATTGTGATGCATGCGCAACGCGCGATCCACCTCGCCGCGACGGCGGAACAGACTGCCCAGTGCAAAGTGCAATTCAACCGTGTGCGGATCTATCTTGACGACTTCGATAAAGGCTTCAATGGCCTTGTCCTGCTGCTCATTGAGCAGGAAATTCAATCCCTGAAAATAGGACTCGGGCAATGCCGTTGATTCAGAGAGCAGATTCTTGATATCCAGACGTGCCGCCCACCACCCCATGCCGAAAAAAAGCGGAAAGACCAGCAGCATCCACGGTTCAAATTCCATTAAATACCCACTTCGATTTAAGGCCGCAGCCTGTTACAAACTGCCAAGATCGCGCTTGGCGACAAGCATCTTCAATTCACTGACTTCCCGTTTCAGACGGGACAGTTCACTACGCTGGCGCAACCATATCCCGGATGCCGCCAATATTCCAAGTCCGGCCCCCGCCGTAAAAAAAAGCAATAACGCGATAACCAGGGTGGACTGCCA
The DNA here is from genome assembly GCA_964410705.1 of uncultured Gallionella sp. Classification (GTDB taxonomy): domain Bacteria; phylum Pseudomonadota; class Gammaproteobacteria; order Burkholderiales; family Gallionellaceae; genus Gallionella. The sequence continues at coordinate 26,273 of CAYPIG010000036.1, forward strand.
CTCGTAACCGAAAAAATAATGCAAGGTCACCGGCTGGCTGTTTTTAAGAGAAAATCCGAGCAGGATGATGAAAACCAGCAGCTGAAAAAGCCAAGTTATATAGCGCATTTGCTCACCTCTAAGAACCTTGCCAAAGATAGCATAAAAAAGGCGGTGATATCTCATCACCGCCTCTTTAAAACCGCCTTTACTGTCAGACGTTGCCTACCCGTTCTCTAAGATCCTTGCCAGCCTTGAAGTGCGGCACATATTTTGCCGGCACCCCTACCTTGTCACCGGTCTTGGGATTACGCCCCTGACGCGGCGGACGATAATTCAGACCGAAACTGCCAAAGCCGCGTATCTCTACACGCCCGCCACGCGACAGCGTGGTGGACAGCGCATCGAGTATTACCTTAACGGCCAGCTCAGCATCCTTAGCCAGCAGCTGCGGATGCAATTCAGCCAGTCTGGCGATCAAATCAGAACGGGTCATGCAAGTTCTCCTTCAGCTTAAGCTTCAGTCTTGCCACTCATCTTGGCTTTGAGCAACGCGCCGAGATTGGTAGTCCCCGCATTGGCGCTGCTGTCGGCTGACAGTTTCTGCATTGCGGCCGTATCTTCCGCCTTGCTCAACGCCTTGATGGACAAGCTGATGCCGCGGTTCTTGCGGTCTACGCTGATGATCATCGCCTTGACCGCATCGCCTTCTTTGAGGTGTGTACGAATGTCTTCCACACGATCAACCGAAACTTCAGATGCCTTCAGGTAAGCTTCAACATCGCCCGGCAGGGTCACAACCGCACCCTTAGCATCAACGGACTTGACTACGCCGTTAACGATGGCACCCTTTTCATTGGTAGCAGCGAAACCGCCGAACGGATCACCTTCCATCTGTTTGATGCCCAAAGAGATGCGCTCGCGCT
>CAYPIG010000037.1:0-26682 GCA_964410705.1 uncultured Gallionella sp.
CTCGGTGGGTCAGGCTTTGGGGTTGGGGGCTGTGGCGGTGGGGGCGACGGTGTTTTACGGTTCCGAGCAGTCCAGACGGCAGATACAGGAGGTATCGGAGGCTTTCGAGCACGCGCACAACCTCGGCATGGCAACCGTGCTATGGGCCTACCTGCGCAATCCAGCCTTCAAACAGGACGGGGTGGACTATCACGTATCGGCAGATTTAACCGGACAGGCCAACCATCTGGCCGCCACCATCAATGCCGACATCATCAAGCAAAAACAGGCGGAAAATAACGGCGGCTACAATGCCATCAAATTCGGCAAGACCCACTCCAGAGTTTACAGCGAGCTGACTTCCGAACACCCGGTCGATCTGGTGCGCTATCAGGTCGCCAACTGCTATATGGGCCGGGTAGGCATGATCAATTCTGGCGGAGCATCCGGCAACGACGATCTGCATCAGGCAGTGCGCACCGCAGTCATCAATAAACGCGCTGGCGGCATGGGGCTGATTTCCGGCCGCAAGGCCTTTCAAAAACCGATGGCTGAGGGCGTGGCGCTGTTAAATGCGATACAGGACGTCTATCTTAGCGACGAAATCACCGTGGCATAAACCGCCTAAAATACGGGAACAGACAGCCTTTTCTTGGCCTGTCTGTTTCACATCCGCGGGCAATACGGTAATATCCCGCATTTCGCACTCTACGACATACAACGGCAATGAAGAAGTGGTGGCAGGCGCTCGATATCGGTACCAAACTGAACATCCCTATTCAGGTGATGCTGGTGCTTGTATTGTCCTTCGCACATTTCTGGGTCATGCAGCACATCAAGGAAGAGATGCTGATCGATGCCGAGCGGCGCGCCGCCATCTCCGCAGACGGTATCATCAACGGCATGAACATGCTAATGCTCACAGGCATGATTTCGGATCCCGACAATCGCCGCCTTTTCATCAAAAAGATGAGCGATTCAACCGGCGTCAAGGAGTTGCGTATCATACGCGCTCGTCAGGTACAGGATCAGTTTGGCCCGGGATTGCCTGAGGAGCAGATCAAGGACGAGATGGACAGCCAGGTCATAGCATCCAAACAGCCTGCGTTCAGACTGCTGGACGGTGAGGCCGCGCTGCGCACCGTCGTTCCTTTCATCGCAAGCCCCAATTACCGGGGCACCAATTGCCTCAGCTGTCATAAGGTAGCGGCAGGTTCGGTCAACGGCGCGGCCAGTATCACCTTGGACATGAGCGCAGACTTCGAATCTTTTGCCCGCACCCAGAATAAACTCTGGTTAGGACAGATCGCCCTGCAAATCCTGTTGTTTTTTGCCACAAGCTGGCTGATCAAAATATTCATGCAGCCCATCATAAAACTCAAGTCTTCTATGGAGTCCATGCAGCTGGCGGGCAGCATGGAAAACTTCCAACCCATCCCGATAAAAGACGGCCCGATGGACGAAATCGGCAAGCTCACCCACACCTTCAACCTGATGTCAGCGGCCTTGTCCAGTTCTGAACGGTCGATGAAACTGGCCACCGCCATCTATCAGTCCAACACCAATGCGATCGTGGTGACAGACAAGGACAACCTGATTACCGATGTCAATCCCGCCTTTAGCCGCATCACCGGATATTCGAAGAGCGAAGTACTGGGGAAAAATCCCAGACTGATGCAGTCAGGGCGACACGACATACATTTTTACCGCACCATGTGGAAGTCCATCCTGACCGATGGACACTGGCAGGGCGAGATCTGGGACAAACGCCGCGACGGCGCACTGTATGCAAAATCGGCCAGCATCATCGCACTGCGCCATCAGGACGGCAGCATCTACTGCCATGTCGCACAATTTTCGGATATCACGGAAAAGAAACAGAAGGACGAACTCATCCACTGGCAGGCCAATTACGATCCTCTGACCAATCTGCCCAACCGCCGACTGTTCCACGACCGCCTTTCGCAGGCGATCAAACTGGCGCACCGCACCGAGCTGTCGCTGGCGCTGCTGTTCATCGATCTGGATCACTTCAAGGAGATCAACGACACACTGGGACACGCGGTAGGCGATTCACTGCTGATGGAGGTATCCCGACGCCTGGGCAACTGCGTACGCGAGGCCGACACCATCGCGCGCCTGGGCGGAGACGAATTCACCATCATCCTGCCCGAACTGGGCGATAGCAGGCAAAGTCAGCGGATTGCGGAAAAAATCGTCGAGCAGCTCGCACTGCCCTTTTACTTTGTCAATGACGAAGTCGGACATCACATTTCTGCCAGCATAGGCATCGCGCTTTATCCGGCGGATGCGAGCGACTTGTCCGGTTTACTCATCTGCGCCGACAAGGCGATGTATGCGGCCAAAACTGCGGGCCGCAACCGCTACGCCTACTATTCCGAATCAGCCTAATCCCAACGGGAGTGTTTCAATGAAATCCATACGCGAACTCATGGATAAAAGCGGCGTCACCTTCGGCACCAGCGGCGCACGAGGTCTGGTCGTCAACATGAGCGATGAAGTTTGCGCCGCTTATGCGAGCGCCTTTCTGTCTGTCATCAGTCAGTCTTTTTCGGTATCACGTATCGCCCTGGGCATGGATCTGCGCCCCAGCAGCCCGCGCATCGTAGCCGCCGTTGCGGCAGCTTTGCGCGATCGGGGGGTCATTATCGATTTTTGCGGCGCGCTGCCCACCCCGGCCCTCGCTTTTTATGCGCAGAACCTAGGCATCCCGGCCATCATGGTCACCGGCAGCCACATTCCTTTCGACCGTAACGGAATCAAGTTTTACCGGCCCGATGGCGAAATCACCAAGGACGACGAACAGGCGATTGCTCAGGCGAGCGTGACGTTGCATGCCATCAGCGGCGAAATGCCGGATGTGAATCCTGCCGCTATCGAACAATACCTAAAGCGCTACCTGGATTTTTTCCCGCCGCAGCATTTCAAGAACATGAGACTGGGCGTGTATGAACACTCCAGCGTTGCGCGCGATGTCATCCGCGCCATACTGGAAGGGCTGGGGGCAGAAGTCACCTCTCTTGGTCGCACCGAGGAGTTTGTTCCCATCGATACCGAAGCGGTCGCCGAAGTGGACATCCGCCGGGGCCATGACTGGGCACTTGAACATCGCTTCGATGCCATTATTTCAACCGATGGGGATGGCGACCGCCCGCTGATTTCGGATGAAAACGGCAACTGGCTGCGCGGCGACATGGTCGGCCTGCTGTGCGCCCGCTATTTGAAGGCGGGCAATGTCGTCGTGCCGGTCAGCTGCAATACCGCCATCGAACTTTGCGGCGAATTTGCTACCGTGCTGCGCACAAAAATCGGCTCACCCTATGTAATCGCGGGCATGCAACAATTGGCAACAGACGTGGTCGGCTTTGAAGCCAACGGCGGATTTCTGACAGGCTCCCGCTTTGAGCGCGACGGAAAAACTCTGGATGCGCTGCCGACCCGCGATGCAGTCCTGCCGGCGCTGGCCGTGCTGGCGTCGGCTAAAGACCGCGGCATGCCGGTATCCGGCCTGCTGCAGAATCTGCCCGCGCGCTATACGGCAAGCGACCGATTGCAATCGTTCCCAGTGGAAAAAAGCCGCCAGCTGATAGAGGAACTCACCGCAAATCCAGAGAAGCTGCAGCACAACCCAGGAAAAGTCGTCAATTGCAACACCACCGACGGGCTGCGCATCCACTTCGACAACGGCGAAATCGTCCACCTGCGCCCGTCCGGCAATGCCCCCGAATTGCGCTGTTATTGCGAAGCTGCAAACGAACAAAGGGCAAAGCAGCTGGTGCAGACAATACTGGCCGCGATAGGCGGCTGATCAGCATATCCTGGGCAGTTGCTCCCCTGCCAGCCAGTCGACGATGCGCCGCCCGCCCAAGCGGGTGGTCATCTGTACAAAAGCGTGCTCATCCTCGATGACTTCACCTATGATGGCCGCATCCTTGCCCAGCGAGTGGGCGCGCATGACAGCCAGCAGGCGCTCGGCGTCCTGCGGCGCGCAAACCGCAAGCAGCTTTCCTTCGTTGGCCACATACAGCGGGTCTAAGCCCAGAAATTCACAGGCCGACTCCACCGTCTTGTCAACCGGTATCGCCGCCTCCTCCAGCCTCATCCCCACCGAAGACTGTGCCGCAATTTCATTGAGGGTAGCCGCCACCCCGCCGCGTGTAGGATCTCTCATCAAGCGCAGTTCTGCGCCGCTGTCCAGCATCGCTGCTACCAATCCGTGCAAGGCGGCCGTATCGGAGACGATGGGCGCATCGAAACTCAGATTCTCGCGCTGAGACATCACCGCCATGCCGTGATCGCCTATCTTGCCCGAAAGCAATATCCTGTCGCCTGCCCTTGCCTGATCGCCCGACAAGGTGATCCCGTCGCGCACTGCGCCTATGCAGGTAGTGGTGATGAACACCCCGTCTCCCTTGCCCTTTTCCACCACCTTGGTGTCGCCGGTGACGATATAAACCCCCGCCTGATTTGCCGCCTTCGCCATGGATTCCACGATGCGTTTAAGATCAGAAAGCGGTAAGCCTTCTTCGAGTATAAATGCGGCACTAAGATAAAGCGGCCTGGCACCCATCATCGCCACATCGTTGATGCTGCCGTGCACGGACAGGCAACCGATGTCGCCGCCTGCAAAAAACAGCGGCGAGACGACATGGCTGTCGGTGGACATCACCAGACGCTGACCACTCGCCGGCAGCAGTGCCCCGTCATTGCCCTGCGCCAGATACGGGTTGTCGAAGGCGGATGAGAACAGCGCGGCGATCAGCTGCGCCATCGCCCGCCCCCCTGAGCCGTGCGACATCTCGACTCTGCCGTTGCGATAATCAGGCTGACGAATTAAATTCAATTTTTCTCCCCGCGAAAACGGCCATAAGAATAATGGGCGGCACAAGCCCCCTCACTCGATACCATGCAAGAGCCTACCGGATTTTCAGGCGTGCAGGCGCTGCCGAAGATCCGGCACTGTTCGGGACGCTTTTCGCCTTTCAATATGGCCGCACACTCACAGGCCTTGTGGTCAGGCACCGCGATGTATTTTGCATCGAATTTAAGCTCCGCATCAAAGCGGGAAAATTGCGGCCTCAGCCTTAATGCGCTGTCCGGCAGACTGCCCAGCCCTCGCCACTCGAAGGAGTCGCGCAGTTCGAACACCTCACCGACCAGTGCCTGCGCCTTCAGATTGCCCTCAGGCGTCACCGCACGGGTGAATTCATTTTCGATCACCGCCCGCCCTGCATTGATCTGGCATATCAGCATCAGTATCGACTGCAACACATCGAGCGGCTCAAAACCTGAGATCACCACGGGTTTTAAATAATCCCGGGCAAACACCTCGTAGGGGCGGCTGCCGATCACCGTCGAGACATGTGCCGGACCGATAAAACCGTCGAGCGCGACGCCGCCGTTCAAGATCGCCCGCATCGCGGCCGGGGTCAGCACGTGATTGCACAGGATACTGAAATTATCAAGGGAGGCGGCCTGTTTAACCGCCACAGCGGTGGGAGGAGTGGTGGTCTCAAAACCGATGGCGAGAAAAACCACCTCGCGCGCCGGGTTGTCGCGGGCGATCGCCACCGCATCCTCGGTCGAATAGATCATGCGCACATCCGCCCCGGCGGATCTTGCGCGCATCAGGGTCTGTTTGCCCGAAGCGGGAACGCGCAGCATGTCGGCATAAGTGCACAGTATCACCTCGCGATCCTGCGCCAGCCGGATGGCCTGATCGACCCGCCCGATAGGCAATACGCAGACCGGGCAGCCCGGACCGTGTATCAGCTGCACATTGGACGGCAGCAGATCGGCCAGTCCGTAGCGGGATATCGCATGGGTATGGCCGCCGCAAAATTCCATCAGCCGGTAAGTGCGTTCCGGATCGGCGTTACGAGCGATATTCGCCGCGATATTTTCGGCCAAAATTCGATCGCGAAATTCGTCCAGATATTTCACAGGTTTTTATCCGATTCGGCCAATTCGGCAAAAAGGCTGAGCGTAGCCTGCGCCTCGTCTTCGTCGAGTCTTTGCAGCGCAAACCCGGCATGTACGATCACATAGTCGCCCGGCGCTATGCCTTCGACCAGACTCAGCGAGATCGTTTTACGCACCCCGCCCAGATTGACGATCGCCCCCTCATCGCTGGTCAACTCTTCCACCCTTACCGGTATAGCCAGACACATCTTCAGCTCCCTCCCTGACTGCCGGAAATATTTTTCGGGTGCGGCGCATCGCCGGTGCCAAATTCCTGCTGCAGCGCCGCCTTGTTGTCGCGGATGTACTGTATGCCCCGCTCCAGATTGTCCAACTGACGCGGGATGAAATTCCCCTCGGAAATCAGCAGTCTTGCCGATTCAGCAAAATGGCTGCCGAATTCTTTCAAGGTGGTAAGCGCGCCGTCGTTCTGCAGCTGAGCATCCAGCTTTGCCGAATCGAGGACGGCCAGATGCGTCGCAGGATCTATCGTCACCCCCAGACTCGCCATCCCATACATACCTTCGGCGGCACCGAAAAAACGGCTTTTCACGCTCTGCTCCAGCTCATAGCGGGAAATTTCGGCCGCCTGAGTGCCGCACAGCACCCCTCCGGGTTGCAGATCCGGACTGAAACGCTGTATCCAGTTGTTGTACTGACCGACAAATCCCAGCACTTTGAGCTTGATGTGGCCGCCGCCCCCGGCCAGAGTCTTGCCCGCTTCCTGCAGGCGAGCGACCGCCGACTTCATCTGTTCAAGCTCCTCGTGCTGAGCCTTGCTGTTGACTTCGACCTGATTGATGATGCTCATCATCTTATAAGCCGATTCAGGATCGGCCAGCGCCATGTTGCGCCCGGTCGCGGAAAGCCCCTTCACCTGAGCAAGCTGCGAAATCGCCCGGCTCGCATCCACCGGAGGCAGCAGCGCCGCAAACAGATTGTTCCACATGCCATCGTCCTGAGCCCCCGGACGGTTGATCATGCTGGCCAGCTGCGCCTTAACCGGCGCAAGAGGATCGATTGGAGTAGTCATATAGTTCCCGGTTTACGGTGATACAAGTGCTGCGCGGCGACCCAGGCCTGCCCCAGCGAGATCGAGCTGTCGCCATGCGCACTCGAACACAGCACGCGCATCCCGCCGTTCATAAGCCGCTCCGACAGATCGATCAACAATATTTCATTGAAAAAACAGCCGCCTGCCAGCGCGATGCAGTCAAGCTGCTGCGACCGTGCCGCAATGGTTGCCCATTCTGCCATACCTTGTGCGATCGTGGCGTGAAACTGCGCCGCTCCCCTTGCCGGATCGTCGCAATCGGCAAGCACCTTTAACAGGGGCAGAAAGTTAAGCCTGTGATCCGCATCGATGTGGTACCCGCCCGCAACCGGGGCTACCCTGCCGTATTCCGCTGCCAGTTTCTGCATAGCCACGGCGGCCTGTGCCTCAAAAGACTGTACCGGGCAGATGCCCAGCAGACCGGCTGCGGCGTCAAACAACCTCCCCATGCTGGAAGTGGATGGGCAATTGAGATTTTTTTTCAGCATCTGCGCCACGGTGCGACAGGCTGGCTGATCTGAAAATCGCAAGGCAATTTCATCGCCCCGTCCCATGCAATAAAGCGCCGCTGCCGCCATGCGCCAGGGTTCCCGTGCGGCCATATCCGCACCTGGCATAGGCAATAGCGCCAGATGCCCCAGCCTTAGATAATCCGCCCCAAATACGCGCAGCAATTCGCCGCCCCAGGCCGTACCGTCCGCCCCCATCCCAACCCCGTCCAGCGCCAAGCCCAGCAAAGGTTCGCTGTAGCGATGCTCGGCGCATACCGCCGCGATATGCGCGTGGTGATGCTGAACGGGCAGAGTCGGCAGGCCGTGCCGGGCGGAAAAAGACAAGGCCAGTTGCGTGCTGTAAAAGTCGGGGTGCAGATCATGCGCCACGATCAGTACGGGCATGCCCTCGCACATGGACTGTATCGTTTTTTCCAGCAACAGACGAGCTTCCAGACTATCCAGATCACCGATCAGCCCGGATACGCAAAACTCATCGCGATGTGCGACGCAGACGGTGTTCTTGAGCCACGCCCCGCAGGCCAGTATGGCGCCGTTCAAGCGCTGGCCAGACCGGAAGCTATCCATGCCAGCCACTCCTCCATCCCCTGGCCGCTGACCGCCGAAATGCGGATCACTTTGAGCGCCGGATTGATGCGGCGCGCATATTCAATAGCAAGCTCCGCATCGAAGCTGACATAGGGCAGCAGATCGCATTTGTTGAGCAGCATTACTCCTGCCGCGCGGAACATGTCCGGATACTTGAGCGGTTTATCCTCCCCTTCGGTTACCGACAGGATTACCACCTTATGCGCCTCGCCCAGATCGAAAGCGGAAGGACAGACCAGATTGCCTACGTTCTCGATCAGCAGCAAAGATTCGCGCTCCAGCCCAAGACGCTCCATCGCAGCACCTACCATCTGCGCATCCAGATGACAGCCCCGGCCGGTGTTGATCTGTACCGCAGGCGCTCCGGCCGCTCGGATCCTTTCGGCGTCGTTTTCGGTCTGCTGATCCCCCTCGATGACGGCAAGCGGGATGCGAGCTGCCAGCATCTGTATGGTTTTAACCAGCAGGGTAGTCTTGCCCGAGCCGGGACTTGAGACCAGATTGAGGGCGAAGATCCGTTTATCCTTCAGATAGCGCCGGTTTTCGCGGGCGAAATCGTCGTTTTTGGCCAGAATATCGCGCTCTATGCTTACCTTGCGCGCAGGCGCATCGACAGTCGCAACCGGTTTATAGCGCAGCGCAGCGCCGGACGGTTTTAGCGCCTTGCCCCCTATGGTGATTTTGCCATGACCGCATCCGCAAGTAACGCACATAATTCCTCCGCTAAATTCACGAAAAAGCCGCTGCAATCTCGTCAGCCCGCTCCCGCATGCGCGCTTCGACTTCTTCCACTTCGGATTCGGCTATCCCCAAGGCCTGCCACTCCTCTAGCGCAATCCCCGAACTTCCCAGCTCTTTGATGCCGAAAGTCGGCAGCAGCTTCTCGGCAAGATGGGTCATGGCGATCAGCGTGCTGCCGTCCGGACTCGGCTCGGCATGATGGCAGCGCAACACGGCAACGATGTCGGCGGACAGATTCCAGTGTTCGGCGAGCAAGGCGCCCAGATCGCGGTGATTCATCTCCAGCATTTCTTCTTCTATCTGCGATCCCAACTTTTCGCCTTCCGCACTCATGCGCTCGTGATAACGGTTGCTCAGTTCCGGCTCGACATACTCCAGAACCAGAAAACCGATGTCGTGCAACAGACCGGCCAGATAGATGTCTTCATCGGGCGGGCGCAAGGCGCGCGGCATCGCCTTTGATAAGGCATCCATCGCCACCGCCACCGCCATGCTGTGCTGCCAAAGATGCAGCACATTCAATAGTCCCGGCGGGTTGCGGGTCAGCGAAGACATCATGGCAAAACCCAGCGCCACCATCTTGACGCGTTTGATGCCCAGCACCGTCGCCGCATCGGCCACCGTCATGATCTTGCGCGAACTGCCGAACAGCGGAGAATTGGCAAGGCCGATGATTCTGGCCGAAATGGCCGGATCCTTCTCGATGAGTCTGAGCAGCTGCTCGTTGCCCCTGTCCGATGCCAGTTCGATCGACAGTATCTGATGGGCGGTTTTGGGCATGGCAGGCAACGACTGAAGTGCGCCTACGGTATTTTGCATATTCATGGTGATTCCAAATTTGTGATGGGCTGCCAGGCGAGCATGTCGAAAGCCTTCAACGGGCGGGCGATGAGATAGCCCTGAGCGGTATCGCACCCCATCCCGAGCAGCATCTCGAACTGCTCGACGGTCTCTATGCCTTCGGCCACCGTTTTAAGATCGAAGGTGCGCGCCAGGGCGATGATACCCTGCACGATGGCGTGATCGCCTCGGCTCATCGTCAGATTGCGCATGAAGGACTGATCGATCTTGAGCGCATCGACCGGCAGGCGGCTCAGATACGACAGCGAGGAATAGCCGGTTCCAAAGTCATCCAGCGCGAAACTCACCCCCAGTTTCTTGCACGACTCGATGATCCGGGAGACTTCGGCGATGTCTTCCAGCGCCGCGGTCTCCAGCACTTCGATCTGTAGCCGACGCGGGGCGATGTTGGGATGCTGCGACAACTGCTGCTTGAGTTTGTCGATAAAATGCACGGATTCGAGGTGATAGGCCGATATGTTGACGCTGACTTCGATGTCCAGACCCGCGTTGCGCCAGTCGTCCATCTGAGCCAGCGCGGCGCTGATCACCCACTCCCCCAGTGCGATATCGAGTTCGGAGCTTTCGATGGCTGGCAAGAATCTGGCAGGACAAAGCAGTCCCAGCTGCGGATGATTCCAGCGGATCAGCGCTTCTGCGCCGACCAGTTGGCGGGTGTGCATATCGACCTTGGGCTGATAATACAGCTCGAACTGATCATTGCTCAGTCCCTGCCTGATGCTGCTGAGCAGTTCATGCTGGCTGCGGGCACGCTGATCGAGCGCGATATCGTAAATGTGAAAGCGATTTTTCCCCGACTGTTTGGCCACATACATCGCCTGATCGGCATGGCGCAGCAGCGTGTCGCTATCCTCATCGTCCAGCGGATAGATGCTCACCCCTATGCTCGCGCTCACCAACACCGGCCGGGCCATGATGACAATCGGCTCGGCGATGGCTGCCAGCAGCCGGTTTAAAGTCTGGCTGCACTCCTCGCCGCGCTCCAGCCCCAGCAACAGGATGACGAACTCATCCCCGCCCAGTCGCGCCACCGTATCGCCGCCTCTTATGGTGTCCTGTATCCGCCGCGCGATCTCGATTAACACGCTATCCCCCGCCTCATGCCCCATCGTGTCGTTGATCGGCTTGAATCCGTCCAGATCCAGATAGCACACCGCCATCATATTCTGCTCGCGCGAGGTTCTGGCTATGGCCTGTTTCATTCTGTCGCCCAGCAAGGTGCGATTGGGTATACCGGTCAGCGCATCGTAATGGGCGATGCGCTCGAGCTGTTTTTCATGGTGTTTGATCAGCGTGATATCAGAGGCTATCCCCGCATAATGGGTCACCTGCCCCGCTTCGTTGCTGATGGCCGAAATGCTCAGCCACTCGGCATAGGATTCGCCGTTTTTATTGCGGTTCCAGAGCTCCCCCGCCCAGTGACCGGTGCTGACGATAGACTGCCACATCTGTTCATAAAAACCATAGCCCTGCTGACCCGATTGCAACAGGCGCGGGTTCTTGCCGATCAGCTCTTCTCTCGTGTAACCGGAAATATTGCAAAATGCCTCGTTCACATCGACGATGTTGCCGTGCACATCGGTAATCGTGATGCCTTCCAGTGTATTCGAGAACACCTTGGAGGTCAGACGCAGATGATCCTCGGCCCGTTTGCGCAGCGTGATGTCCCGCCCGTTCAGCACGATTCCGCCCACCACGTGATTATTCAGCAAGTTGCGACCTATCAGCTCGATATCGCGATAGCCCCCGTCTTTGTGTCTGAGTTTAAATTCGAATTTCTCCGGCTCGCAGCCTTGATCGCAAGCCTGAAGTCTCGCGAGCATCGCCACTGCGCGGGAGTCCTGCTCGGGATGTATCAGGCTGCTGATAGGCTGCCCTACCACTTCTCCGCAGCCAAAACCCAGCACCGAGCCTACCGATGGGGAAATAAAGCGCACTTCGCCCGCAGCCGATATCACGGCGATGATGTCATTACCCCCTTCGACCAGCGTACGAAAACGCTCTTCGCTCAGGCGCAGCACTTCTTCTTCGCGAACCTGCTCGTGCCGTCTTTCGTTGAAGATTTCGTAGTTGCGGATCACAAAATAAAGCGCCATCAGATACAGGCAAAAAGTGATCACATCGATATGCGTATAGCCCGTCTTGAAGCCCGGCAAAAAATGCCCGGCGACGATGGTAAACAGCATGAGCAGCAGCCAGTAAAATCCGTTTTTTCTGCCCTTCAGAAAAAAGGCCGATGCAGAAAGCAAAAAAAACAGCGCGATGCGGGTGGCGTTGTAGTTCGCCAGCAGGTACAGGGCGGTAAACAGAACATAGGACAACGCCAGTGCGATGGAGCTGACGATGCGCTCCCTTTGCGGGTTGCGGTTCAAGTAATAGATCAGGGAAAAATTGCAGGCGGCAAAAACGATGTCGATCAGACCCATCACGACGCTTACCTGCAGGCGATAAAAGCCCATGCCCAGCGCGATGACTCCCGCATACAGAAAGACGCTGTTGAGAAAAACCACCTTGTGATCGGTCGTATCGGCCATAGCAAAGATGAAAAAGATGAACGAGGGTGAGTTTACCCTAACGGATAGGGCTAGGTAAGCCGGTTCTGCACGAATTCATCCGTGCCGCGGCAAAATTTACGATGCGATTGCTAATTTCCGGGAACAGGTATAGGGTGAGCACCGTGTAAGCAATCGCAAGACGGGAACTATCATGAAAATCGCCCCCCTCCCCTTCGACGAACAAGAACGTCTGGCCGCACTCAAAAAATTCGACATACTCGACACCGAGCCTGAGGTCGCCTTTGACAGCCTGGTGCAGCTGGCCTCCTATATCTGCCAGACCCCGATCGCCGCGATCAGCCTGGTCGATGAACAGCGGCAGTGGTTCAAGTCCATCAAGGGAATAGCGGCGCAACAAACCCCCAGGGATATCGCTTTTTGCGCCCACACCATCTTGCAGGACGAGGTGATGGTGGTGCCGGATGCGACCCTGGACGAGCGTTTTTTTGACAATCCGCTGGTATCCGGCGGCCCGGCCTTGCGTTATTACGCCGGGGTTCCGCTGACTACTTCGGACGGCTATAAACTGGGCACGCTTTGCGTGCTCGACACCGTGCCGCGCGAACTGCAACCGGCCCAGCTCGATGCCATCCGTGTGTTGGCAAACAACATCATGGCGCATCTGGATTTGCGCCTGTCGCACCGGAATATCCGCCAGTATGTGGATGATCTGCAACTGGCCGCCACCATCTTCGAGGCCAGCAGCGAGGCCATGATCGTCTGCGATGAAAACAACCATATCCTCACCGTCAACCCCGCCTTCACCACCTTGACCGGTTACAGCGCAGACGAAGTGCTCGGAAAAAATCCCAGCCTGCTCAAGTCCGGCAAGCAACCGCTGTCTTTTTATGAGCAAATGTGGCATCAGATCAACAATCAGGGCCGCTGGGACGGTGAAGTTTGGAACTTGCGCAAAGATGGCGAGCTCTATGCGGAATGGCTGTCCATCAACGTAATCGAAAACGGTGACGGAACACCTAAGCGTTATGTGGCGATTTTTTCCGACATCACCGAAAAAAAACAGGCCGACGAACTGATCTGGACTCATGCCAATTACGATCAGCTGACCCACCTGCCCAACCGCAGGCTTTTTCGCGACCGTCTGGAGCAAAGCATTAAATCGGCCTGCCGCAGCAAGATCGCCTTTGCCCTGATGTTCATCGATCTGGATCGCTTCAAGCAGGTCAATGACACGATGGGACACGACGTGGGTGATCAGCTTCTGAAAGAAGCTGCGTTGCGCATCCATCAGTGCGTACGGGATATGGATACGGTCGCGCGCATGGGAGGCGATGAATTTACCGTCATACTGTCTCAGATTTCGGATCCCGCCTATGCGGGTCGGGTTGCCGAATCGATTATCGAAAAACTCAAAGCCCCCTTCACGCTGGCAGGAAAGGAAATGCATGTATCAGCCAGCATCGGTATCGCACTTTATCCGGCTGACGGCATTGATGCGGAAAGCCTGCTCAAAAATGCCGACAGCGCCATGTATGCGGCAAAGCTAAGCGGTTCGGGGCGGTACCGCTTAGCGGGCAACTAATTGAGGGACAAATATTTACCGCTAATTTCTGCGGCGATGTAGAATCCCCCGCTTGCCATTGACAGGGGATAACATGAGCAGAAAAATACCCCCCCCCGCTACCGCCCAGGAACTGCTGCACGAACTGCAAACCTATCAGATCGAACTGGAGATGCAGAACGAACAGCTGCGTCAGTCCCAGCTCGAACTGGAAAAATCGCGAGACCGCTATATCGATTTTTACGATCTGGCTCCGGTAGGCTATATCACCTTAAACCGCACCGGGATGATCGTGGAGATCAATCTGACCTGCGCCCGCATGCTGGGCTCAGAGCGCACTTTGCTGCTAAATCGGCAATTTTCCACTTTCGTCAGCATCCAAGATGTCGCCCGCTGGCACCGCTATTTTCTGTCGGTGCTGAACAACGACAAGCGACAATGTGAGTTCCTGATCAATCGCCCGGAAGGATCGAATTTTCACGGAAAACTCGACAGCCTGTGCCTGAAAAACATAGAGGGAGATGATCTGATACGCATGGTGCTCACCGATATCAGCGAGAGTGTGCGTGCAAAACAAGCCCTGCAGGAAAGCGAACAGCAATTTAGAACCCTGACCGAAGCGATGCCTCAGATGGTGTGGATCACCCGGGCGGATGGCTGGAGCATCTATTTCAACCAGCAATGGGTCGAATACACGGGACTCAGCCTGAATGACAGTTACGGGCACGGTTGGAACCAGGCTTTTCACCCGGATGACCGAAAACGAGCCTGGGAGGCCTGGCAGCATGCCGCTCAGAGCGAAAGCCTGTATTCTCTCGAATCCAGACTGCGCGACAAGGACGGCAACTACCGCTGGTGGCTGGTGCGCGGCACGGCAAGACGCGATCAGTTTGACCGCATCATCAACTGGTTCGGCACCTGCACCGACATCACCGAACAGAAAAAAACCGAACAGCAACTGCTCAAATCGCTGCAAAAAACCGCCGAAAAAGAGCGCTCCAAGACCCGCTTTCTGGCGGCTGCCGGGCACGATCTTCGCCAGCCGGTGGCAGCGGCCAATCTATTTGTCTATGCATTAAAACAAACCCATCCCACCCCCCAGCAGAATGAACTGATCGGAAAACTCGACCAGTCGATGAATGCCTTTTCAGATCTGCTAAACCAGCTGCTGGACATCTCGAAATTCGATGCCGGTGTGATCAAACCGCAAAAGAACGCCTTCAATCTGAGTGATCTGTGCGAGTTGCTGGAGCAAACCTTTACCCAGACCGCGACCGGACGCTGTTTGAAATTCCATCAGTTTTTCTCCACCCGGCGCGCATTGCTGGTGCACACCGACATCGGCCTGCTGCGCTCCGTGCTGATGAATCTGGTATCCAATGCCCTCAAATTCACCAGCCGAGGCGGAGTTCTGGTCAGCGCAAGACCCAGAGGAAATCGCGTGCTGATACAGGTATGGGACACCGGCATCGGCATCTCTCAGGAACAACTGCCGCTGATATTCGACGAGTTCTACCAGATAGGAAACAGCCAGCGCAACCGTGAAGCCGGACTTGGGCTGGGTCTGTCCATCTGCCAGCGCGCCATTTTGCTGCTGGGGGAGAGCATCAATTGCCGCTCGCAACCTGGCAAGGGTTCCGTATTCGAATTTTCACTGCCGCTCATCGAAGAGCAGCGCCAGAGTGAACGAAAAACAGAGCAGGAAGATGTCGCTGTTGCTGCAACCCTGTTTTCCGCCGGCACACGGGTGATGGTGCTCGAGGACGATGAACTGGTGGCAAAAGGCATAGTCAGTTTACTGAGGAGTTTCGATTGTCAGGTGTATCACTATGACAATGCGGAGCAAGCGCTGGCCGAAGACATCACTGCGGACTACCACCTCGTCGATTACACGCTCAGCGGCAAGCTCAACGGCATCGATTTTCTCGAGGCTAAGCAGAAAAAGAGTCTGATACCTCTGCGCGCCGTGATCGTTACCGGCGAGACTTCCACAAAATTCATCCGCAGCGCCGCCAGTTGCCGCTGGCCTTTGCTGCATAAACCGGTTGACTTTGAAAAGCTCGCCCGCGCCCTGCACGCGCAGCACTAGTTTATTTCTTCCACCTTGAGCAGCACGCTGCGCTGCTCGTCGAGCGTGGAATGGCTGCGCGAAGTGATCGTCGAGCCATCATTGCTGCTTTGCTGATTGATGCCGCCAAGCTGTATCCATACGCCCAGATACCCTGAAACGGTTGTCGTCGCATTCTGCACCCGGATAGCGGATCCGGGAGTGAGCGCATCATTCTGCGCAGTGATTTCAAGGGTCACCCGATCACCTGTGATGCGCGGCAGCACGTAAAAGCCGCTGGAAACATTGCGATACGACATGTTGTCGATCACCTGGGTGCCCCAGCCGCTTTGCACCACCTGTCGCTGGGGAAGCGACTTTCCGCTGGAAATCAGCGCGCGATGACCTTCGAGCACCTGAACCTGCTGAGTTTTTTTGTCATTTTCGAGCGAGCGAGTGCTGATGATTTTCGCGCTGACCTGACCGGGGTTAACGGTAGACGTGCCGATGCTCGCATTTTTCCCCATCTTCACGCTGCCGGATAATTCCGTCAGACTGGCCGCAGTTTCGCTGTCCACATCCTGCATCACGGTGATTTGCAGGCGGCGCAAAGCGGTATCCAGATTCTCCACCAGACGCCTGATCTGCTCGATATTGTTCCGGGATGCGCGCAAGATCAGCTGATAATTCATGCCGCTGACCACTTCATCCGCGCCAAGCAGCGGCCGAATGACCGGCATCAGCTCGTCCGCACTGCGGTGTTTGAGATTGATGATTTCAAGTTCGCCCGCCCAAGCGCCTGCAAAAGAAAACATCATCAATAAAATCAATATGCTTTTCATCATTTTCCCTTTACAGGCATGCCTGTTTTGCCGTAAATTGCACCGCATGAAATCTCTGCCCCCATTGCTGGTTGTAATCTGCCTTAGCGCATGCGGCACGACGCCCGTCGTTCCGCCGCAAGCCGAACCCGTGCGGCGCGTTGAATCCGTCCCACATCAAGCGGACGCCCGCATGAACGATCTGGCGATCTACGCGATGAGTCTGTATGACACGCCTTATCAGTATGGCGGAAAAACGCGCACAAACGGTTTTGATTGCAGCGGTTTTGTCCAGTATGTGTTTCAAAACTCGATCGGACTGCAACTGCCCCGCACCAGCGCGGAGATGAGCCGGGTGGGTGTGCCGCTTGAGTCGTGGCAGCTCAAACCCGGTGATCTGGTGTTTTTCAACACCACGCGCAGCCCCAATTCCCATGTCGGCATCTTCATCGGCGAAAACCGTTTCCTGCACGCACCTAAAACAGGTAAAGCCATCATGCTGACCCGACTGGACGATCAGTATTGGCGCAGCCGTTTCAATGGCGCCAGACGCATCGTTGATCGCTACTGACGCGCCGCCTTGAGCGCCTGCCCCAGCAAAAACACCGACATCGCATAATAATCGCTGTGGTTGTAGCGCGTGATCACATCAAAATTGTGATATCCAGACCAGTATTCCTTGCCTTCAGCCACCGTGTAATCGAGCAATCTCACTGATCCGGATTCGGCCGCAAGCGGCGCACCTTCGTCGAGTTTCACCGCGATCGGTCCACCCTCTAACCAGCCGTAATTTTTCAGATAATTGCCCACGCTGCCGATCGCATCCACCGGCTCATTGAACAAGTCGATTTTTTGATTTTCATTGAAATCCACCGCGTATTTGCGGTAGCTGCTGGGCATGAATTGCGGAATACCCAGCGCACCGGCGTAAGAGCTTTTGGTATCGAGATAGCCCATTTGCTGCTCCCTTGCCAGCAACAGATAATTGCTCAGTTCGTCGCGAAAAAAAGCGGATCTGCGCGGGTAATCAAAGGCCAGCGTCGTTAACGCGTCCAGGGTGCGAAAATGTCCGGAATTTTTCCCGTAGATCGTTTCCACCCCGATCAACGCGACGATGATTTCCTGCGGTACGCCGTATTGCTTTTCTGCGCGTACAAGTTCGCTGCGATACTTATCCCAGAAAGCCAGCCCTAACTTTACGCGCTTTTTATTGACGAAAGCCTCCCGGTATTCCGGCCAGGGTTTAAAGGTCGCCGGACGGGAAATCGCTTCGATGATCAACGGCCTGTGGTTGGCCTGCTCAAACAAAGCGGTCAGCTCGCCCCGGTCAAACTGATGCTTTTGCACCATTTCTTCGATGAATTCGCTCATGCCCGGCAGCGACACGGCATAAGCCGGTGTGCAGAACAAACAGCCCAGAGATAAGACATGCAATAGTAATTTCATGTCGCATATTTTAACCTATGCTCGACAGATTGCTGCCATTACTGGTAAATTTCGCCCATCGCTGAATTACCAGCTCTATTTTAAGGCTCTGCCATGACCACTCAACACCATCGCCTCATCATCCTAGGTTCGGGTCCTGCCGGCTATACGGCAGCCGTCTATGCCGCGCGGGCCAATCTGGCTCCGGTGCTCATCACGGGACTGGCACAGGGCGGGCAGCTGATGACCACCACCGAAGTGGACAACTGGCCGGGTGAAGTGTCGGGCATCCAGGGACCCGAACTGATGGCGCGCCTGCAGCAGCACGCCGAGCGCTTCAATACCGCTATCATTTCCGATCACATCCACACCGCCAAATTGCAGCAAAAACCCTTCCAGCTGATCGGCGATGCCGGCACTTATAGCTGCGATGCGCTGATCATCTGCACCGGCGCTTCCGCCCAATATCTGGGATTAGCTTCCGAACAAGCCTACATGGGACGCGGCGTGTCCGGATGCGCGACCTGCGACGGTTTTTTCTACCGCAATCAGGATGTAGCGGTGATAGGCGGCGGCAACACGGCCGTTGAAGAAGCTCTTTATCTTGCCAACATCGCCAAACACGTCACCCTGGTACACCGGCGCGACACCTTCAGGGCGGAGCGCATCATGATCGATCACCTGATGGAAAAAGTTCAGGCGGGGAAAATCACGCTGCAACTGAACAGCACACTGGATGAAGTGCTAGGCGATGACAGCGGCGTGACCGGCATGCGCATCAAGAATGTACAAAGCGGCGAAAAACAGGATATCGCGCTCACCGGCGTCTTCATCGCCATCGGCCACAAACCCAACACCGAAATATTCGCAGGGCAGCTGGAAATGAACAACGGCTATATCGCAACCCGGGGCGGCTCCAGCGGAAACGCCACGGCGGCGAGCATCTCGGGCGTATTTGCAGCGGGCGATGTGCAGGACCAGATCTACCGTCAGGCGGTCACCAGCGCGGCAACCGGCTGCATGGCGGCGCTCGATGCCGACAAATACCTGGCGTCGATTGGCAAACTGTAGTGAGGAGGATGCGGCGCTGTTCCGCGCAGCGGCAGGAGAAGTCACGCAACTGCCGCAACAGAACCGCGTCCTTCACCCCCGCTCCGCTCCGCACGCCATCGTTCGCGGCACAAAATTAAACCACCCGGTCGCCGACATCCTTTCAGATCGACCGGACAATACGGCACCGGACTATCTGGGTAACGGCCTGTCGCACGCCACCTTGCGCAAATTAAAACGCGGCAGCTATCCGGCACAAGCCTACCTTGATCTGCACGGCTACGGGATCGATGAGGCGCGCAGCTTGCTGCAGCAGTTTCTTTTTGAGACGCAGCAGCAGTCTTTGCGCTGCGTGGTGGTGATCCACGGCAAAGGCATCAACAGTCCCGGCGGCGAATCGGTATTGCGGGCGCTCACCCGCAACTGGCTGCGGCAGCACCCCGAGGTGCTGGCTTTTTGCCCGGATCAATCAGGAGAGAGCGGCGCGGTGAAAGTCCTGCTGAAAATCAGGCCTTAGTTTTTTTGCTCATCACGTAGATCATGTATTCGAAGAACAGCTCGCACCACTCCTGTTCGTTGTCCTTGAGCGAATGCAGCAGCTTATTGACCTGAGCTACCGGCCATTTCGGATTGAAGGAGACCAGCATATTTTCAGGATAAACCGTAAGTGTTTTCTTCAAATACTCAGCTATTCTACTGATTTCATGGAACATCAGCGCAAGATCCTTGTCCGTATCGATCTCTTCGGTCAGATTGCCGTACATCTTGGGATGCTGGCGGGTGAATTCTATGAACTGGGTGATGATGAAGAAAAACTCGCCCTTGTTGTCCGGCGTCACCGGGTCGCCCAGCATGAAAGGTGCAACGGATAATTCCAGCCAGTAATAATTGAGCTTTGGGTTGTGCCGTTTCGACACACCGATATAGCCGTTACGCTCCTTGGCTCGTTTGACATTGTCGGCCATCAGCAAATTTTCCGAAGGGCGGGTAGAAATCTCTCTGCCTTCGAGCACCTCAGGCTTGACCAGAAAAAAATCGGGAAATTCCTCGTAGAACTTGCCTGAGTGGGTGTGCGAACGATAGCAGGACTGGAATACTTCCAGTGCCAGATCGGCGTTATTCTCAATGTCGTAGTAGTTGCGCTGGCCGGTCTTGAGCTGCGCCGGCCCTGAATATTTATGCATGTTTTATGCCCTGCTGTCAAAATCACTATCGAGAGTAAACGATAAAACCATCTCCCTACTGCAAGTGGCCATTTTATAGCAAAAAACCCGAACTTTCACCAGCTTATCGTAAGAAAATCGCCTACAGAAAAACAGCTCCCCTCACTCGTCGCGCATGCGCAATGCCATCTCTACATCCACGGATACCACTTTGGAGACGCCCTTCTCCTGCATGGTCACGCCGATCAGCTGCATGGCCATTTCCATCGCGATTTTGTTGTGACTGATAAACACAAACTGGGTGTGCTGCGCCATTTTCCGCACCAGGGCGCACAACCGCTCGGTATTGGTATCGTCCAGCGGTGCATCCACCTCGTCCAGCAGACAAAAAGGAGCAGGATTGAGCCGGAACAGCGAAAAAATCAGCGCGATCGCCGTGAGCGCTTTTTCTCCGCCCGAGAGCAGATGTATGGAGCTGTTTTTCTTGCCGGGCGGCTGCGCCATCACCTGCACGCCGCTCTCCAGGATCTCTTCTCCGGTCAGCACAAGGCGGGCCTCTCCGCCGGCGAACAGCACCGGAAAGAGCTCGGCCAGCTGCAAATTGACCTGATTGAAAGTATGCATCAACAAATCTCGCGATTCGCGATCTATGTGCCGGATCGCCTCGGTCAGCGTCGCCATCGCCTGCTGCAGATCCTGCGCCTGCGCATCCAGATAGGCCTTTCGCTCCACCGCCGCCCGCATCTCATCGAGTGCTGCCAGATTCACCGCGCCCAGCGCCTCTATGGCCCGGTTAAGACGAGCCAGTTCGCTCTGCAGCTGAGCGGGTTTGACGGCAGCCAGCGCCAGGTGAGACTCGTCCACTCCCTGTAACTTTTCCTGCCACTGCTCGAAATATAGCCGCGCCTCCTGCTCCTTTAAGGACAGCTCGGTCAATTGTTCGCGCAAACGGGACAATCCATGCTCAGTGTTGATGCGAGTCTGTTCCAGATTTAGCAGGCGGCCTGCTGCCGACTCCAGTTCGGCACGCGCCAAAGCCAGTTCCCGCTCGGCCTCTACCTTAGCTTGCAGACTCAGCTGCAAAGCCTCGAAAACGGTTTCATCCCGGCTGGCAGCGCTTTCGCTTTGCAGCTGCTGCAATTGCAAAGCCGTCTGTTCCCGCATTTCATTGAGCTCCGCGATGCGGCAGGACAGATCAGCTGACTTATCACGGCAGGTCCTCAAGGAAAACTGCGCCTCTTGCAGTTCATGCTGAGCGCGTCTTACCTGCTCTCGCACCTCGCGCAAGCGCCCCTCCTGAGTCAGCGCCAGCTGACGCGATTCTTCCTGCTGCGCCTCAAACCGCTCACAGCTCTGCTCCAACAATTTGATGCGCTCTGCCGCATCAGCTTGCAGCGCCCGCTCCTCTTGCTGCAATCCTGCCAACTCTTCGATCTCCTGCGACAGCTGCCGCTCCCGCTCCCGGCTACGCTCATCGACCTGATTAAGCTTTAACAGCTGCATCTGCTGCGCGTGCTGCCGCTGACGGCTTGCAGCCAGCGCCGCCTGCAACTTTGGAATCTCAACCTCGATCGCAAGACAGCGGGACTCCACCTCGGCCAGTGCGGCCTTAACCGTTTCGATATCCCTGTCGTCAGTCAGCGACTGCGCCTCTAACTGCTCGATCTCCTGAGCGCGCGCCAGCACGCCGCTCAAATGCGAATCCGGCGCATGAAAAAATACGCTGCAGTGACCTGTCAGGTGCCCCTGTTGAGTCACGAAATAGCCGCCGTCCGGCAACTGATCCCGCATCGACAAGGCGGATTCAAGATCCGGCGCAACATAGATACCGGCCAGCCACTCATGCATCGCGGCCATCGCCTGCTCGTCTTTGTATTGCAGGTAAGAGAGCAAAGGCTGCAAAGAACTAACCGTCTGGCACGGGATGCGACCCGGCTCGAACAGCGCCATTCTGGCAGGCGGCGCATCAAGCTTTGCATCGACAGGCAGGGCATAGAGCCGCTCGCGCAGCACCGCTTCGAGCGCTGTCTGCCATTCGGGCGCTATCTTTATGCTGTGCCAGAGAGGGGGGAGTTTATCCAGCCCGTGCGCCTTGAGCCAGGATGTCAGATTGCCGTCCTGCTGCATCTGCCCCAGCGCATGCAGACGCGCTTCGCGTTTGGCCGCCTGCAAAGACTGCTGCTGCAACTTTGAGCGCAGCGATTGACGCGCCCTATCCTGTTCGGGCAGGCTATCTTGCAGCGATCGCAGCTGCTCGTCCTGCTCACAACATACCATGTCGAGTTCTGCCAGTGTTTCCCTGATTTGTTGCAGCGCAGCTTCGGCAGGGGGCGGCAGCAGACTTTTCTCCTGCAGCAATTTAGCCTGCCGCGACTCCTTTTGCATGAGGTTGCGCTGCAGATGCTCCTGCTGAGTTTTGGCCAGCTGCAGCTGCTGTCCCAACCCCAGCCCTTCCCTTTGCCGCGCATGATAGGCATCCTGCGCGTGGCGTACCGCCTCTTCGCAGCGCGGCAATTCTTCACCTGATTGCTCAAATAGAAGTTCCGCCTCGATCAGACGGGCTGCTGCTTCTTCCAGCTTTGATTGCCATTGTGCTAGCTGCCCCTGGGACGCCTCGATCTGCTGCTGTTGCCCCTGCTGCTGCCGCTCGGCATTCTGTATCTGCTGGCTCAATCGCTGCTGCTGCTGCTCCGCGTGCTTGATTTCCTGTTCCAGCCTGGAAATTCCGGCATTGACCTCGAACAGTTTTCCCTGCCCGGCATGCACCGCATCGGCCAGCCCCTGATGCGCACTGCGTTCCGTTTCAATCAGACTTTCCGTCTGTCGCAACACCGCGCTCTGCAATTCGAGCTCGGTGCGGGCATTTTCTATACTCAGGATAAATCCGCTGCGCAAGCTCGCCGCCTCCTGCTTCCTGTACAGCCAGAGCTGATGTTGCGCCGTATCGCGCTGCCCTTCAAGCTGACGGTACTGCGTGGCAACCTGTGCCTGCGCACTCAGATGCGACAGCTGCTTATCCATTTCCTGCAGGATGTCATCGACGCGCAATAAATTGTCGCGCGTATCATTTAAACGCAGCGAGGTCTCACGACGCCGGTCGCGGTAACGGGAAACGCCGGCGGCTTCTTCCAGAAACACCCGTAACTCATCGGGCTTGGCCTCTATGATGCGCGAGATCATCCCCTGTTCGACGATGGCGTAGGCGCGCGCGCCCAGCCCGGTGCCTAAAAAGATATCGGTGATATCGCGGCGCCTGACTTTCTGATTGTTGATGTGATAGCTCGAATCGCCATTGCGCAGCAACACGCGCTTGATCGATATTTCCGCATAATCCGACCACTGACCGGCGGCACGGCCCAGCGTATTGTCAAAAACCAGTTCTACGCTGGCGCGCGCCACGGCTTTGCGCCTGAGCGAGCCGTTGAAAATCACGTCCTGCATCGATTCCCCACGCAAGGCGGAGGCTTTGGACTCACCCAGCACCCAGCGCAGCGCGTCGATCACATTCGACTTGCCGCAGCCGTTCGGGCCCACGATACCCGTAATCTGTCCGGGCAGATGGATATGAGTCGGATCGACGAAGGATTTAAATCCCGCTAGCTTGATGTGTGAAAGACGCAATTTGGCGAAGTGGACGATATAATGGCCTACATATTAACCCAAGCGAGCCACCCATGACGACCCGACCCCTTAAAGCACTGGAGACTTTTCCCAATCCCAATCCGCTGCGCGACTACCATATACACATGGAGATTCCCGAGTTTACCTGCCTGTGTCCCAAGACCGGCCAGCCGGATTTCGCCACGCTGATCCTCGATTACATCGCCGATGAAAAGTGCGTGGAACTGAAAAGCCTGAAACTGTACATGTGGTCTTTCCGCGAAGAAGGGCACTTTCACGAAGATGTCACCAACCGCATCCTGGACGATCTGGTTATGGCAACCCAGCCGCGTTTCATGAGGCTCACCGCCAAGTTCTACGTTCGCGGCGGCATTTTCACCAATGTCATCGCCGAACACCGCAAGAGCGGCTGGCAACCTGCCCCCTTCGTTGAATTGTCCGGTTTTTCTACCCAGTCAAACACACGCGGCTAAATTTTGGCGGTGCTTAGCCGATAACCTAATCAAAGCATAGTGGAGGTGTGAAATGAGCATCGTAACCCTTGATATGAGCAGCTATGAGATAGTCCGCATCGATGATACGGTTGAAAGTCCGCTGACGCGCCCCGCCTTGCAGTTGCAGACCGTCACTCTGCAAAGGCCGCCTAAAACCTGGCCTTTGTTCGATGTGGAGCGCGTGATGTCGAATGCCGAAAAACCGCAACTCAGATGCACTTACCATTGAGCGCATCGTGACATCCGATTTGCAAAGCCTGCGAGACCGGCTGCGCGCATTCGCCGATGAGCGAGACTGGGATCAATTCCATAGCCCGAAAAATCTGTCTATGGCGCTGATGGTGGAAGTAGCCGAACTGATGGAGCATTTTCAGTGGCTGACTGAAGAGCAGTCAGGCGAGCTGCCTCCCGAAAAAAAAGAAGCCGTGGCGGAAGAATTGGCTGATGTTCTGCTTTATCTGGTGCGCATCTCGGATAAACTGGGTATAGATTTGTACCCTGCGGCGTTGCATAAACTGGCGTTAAATGGGGTAAAATACCCCGCCACACAGGTTCGCGGCAGCGCAAAAAAGTATTCAGACTACTGAAACTCACCTCAAACAAACGGGAATAAAATTGAAAAAGACGCCGCCCACCGTAAAGCCCGCCCGCAAACAGCGCAATGCGGATGTCCGCGTCGAAAAAATCGGTCAGGCCACCGCCAGACTGCATCGCATCCTCAAAGAGCTAGGGCATGCAAGAGAACTGGAGAAATCGGCGTCGACCATGCCCGATGCGAGGGATCGATTGTCATTTATCGACAAGTCCATGCACGATGCTTCCGAGCGCACCATCAGCGCGGTCGAAGCCTCGCTGCCCTTGACAGCCCAAAACCGCGCCAGCTGCAGCGATCTGTCCATGCGCCTGGCCGATGCTTCATTTTCCGAACATCAGCCGCTGATCGAAGAAGTCATTTCCAGACTGGGCGAGATCGCCATGGCAGAGGAGTCGCTCCACCACAACATGATGCAGATCATGGAAGCACAGGAGTTTCGCGATGTTGCGGGACAAATGGTCAAAAAAATCGTCGATGCCGCCGTCGAAGTCGAGAGCATACTGCTCGACATACTCATCGAATACGCCCCGAACAGCAAAGATTCTCTGATCAGCACGGAAGGTTTGACTGCGGGTCCGGGTTCAAAAAATCTGGACAGCGTAAACGGTCAGGATGAAGTGGACGATCTATTAGCCTCTCTGGGCTTTTAACTCAGGTAATCAAAAATGAAAATAAAACCTGATGTATGGGCCGAAAATTTGTACGACTGGATCGAAGCTCGCATCAAGCTCGTCATTGAGAAAAAAACGCAGATATTCCAGATTCTGGTCGCACTGGTCATCTTCACCGTTTCTGCCGCCAGTCTTCAATACGTTCCCTTCTTCGTAAAATGGTTTCATATCAACGACAGGTTCTTCGGCGAAATACTGGTTTACAGCCTGCCGCTGTGGATCGCCTTCGCCGTTTTCCTCATCTGGCGGTCCTGAGCTGCAGCTAAAATCTGTTCGCGGTATTGCTCACAGCGTTATAATTCGCATTTTCTCGCGTATTCGGAGCCCTTGCTATGTCGCATAACTTGTTCAACGCTCGCAGCACCTTCAATCTCTCCAACCACCAGCAGGGCACGCTGTATTCGCTGCCGGCACTGGAAGCGGCGGGTTTAGGCAAAATCTCACGCCTGCCAGTCTCCATCCGCATCGTGCTCGAAGCGGTGTTGCGCAATTACGACGACAAGAAGATCACCGAAGCCCATGTCCGTGAACTGGCCAACTGGCAGCCCAATGCCCCCCGCACCGAAGAGATCCCCTTCGTCGTTGCCCGCATCGTGCTGCAGGATTTCACCGGCGTACCGCTGTTAGCCGATCTGGCCGCGATGCGCGATGCGGCCGCAGCGCAAGGGTGCGATGCCAAGATCATCGAACCGCTGGTCCCGGTCAACCTGGTGGTAGATCACTCGGTGCAGATCGACAGCTACAACAATCCGGATGCACTCAAAATCAACATGGAGATGGAGTTCGAGCGCAACACAGAGCGCTACCGCTTCATGAAGTGGGGCATGCAAGCATTCGATACCTTTAAGGTGGTGCCACCCGGCATCGGCATCGTCCATCAGGTCAATCTGGAATACCTGTTTCGCGGCGTGCAGCAGAGGGATGGCATCTGCTTCCCCGACACGCTGGTCGGCACCGACAGCCATACGACGATGATCAACGGCCTGGGCATCGTCGGTTGG
>CAYPIG010000038.1:0-26157 GCA_964410705.1 uncultured Gallionella sp.
ACCTGCCCTCCAAGGATGGCAGCTACAGCCTGTACTGCGCCGTGATCGTCAAGAAAGTCGATGCAAAGACCCTGTCCAAGGTCGGCATCAATGAACTGCTGCGCGGAATTTAAACAGCGTGTAGCTTGTGGCCGGTAGCAATTCGCTACCAGCTACGGGCTACTAGCTCATTTCAAGGAGCTTTTGATGATCGTCACACCTTTACTGAAGCTGGCGGCAGATAAGCTGGCGTCCGACCTGTTTTTCTCGGTTGGCGCGCCGGTCAATGTCAAGATAGACGGCATAGCTGTTCCGGTTAATTCGCAGGTGTTGAGTGCTGACATCATCAAGCGCATCGCCTATGAGATGATGACGCCCAAACAGATCGCCGAATTCGAAGCTACCATGGAGATGAATTTCTCCCATCGGGTAGACGGACTGGGCAGTTTCCGCGTCAATGTCTTTCGCCAGCGCGGCGATATCGCCATCGTCATACGCTATATCAGGGGCAAGATCAGCAATATGGACGATCTGCACCTGCCTCCTGTGCTCAAGTCGCTGATCATGGAAAAACGCGGTCTGGTGCTGGTAGTCGGCGCGACAGGTTCCGGAAAGTCCACCACGCTCGCCTCCATGATAGAGCACCGTTGCAGCATACAGACCGGCCACATACTGACCATAGAAGATCCGATCGAGTATATATTCAAGCACGACAAGTCCATCGTAAACCAGCGGGAAATCGGCACCGATACGCTCAACTACGAGAATGCATTGTCCTGCGGGATGCGCGAAGCGCCGGATGTGCTGATGATAGGCGAAGTGCGAGATCGGGACACGTTGAAACACGCGCTGATCTTTGCACAGACCGGGCATCTGTGTCTGACCACGCTGCATGCCAACAACAGCTACCATGCGCTAAACCGCATCGTGAATTTCTTCCCTTATGACTCGCGCCAGAGCGTCCTGTCTGACCTTTCCATGTGTCTGCGGGCGGTGATTTCGCAGCGTCTGGTGCGCAATCTGCAGGGAAAGCAGGTTCCGGTCGTAGAGGTGTTGCTCAATACCACGCTGATCGCCGATCTGATCAAAAACGATGAAATCGAAAAAATCCACGAGGCGATAGACAAAAGCGTTTCAGCAGGTTCGCAAACCTTTGAACATGCCCTCTACCGCTTGTTTAAAACCGGCGTCATCAGCAAGGATGAAGCCATGCGCAATGCCGATTCGGCCAGCAATCTGGCGGCACTGGTGGATTTTTCGGAGCGCACCAACACCATGACGGTGCCGGCCTATACGGCCAAACCCGAGTCATCCAAGGCACCGCAATCCGACTTTTCCGGCATCAAACTCGACCTGGACATATCTTGATCAAACTTTACGGAATTCCCAACTGCAATACGGTAAAAAAGGCGCGCGACTGGCTGGCACAGCACAACATCGCCTTCGATTTTCACGATTTCAAAAAGTCTGGTCTTAAGGTCGAAACCGCACAAAACTGGCTTGAACAACGCGACTGGCCAGATCTGATCAACCGCAAGGGCCTAACTTGGCGGGCGCTATCTGATCAACAAAAACAGCAAGTTATAGATAGTTCTTCAGCATTAACTTTAATACTGGAGAAAACCAGTGTGATCAAGCGCCCGGTTTTGGAACAAGATGGGAAGATAGTCCAGATTGGTTTCGATGCTGCGGCTTATACGAAAATATTTAACCTGAAGGTGGAAAATGACTGAAACACTGGAACTGGCCAAGGCGTTGATCGCCCGCCGCTCACTGACGCCCGATGATGCAGGTTGCCAGGAAATACTGATCGAACGGCTGGAAAAACTGGGCTTTCACATCGAGCGCATGCGATTTGGCAATGTGGACAATTTCTGGGCCAGGCGCGGCATAGACGCACCCGTAATCGTCTTCGCGGGGCACACCGATGTGGTACCCTCTGGTCCCGAAAGTTCGTGGTTCAGCCCGCCATTCGAGCCTACTATACGCGATGAGATGCTGTACGGGCGCGGGGCTGCCGACATGAAGACCTCGATCGCGGCCTTTATCACCGCCATTGAAGCCTTCGTCGAAGATCATCCCGATCACAAAGGTTCCATCGCACTCTTGATCACCTCGGATGAGGAAGGTGTGGCGGTGGACGGTACGGTACGGGTGGTCGAAGCCTTGCAAGCCAGAGGCGAGAAGCTCGATTACTGCATCGTCGGTGAACCCACATCGAATAAGCTGGTCGGGGACATGATCAAGAATGGTCGCCGCGGCTCGCTCAACGGCACGCTGATCGTCAAGGGCGTACAGGGGCATATCGCCTACCCCCATCTGGTAAAAAACCCGATCCACATGGTCTCCCCCGCGATTGCGGAACTCGCCAAAACCGTCTGGGACAGCGGCAATGAGTATTTCCCGCCGACTTCCTGGCAAATCTCCAACATGAACGGCGGCACCGGCGCGACCAATGTCGTGCCGGGCACGGTCGAGATCCTGTTCAATTTCCGATTCTCCACCGCCAGCACCGAACAGGAGCTGAAGGACAAGGTACACGCGATCCTGGATAAGCACGAGGTCAAGTACGATCTGCAGTGGGAGCTGTCCGGCAAGCCCTACATTACCCCTAAAGGAAATCTGGTCGAGGCGATCAGCCATGCGATCGAACAGAGCTACGGCATCAGCCCTGAGCTCTCCACTTCGGGCGGCACCTCGGACGGACGCTTCATCGCGGACATCTGCGCTCAGGTGATCGAGTTCGGCCCGCTCAATGCCACCATCCACAAACTCAACGAATGCGTTGCGGTGGCCGATATCGAGCCGCTGAAAATGACGTATCAGCGCACACTGGAAAATCTGTTATGCAAATGAAGGATTACTTCACCGAAGCCGCGCAAAGCCTCTACACCGTGCGCGACTGCCTGCGCTTTACCGTCAGCCGTTTCTATCAGGCCAAGCTGTTCTTCGGGCACGGAAGTTCCGAAGCCTACGATGAAGCGGTCTATCTGATCCTGCATACATTGCATCTGCCGGTGGACACTCTCGCGCCTTTTCTGGAGGCAAAACTCACACCGACCGAACTGGCCTCTGTGCTTGACGTGATCGAACAGCGTGTGGAAAAGCGCATCCCTGCTGCCTATCTGACCCATGAGGCGTTTCTGGGCGATTACCGCTTTTACGTCGATGAGCGCGTCATCGTGCCTCGCTCCTTTATCGCCGAATTGCTGCGTGAAAATCTTTCCCCCTGGATTTCAGAACCCGAAGAGATCACCAGCGTGCTGGATCTATGCACCGGCAGCGGCTGCCTTGCGATCCTCGCCGCCGACACCTTTCCCTCTGCGCTGATTGAAGCGGTCGATATCTCGCCCGATGCGCTGGAAGTTGCTCAGCGCAACGTCAGTGACTACGAACTGCAGGATCAGGTTCAGCTGATCGAATCGGATCTGTTCAGCGAGCTTAGCGGGCGACGCTACGACATCATCATCAGCAACCCGCCTTATGTGGATGCCGAATCGGTCGCCAAACTGCCGCCCGAATACCTGCATGAACCTGAGCTGTCGTTGGGAAGCGGCCGTGACGGACTGGATGCCACGCGCCAGATACTCAAAAATGCCGCCGATCATCTGACTGAGAACGGCATCCTGATCGTCGAAATCGGCCACAACCGCGAGGTTCTGGAAGAGGCCTACCCCGACCTGCCCTTCACCTGGCTGGAGGTTTCCGCTGGCGACCAGTTCGTGTTCATGCTGCACAGAAACGATCTGCTTTAATTAAGGATAATCATGTCAGCCGTTCGCTCATTAACCATTTCAGGCTATAAATCGATTCGCAAACTGGAAAATTTCCCGTTGACGAATCTGAATGTATTGATCGGAGCGAATGGTGCGGGCAAGAGTAATTTCATCGGTATTTTCAAGTTGCTCAACGAAATGTATGAGCAGAAACTTCAGGTATACGTTCAGACGCAAGGCGGGCCGGATGCATTGCTGCACTTCGGTCGTAACATAACTGATAAAATACAGGCAAAGTTTTACTTTGGCACTGAATCCAACGAGCCGGGAAAATTCGACACATACAAGTTTGACTTGATACCGACGAATGACAATCGTTTGATTTTCGAAAGTGAATTTGCGCAAATCGCTCAAGTATCACTTGAACAACAAAAAACGGGTGGACTCCTTGTCGGTGCGGCGGCGCTCCTAGCCAACATCAATCCTTGGCTTGCACTTGGAGGTGCGCTACTCGCTCATAAAATCACTGAACAACACATTGAAAATACCCCTCTTGGAGCTGGTCACAGCGAATCAAAATTAAAGGAAGCCGCAGGTCAACACGCTCAACTCGTTCGTCAATCCGTCACGAATTGGCGTGTTTATCACTTTCACGATACGGGCGAAAAAGCCAAGGTAAAACAAAAGCATTCAGCTAACGATAATCTGCGCCTGAAGATTGATGCAGCCAATCTGGCTGCCTACTTGCGTATGCTTAATGATGAACACCCTGCACACTACCATCGCATCGTTGATACCATACACTTGGTTGCCCCCTTCTTCGGAGATTTCATTCATCGAACAAATGCTGAATACGTCGAACTTGAGTGGACGCAAAAGGGAAAACCCGATACGCCATTCAAGGCTTTGCATTTATCCGACGGCACCCTGCGATTTATCTGTCTGACAACCTTGCTGCTTCAACCCGAGGAATTGCTGCCGGACACCATCCTCATTGACGAACCAGAGCTGGGTTTGCACCCCTATGCGATTTCCGTGTTGGCGGATATTTTCAAACAGGTTGCCGAAAGCAAACAGTTGATCGTATCCACCCAATCTGCAGAGCTGGTCAATGAACTTGATCCGCAGGATATCATCGTGGTTAATCAGGAAGACGATGCGTCCACCTTCAAGCGCTTCACAAATGATGAATTAGCTAGCTGGCTGGAACAGTACTCTCTGGGTGATCTGTGGAACAGCAATATTCTGGGCGGGAGACCGTAGCATGACTGAAGTTATCGTCTTTGCTGAAGGCCCTACAGAAGTAAAATTTATCAGCGGAATAATTGCTCCATCATTACGCACCTTACAGGTGTATGTTAAAGCGGAAACCCTGCCAACCTCAAAGACTGGTGCAGGCGGAGCGTTCAGCTTTGATCGTCTCAAGTTCTATGCCAGAAACAAACTACGCGAAAAACCGGAAACAATCCTGACCACATTCATCGATCTGTATGCGCTGGACACCAGTTTTCCTGACTTCACTAACGCAAAGCAACTGACCGATGTACATGACCGTACGACAGCCTTGGAATCTGCACTGCATCAAGCCATCATTGAACATGTCGGTTGCCGCCCTGAACGATTTATTCCATATATTCAGCCCTATGAATTTGAAGGGTTATTGTTTTCCGATGTAAATGCACTGGTTCTCACCGAACCATCATGGAGCAATGAGCTTGCAAAACTTCAAGCAGTTCGTAACGATTTTGCCACGCCTGAACATATCAACAATAGTTACGAAACCAAACCATCTAAACGACTGGAAGAACTCCTTTCTCCCAGATATAAAAAAACGCGACATGGCCCACTCGCTGCCGAAAAAATCACGCTGAATGTCATGGAGCAAGAATGTGTACATTTCCATGGCTGGATGGAAAAACTACGGGGCTTGGCGCAGGCTGACTATGTCCGTTGAGCATTACGAGAATTTCCCGGTCGCATCGATACTGATGCCCAAAAGGCTGCGCCGCCCTGTCGCGGCGATCTATCATTTCGCAAGAGCAGCGGATGACATCTCGGATGAGGGCGAGATGCAGGATAACGAGCGACTGCGGCAACTCGATGAATTTCGCGCAGAACTCGATCGCATCGCCGCAGACGAGGCGCCCATCACGGCGCTGTTTCAGAATCTGATTTTAACGATCCGGGCATATGAGCTGCCGATGCAGCCTTTTTACGACCTGCTCGATGCGTTTTCGCAAGACGTGGTAAAGAAGCGTTACGACAATTATGCTGACCTTGCAGATTACTGCCGCCGCTCGGCCAACCCGGTCGGAATTTTAATGCTGCATCTGTACGGCGAAGCCACCCCCGTCAATCTGGCCTATTCGGATAATATCTGTACCAGCTTGCAGCTTATCAACTTCTGGCAGGACGTGGCAAAAGACTGGAAAATTTCCCGCGTCTATCTGCCGCTGGACGAGATGGCGCAATTTGGCGTGGCAGAAGAGCAGATTGCGCAACAAAATTGCAACGATAACTGGCGACAATTGATGAAATTCCAGATCGACCGTGCCAGAAAAATGATGCTGCAAGGCGCGCCGCTAGGCAGCATCCTCACCGGCCGGATCGGACTTGAAATGCGCATGATCATCGCGGGAGGACTGCGCATACTCGACAAGCTGGAAGCGGCTGATTACGACGTATATAACCGTCGCCCGGTACTGAGGCCCCTCGACTGGGTTATCATGCTGAGCAAATCAGCACCGCACTCTTATTGAAATTATGACTCCAGACCAATACTGCCAGGAAAAAGCCGCCGCGAGCGGCTCCAGTTTTTACTACAGCTTTCTTTTTCTACCCAAGGAAAAACGCCGGGCCATTACCGCGCTGTACGCCTTCTGCCGCGAAGTGGATGACGTGGTGGACGAATGCACCGACGAGCAGGTCGCCCGCACCACGCTTAACTGGTGGCGAGGCCAGGTAGGCGAAATCTACGCTGGACACCCGCAGCATCCGGTCGCCATCGCGCTGGTTCCCATCGTCAAACAGTTCAACATGGCGCAGGAGCATCTGCTCGAGATCATCGATGGCATGGAGATGGATCTGGATCAGCCGCGCTATGCGGATTTCAAATCCTTGCAACTGTATTGCTACCGGGTCGCCTCGGTGGTTGGCCTCTTGTCGGTCGAGATATTCGGCTATCAAGATCGCCAGACGCTCAAATATGCGCACGATCTGGGGCTGGCCTTTCAGCTGACCAACATTATCCGCGACGTGGGCGAGGATGCGAGGCGCAACCGCATCTATCTGCCGATGGACGAGATGAAACAATTCAACGTGACTGCGGCGGACATCCTGAATGCGAATGAAACCGAGAACTTTCAGAAGCTGATGGCATTCCAGATCGAGCGAGCACAGCGTTTTTATGATCAGGCATTGGCGCAACTGCCCGCCGTTGACAAAAAGAACCAGCGCACCGGACTCATCATGGCGGCGATCTATCGCGCAACGCTCGATGAGGTGATCGCTTCGGGCTGTCATGTACTCAAAGAGCGCGTCTCGCTCACCCCCTTGCGCAAACTCTGGCTGGCCTGGATTACCTGGATCAAAAACTGACAGCCAACTCCCTCCCCCTGCCAGGGGGCAGGGTTAGGGTGGGGGTAAAAACGTTCAATGCCTACTCATAGAATAATTCCGGAAACGACCGCAAGAGCCCGGCTGCTTCGAACTGAGATGACCGATAGCGAAAGAAAATTATGGCAGGCATTGCGCTATAAACAGTTGAACGGCCATCGCTTCCGTCGCCAGCATCCGATCGGGAAATATATCGCCGACTTCGCCTGCATCGGACAGAAACTGGCAATCGAACTCGATGGCGGGCAGCATCAGGATCAGGTTATCTATGACGAACAACGAACCGCATTTATTGAGGCTCAAGGCTGGCGTGTTCTGCGTTTTTGGAATAATGATGTTTTAAACAATCTGGATGGCGTACTGACAAAGATAACGGAAAATTTTACGATTTAACCCCCATCCTAACCTTCCCCCTGGAAGGGGGAAGGAGTATTCAACTTGCCAGATTTTCATACCCTCCCCCTCTCAGGGGGAGGGCTAGGCAGGGGGTAAAACTCAACTAATCCTATGAAAAATATTGAAAATATGAACGTTGCCGTCATCGGCGGCGGTTATGCGGGGATGGCTGCGGCAACAGCGCTAACCGAACGCGGCATCGCCGTGACGGTATTCGAGAGCGCGAGGCAGTTGGGAGGGCGCGCACGCGGCGTTGCGCATCGCCCTGCTCACCGGTTCGGCGACACTTCTCCCCCTTTCCACCTTTCCCCTCTCACCGGGAGAAAGGGCGATCGTCCCTTTCAGGGGGAAAATTTAACCCTGGACAACGGTCAGCATCTGTTGCTGGGTTGCTACCGCGACACACTGGCGCTGATCGAGAAGGTCGGCGGCGACATCGAAGCCGATTTTCTGCGCCTGCCCTTGCAACTCGACCTGCACGGACATTTTTCGCTGCAAGCCCCGAATCTTCCTGCCCCGCTGCATCTGCTCTTTGCCCTGTTGCGCGCACAAGGGCTGTCGTGGCGAGAACGACTCAGCGCCGCACGCTTCATGCTCACCCTGCGCCGGATGAAATTTCGCATCGATACCGATATCACGGTTGCTGAGTTGCTCAGATGCCATAATCAAAGCCCTGCGCTAATCCAAAAACTCTGGGAGCCGCTTTGCATCGCCGCGCTCAATACACCGATAAACATCGCCTCGGCCCAGGTGCTGCTCAACGTACTGAAAGATGCGCTGAATCAGAACAGGGAAGACAGCGACATGCTGATCCCGCGCCTCGACTTCACCGAACTTTTTCCGCAACGCGCCCTGCGATATATAAAAAGGCGCGGCGGCCATGTGCTGACATCAACAGGCGTCGAGCGGCTACTGTCCCACGATATCGGCATGGAGGTCGTCACAAAGCGCGGCAGTCTTTTTTTCAATCATGTCATCTGCGCCACCAATCCTGTGACTGCGGCAAGACTCATGCGTCCCTTCGATGCGCTCGCCCCCGTCATTGCACAGATAGACTCGTTGCAGCATCAGCCGATCTACACCGTTTATCTGCAATATCCGGCCCATGTCACGCTGCCCCACCCCATGCTGGGATTGCATCAGCGTTATAGCCAGTGGCTGTTCGACAAGGGGTCGATATCGGGTCATCACGGCCTGATCGCATCGGTGATCAGTGCGGAGGGGCTGCATCAGGAGTTATCGCAACAGGCCTTGGCACAAAAAGTCATCGCGGAATTGCGCGAGGAATTCGGCTTTACCGATGCGCCGCGCTGGTTCAAGGTGATCGCCGAAAAACGCGCCACCTTCGCCTGTACGCCAAATTTATCGCGCCCTGATCAGCAAACGCCCCTGCCCTGCTTGCTGCTGGCAGGCGATTACACAAAAGGCGACTACCCCGCCACGCTGGAAGGTGCGGTGCAAAGCGGACTTTCCTGCGCAAAACTGCTAAACCCGCCTTAAAGCTTACTCAGCCAAAGAGCGTTCGACGATTTCAAATACATCGCGCGACAATCCCTCATGCTGCCGGATCTGTAACAGTGCGGCGCGCGCATGTACCTGACGTATTGCATCGAAGCGTTTCCAGCGGTCAAAGCAGCGGGCAAGACGGGAGGCGACCTGTGGATTGATCGGATCGAGCCTGCATATCTCACCTGCTAAAAAACGATAGCCACTGCCGTCCTGTGCATGAAAGCGCACGTGGTTGCCGCCAAAGGCGCGCAGCAGCGCATAGACCTTGTTCGGATTGCATAAATCGAAGGCCGGATGCCGGGTCAGTTGCAAGACTCTGGCCAGCGTATCCACGCTGCGGCTGCTTGCCTGAACCTGCAGCCATTTGTCGATCACCAAAGGCTCAGACTGCCAGCGCCGGTAAAAAGCCTCCAGCGATATGGTTCTCTCTTTGGAGTCGCTCTGCGCCAGCACCGACAAGGCAGCGTACTGATCGGTCATGTTGTCGGTGGTCTCGAACTGTTTCAGCGCCCGCTGACGGGTGGATTCTTCGTCGATTTCGCACAGATATGAAAGACACACGTTGCGCAGCGCCCTACGTCCGGCCTGAACCGAATCCGGATTATAAGGTTCTAGCGGAGTCAGTTTTTCGTAGCAGGACAAGAACGTATCGTAAAGACTTTCAGCCAGAAAGGATCGCAGCCCGTTGCGCGCCTGATGCAGGCTGTCCGGATCGACCACCTTCATCTGCTCGGCCAGCGTCGCCTCACCCGGCAGGGAAAACACCTCGGCGACAAAGGCCGGATCGCTGTCGGCATCATTCAACACCCTCAGCATAGCCTCAGCAAAACCGGCGGGCCACTGCTTTGCATTCCCTTCGGCTTTGGCGACGATCAGACGGGAGGCTAAGCGCTGTCCGGCCTCCCAGCGGTTGAAAGGATCGCTGTCATGGGAGAGCAAATGCATGAGTTCATCGTCTGAATATTCGAACTCTAGCACCACGGGCGCCGAAAAATCGCGCAGCAGCGATGGCACCGGCACGGACGTGATGCCATCAAACACGTACTGCTCGGATTCTGCTCGTAAAGACAGCACGCACTCATCGATGAGATTCTGCCCGTCGGGTCCGATCAGGCCGAATTTCACCGGAATATGGCAGGGAAGATTCCCGGGCTGCCCTGGCAGCTGAACAAGATTCAGAACATACTGTTCCTTGGCCTCATCGTAATATCCCGAAGCCGTCACATGGGGAGTTCCCGCCTGCTCATACCAGCGCATGAACTGTTTCATATCCACACCCGATGCATCGCTCATGGCACCGACGAACTCATCGCAGGTAACCGCCTGCCCATCGTGTCTTGCAAAATACAGATCCATGCCGCGCCGGAAGGCTGTCTTGCCGATCAGCGTGTGTATCATGCGCACCACTTCTGCGCCCTTCTGATAAACGGTGGCAGTATAAAAGTTATTGATCTCTATGTAGCTTGCCGGTCGCACCGGATGCGCCATCGGTCCTGCATCCTCGGGAAACTGCGCAGCCCTGAGCCCCCTGACCTCGCGGATGCGTGCAACCGCAGCGTTGTGCAGGTCGGCACCAAATTGCTGATCCCGGAACACCGTTAGCCCTTCCTTCAGGGACAACTGAAACCAGTCTCTACAGGTGATGCGGTTTCCGGTCCAGTTGTGAAAATACTCATGGGCGACTACCCGGTCGATATTCTCAAAATCGCTGTCGGTCGCCACGTCGCTGCGCGCCAGCACATATTTGGTGTTGAAAATATTGAGTCCCTTGTTCTCCATCGCCCCCATGTTGAAGTCGCCCACCGCAACGATCATGTAATTGTCCAGATCGCATTCCAGCCCGTAAGTCTCCTCGTCCCAGCTCATCGATTTTTTAAGCGCCGCCATCGCATGATGACACTGATCTAGGCGCTCCTCTTCGGCGAAAATTTCCAGTTTCACCTCACGTCCCGACAAGGTGCGGTAACTGTCGGTCAATACATCCAGACGGGCCGCAACCAGCGCGAACAGATAACAGGGCTTGGGATGCGGATCTTCCCATCTGGCCCAGTGCCTGTTGCCTGCCTCATCACCCGAGGCGAGCAAATTTCCGTTGGACAGCAGTTGCGGCAGCAAATCCCTGTCGGCATGCAGCGTCACGGTGTAACGCGACATGACGTCGGGACGATCCAGAAACCAGGTGATATGGCGGAACCCCTGCGCTTCGCACTGGGTGAAATATCCATTGGCCGAGCGGTACAGACCGGATAGCCGGGTATTGAGATCAGGGCGGATGCGGGCGATCGTCTCAAGGCAGAATGACTCCGGGATCGCTTTGAGCGTCAGCTGATCGGCATCAAGTTCATAGCCGCCGGATGAAAGCTCAGCGCCGTCAAGGCGTATGCCTAATAGTTCCAGTCCGCATCCGTCCAGCACCAGCTCTGAGATTGGTGCTGCTGGATTGCGCCGTATCGAGAGCCTGGCCGTGACGCGAGCCTCGTTTTCCAGAAAGTCAACATCGAGTTCAACGGTATCGATCAGATGGGATGGCGGGGCATAGTCGGCAAGGTATTGTGTCATGGGTTATATCGTTAAAAAATTGCAGTCCGACAGCAAAACACAGCCTAACGCTCAGGTCAACCCGCTGGGCGGGATTTTTGAATCGAAACAATCTCGCCTGATTTATCTGCACAGCCGCGATAATCGTCTAACCGTCCTGTAAAATGCGCGTCGAGGTAAAGAATTTACGATTACTGCCGATATGAAAATCAAGCGGATGGGAATTAACAGAAAAGTCAGATTGCATCACCCGTCCTTATGCAATATCAGGAGCAGCGATCATGAGCGAAACTTTCAAAATCAACGAGCACATCTACCGTGCCTATCCCTCCCGTTTCTTTTGCGATGGCATCGAAATTTCGCCGGCCGAGTTTTATGCCGCGATCAGATCGCTCTATCGCCGGAACTGAATTCCTTCATGCGGACTTTGATGGTCATTCTCATGTTGCTGGCAGGAGAAGCTTACGCTGACTCCGCCATGCTGGCACAGGCACTGCGCGCACAGGAAGCCGGTGATGATGCCAAAGCCGCCTCTCTTTTTATCCCGCTGGCCAATCAGGGCGATGCGGTTGCACAATTCAAGCTGGGCGTGATTTATACACAGGGGCGCGTCATACTGAAAGACTACCGTGCGGCATTGCAGTGGTATCTGGCTGCCGCCGAACAGGGGCATGCCGAGGCGCAGGCCAGTCTGGGTGAGCTTTACGCCTCGGGCAAGGGTATACCGCAGGATTTCAAGAAGGCGCTGAAATGGCTCAATGCATCGGCAAAACAGGGCAATTCCTCCGCACAACTGCATCTGGGGGAAATGTACGCCGAAGAGCGCGGCGTGCCGCAGGATTATCAGGCTGCCATCAAATGGTACAAGCTGGCAGCTGCGCAGGGAAATCCGCTCGCCTACTCCCATCTGGCCGACTGTTACGAAAAGGGGCTGGGAACGCTGCAAGACAAGCAGGCTGCCATACTCGCCTTGAATAAGGCCGCCGCTTATGCGGCCG
Organism: uncultured Gallionella sp.; assembly: GCA_964410705.1. Classification (GTDB taxonomy): domain Bacteria; phylum Pseudomonadota; class Gammaproteobacteria; order Burkholderiales; family Gallionellaceae; genus Gallionella. The sequence continues at coordinate 12,752 of CAYPIG010000038.1, forward strand.
ACATGGTCAGTCGAAATGCCTATCTGACCAGACGAGATGGCATTGCCAAGGAAATCGAGAATCAGCGCTTAGCCCAGATCCAGCAGCAAGAGAAGGAAGCCGCGGAACGCAAGCTGGCAGAGGAAGCGGAACGGGCACGCCTGGCGGAACAGGCGGCAAAAATCGAGCAAGAAGCGGCACGACTCGCCGCAGAAGCGGCCCGAATTGAGGCCGAAAAGCAGGCTGCCGAAAAGGCTGCAGAACAGGCAAGACAAAAAGCAGAAGCGGATGCGGCGCTGCAAGTTCAGATACAGGCCTATAAACAGCTGAAAATCGAAGAAAAGGCCGCAAAACTCAAGGCGCAGCAGGAAGCCAAGGCCGAGCGAGAAGCCGAGGCTGCAAAGCGCAAGAACGCGCACTACGACAGACTCAAGGCGATGGAAGCGCAGCGCCGCGCCGATATCAATGCGGAAGCTGCCCGACACAGGGCCGAACGCCGGGCGCGCGAGGCCGCGACAGCCCGTCAGAATAAAAAAATTAGCGCTGATGAGCAACCGCTTTTGCTCGAAGAGGAAAAACCCGCACAAAAACCTGTGCGCAAACCATTAGTCAAAGCAGCACCGGATAAAGCCGAGCAGGATGTCAAACCCGTCATTATCCCGCCCGTGAAGCAGAATCTACCCCCTAAACGCGCGCATTACCCGGCCAAAGTCGAACTCACCGATGAAGAGCTCGGGCACCCTAGTGTACCGAGTGAACCGGCCAAGATAAAACAGATAGAGTGGTCTAAAAAGCCATCCCCTGCGGCAGAAAACTGAGCTGCAGCCCCGGTTCAGAGGCTTTTGCCTGATACGCAGCGTCAATACCTAACCCCGGTGCGCAAACCAGTTCCTCTCCGCAATACAGCAGCGGCCAGCGTTCGCGCTGCCAGGGCGGGATATTTTTTTCCTGCAGCAGATTTTTCAGGGTGCGGGCAGGTCCGTGCGGCGACAGCCTCAGCCGCTCGCCTCCTCTGCGTAAGCGCAAAGTAACCGGAGCGCGCGTCAGCCTGTCCCGACTGATGCCGGCTCCTGCTAAATATTGAAAAAAAACCGGGGTATCCAGCCAGTCGAGCCGCATCTCTCCCCTCCAGGCTAATAGCAAATCCGGATCTACTGCAGCGGATTGTTTGAGCAGATATACCCGATTGTGAAAACGGCGAATCTGCCAAGAACCGAAACGGATGCAAACGGCCGCATCCGCGCGTGCGGTCAGGATTTGATGGAGCATGTCGTCCAGCTGCACCGCCTGGGGCATGTGGCTGCCTGACAACTCCAGAAAGTGGCGGAACAGATTCTTTGCCCGCGCAGCACTCAGGCTGCGCAGTGCGGTAACGCTCAGGGTATTTTTCTCGATGTTTCCCGCCGCATCCAGTTGCGCCAGTTCTTCTAGCAGTACGGCCGCCTCGGCAAAATGCTGCGTGCTGCGCGTGAGCGTGTCTCGGTAGGCGGGGAATTTTTCAGCCAGTAGCGGCAACAAGCTGTGCCTGAGAAAATTTCGAGGATAGTTTTCATCCGCGTTGCTTTCGTCCTCTACCCAGCTCAGATGGTGTTCTTTCGCATAAGCGAGTATCTGCGCCCGGCTGCAGTTCAGCAAGGGACGCACCACGCGATCAGCGATCAGCGGCATCGCGCTTGCTCCCTTCACCCCGGCCCCGCGCAGCAATTGCAAAAACAGCGTCTCCACCTGATCGTCGGCGTGATGAGCCAGAGCGACAAAATCGCAAGGCTGCCGCCCTAAGGCTTCGTGGCGCAAACAACGCGCAGCTGCCTCCAGCCCCATATCGCGCAGCGGCGCAATATCCACCCGTTCGATGTGCAGGGGGACGCTGTGCGCTTCGCAAAGGTACGCGCAAAATTGAGACCAGGAGTCTGCATTGCGGCTGATGCCGTGATGGACATGCAATGCACTGATATTCCAGAAATAACGCGGCGCAAGAGAACTCAACAGGTGTAACAGCACCACCGAGTCCACCCCGCCGCTCAGTCCGATCAGGATGGAACTGCCGGGCGGCAAACTGCTTGCGACGGTTTGTTCCAGCTTAAGCGAGTTCAACTTCCTTATATTTTCCATAGCTCATCAGGCGGGTGAAACGGTCGCGCAGCAAGTCATTGACCGGCTTGTTCTGTGCGACTTTCAGCGCATCCTGCAGCGCCTTCTTCACGCTGCCCATGGTGCCGGGATAGTCCCGGTGCGCGCCGCCCAAAGGCTCGTTGATGATTTTATCGACGATGCCCAAGGACTTCAGGCGGGTTGCCGTAATCCCCAGCGTCTCCGCCGCGTCCGGTGCCTTGTCTGCGCTCTTCCACAGGATGGAGGCGCAGCCTTCAGGTGAAATTACCGAATAGGTGCTGTATTGCAGCATCAACATCGCATCTCCCACGGCGATCGCCAGCGCTCCGCCGGAACCGCCCTCGCCTATGATGGTGCAGATCAGCGGCACGCGCAACTGGCTCATCTCGTAAAGATTGCGGCCTATGGCTTCAGACTGACCGCGCTCCTCCGCACCCACGCCGGGATAAGCGCCTGGCGTATCGACGAATGTCATCACGGGAATGCCGAATTTTTCGGCCAAGCGCATCAGTCGCATCGCCTTGCGGTAGCCTTCCGGGCGGGGCATGCCGAAATTGCGCACGATCTTTTCCTTGGTATCGCGCCCTTTTTGATGGCCGATCACCATTACGCTCTGGCCGTTGAATCGTGCAAGTCCGCCTACGATCGCCTTGTCATCGGCGAAATTACGGTCGCCGTGCAATTCTTCAAAATCGGTGAACAGATGTTCGATGTAATCGAGCGTATAAGGGCGCTGCGGATGGCGCGACACCTTGGAGATCTGCCACGGTGTGAGTTTGGCATAGATGTCTTTGGTCAGCGCTTCGCTCTTCTTCGACAACTGCGCTATCTCATCGGCAATATCGAGCGCTGCCGTATCGTCGTGCATGCTGCGCAATTGATCGATTTTATCTTCCAGATCGGCAATCGGACCTTCAAAATCCAAAAATGTAATTTTCATATTGTTCCTGACTGATAGACGCCGACAGACGCTCAAACGATGAGTCGGCAGGCTCTTGGTAAATTCTTCCGGTTACAACCGGCGGCGACGCGATGATACTACGGAAACTCGCCCCAAGTCTTCTGTCGCGAGCGTCGTTCGACCTACCTGCCAGTTAAAAAGCCCGCAATGCGGGCTTTTTAACTGGTTTTATGAAACTTATTATCAGAAGGTGTAACCGATACCTATGGATACAACCGGGTACATCTTGAAGCTGTTCAATGAAGCATTGAGGTCTGCATTGGCCTTGGCAATATCAGCCGGATTAACCGCAGCTCCAGTTGTAGTTACATTGGCGCGAGGTGTTCCTTGGAACATGATACCCAGATCGGATGCAAAAGACAGACCTGTGTCTTTAGGCGCACTGCCCCAGCCTATACCCAGATACGGAACAACCTTGGCAAAGTCAACGGTAGTAGAAGCGGATACGCCGGTATAGGTCGTATTGCCGATAGTAACACCACCCGCAGTAGGAACCGCAGTCATGGAAAACTTGTTGTTGTTGTACATCAAACCGCCGCTGACGCGAAAACTGCTCGCCCAGGGATGCCAGTCAGCCAGTGCCGACAAAGAACTCAGATTCAACTTGCCGCTATAAGTTGTCTGACCCGAAGTTTTGTTCAGGTTGTAGCTGAACGTATTGATGCCGATACGCGCATCGATCGACTCGGTGACCGGATAGGCGGCATCGATGCCAAAACCCAGCGTGGAAATTTTTGCCGCAACCGTGGTATCTGCAAAAGCGGCAACCGGGGATAATGCAAGTGCGGCTAAAACAAGTGCGATTTTTTTCATTTTAACTCCTTGTAAAGACGATGAAATTCTCAAGCGGATTAAATCCGGCAGAGCGAGTTCGCATGATACAAAAAAAATAAGAATAATGCGAGAAGGGGATAATATTTTCCCCAGGGCAGGTTCATGATTGAAGATGTTACAAACCGAAGAAGCGTTTAATGCTGACCAGCAGTTCGTTGTGCTGAGAACTTTTTTCCTGCCGTCTGGTTTGATCGTCCAGGTGGTGCAGCACGCTGTCCAGTTGCGCACGGCGCTCAACCAGAATATGGGTGATTTCTTCCGCAAGACCGGGTCTGGCCTGCATGATGCCGGCGAAAGCCTCCTTGTCCAGCCGGTAGCATTCGACATCGGTCTTGGCAATCACCGAGGCGGAGCGCGGCGCACCGGTCATCATACCCATTTCGCCGAAGAAGCTGCCCTTGGATAACACGTTGACGCTGCGACGTTCGCCGTTTGGGGTTTCCAGAAAGACCTCGGCCTCACCGTTGATGATGATGTAGAGCCAGTGGGCGACCGCTCCCTGCTGAGAAATGATATTCCCTTTGGCAAACTGCGCGTATTTGAGCCTTGCCGCCAGCGAGGTCAGCTCTTCGTCCGTCATCTGAGCAAAAAGCTCAACCCGCCTTAAACTCTTCAAGCGCTGCTGCGATTCGCGCTGATGGAGAACGCCTTCATATCTTTCATTTTCCACCACGTAGTGGACATTTTGCGACTCGACCACCAGCGCTATCCCAGCGCGTTCCAGCGAGGTGTAGACATGCCAGCGCACCGCCGCATCGGTCGGGTCGTCCAGAGCCAGATCCGTCAGCCAGTAACGCAGCGCAAAACGCAACACTCCCTTGTCCATTTCCATCAGCACGCAACTGGGCGCGGGGGATTTGGCGACATTGGCAATCTCAGCCAGCAGTATGGTTTCTTCGACCGCCCGAATGACCTGACGGGGCGTCGTGTTCAGACTGACGTTAAACCACACCCAGCGGCGCAGCTGGGGCGCCTGGCCGCTGCGCCGCCCCAGCACCACGAACTTGTTTTTCATCAGCTGGCTGTTGGGAAACACCACCGTTTCCCAGTTGCGCGTCTCGATCAGGGTGGATCTCCAACGTATATCCACCACCCTGCCTGTGAGCTCATCGACCCGGATCCAGTCGCCGATTTCTATCGAGTTATCCAGCTGCAAGGCGAGTCCGCCCAGTATATTGCCCAGCGTATCCTGCATGGAAAAGGCCACCACCGCCGTGATCATCGCCGAAGTTGCGACGATGCTGCCAAGATCCAGTCCTGCATAGCGCAGCCTGACCATACCCCAGACAATATAGGCGATGATGACGAAAATATCTTCGGTGATGCGCGGCAGACGCAGGTGCACTACAGGTAGCACGATGCGGAAAATCAGCAGTCCGCAAAGACGGATGATGGCAATTCCGGCGCCTATCACCGCCGCCTCATGCAGTACGCCGGCGGCAAAAGTAAGCTTTAGGGCATGCGTTAACCCGCTGATCAAGGAAAGCGCTTCGCATGACAGAAAGAAAATCAGCGTGTTGATCACGCTTTTTGCTTCTTTTTTAAGGAAATAAAACAGAAATAAAGACAATCCCAGCGCCATTGCGAATGCGATCGGCGCCTCGTCCTGCAGAAAATACTCTATGGTCATGTGCCAAAAATTCATGAGCTTAATCCGATGTATAGTCGGCCAGTTTTGCCGATTTTCGCCAGAACGACCAGGCGTCAAGCCGTTGCAGATTCAAGTGAAACAGGCTGTCCGAACCTGAGACATCTATCTTCAATCGGATTTTTCCGCGGCTTAGCGCCTGCCATAAAGGCTGCGCATAGGCTGACTCAAAATCCTGCAGTGCGCTGCGCCATCCGGCCAGATCTCCGCGCTGCAACGCGCTGCGCAGCGCAGTCCAGACCAGCAGCCCCCCCTCGCCGTCCCACGCTGGCAACCAGGGTGTAAAGGGAATCGCGGCACGAGCGGACAGCATCTGCACCAGCACCTCATCCGAACTTGCACGGGCGTGAACACGGGGCTCAGACTGCTCTGCCACACCGTTTCCCCAGAACCAGATGCTGTTTACCGGCAATTCTCCCCTTTCCTCGCGAGACTGATTGAGGGGGTGGCAAAACAGCAGCATCTGAATCTCGTTGAACAGCTGATGCCAGCGCTTCGCATCGCGTCCTTTGGGCAGGTGTCCGTGTATATTTCGCCCCAAAGCCTGCGACAGCGGCAAGGTTTCGACTTCTTCAGACTCAGCGACACGCAGATACCAGCGGGCAGGATGCGGTGAAAGAAATTCTACCCCCTGATCCTTGAAGTGTTCATTGAGACTGTGACACAGCGCCCTGCTCTCTTCCAAACTGACCGTCACCGGCAACAGCACCACCTGCTCTCTTTGCAAACGTACATGCACAGGATCTGCGCGCATCCAGCCGCTTTCTTGCAGACCGTCAAACCCGGCGGAGACATCGGCCACAGTTTCCTGAGAATTAAACAGCCTGCACAGGATCGACTCCAGCGCCTCAGAACTGGCTTTGCGCCCCTGTCCTCTGGCGAGTATTTTTTCCATAGCGGGAAGGTGCAATCCGTGGCAAACCTCTTTTGAAAAATCGGCCGGTAAAAAAAGATCGGTTATGAGCAAGTGAACATTTTTCATGGTGTCATTCGCTTTAACGCACCTCAACACCGGCGGCTCCGGCTTTCATGCGGCCTATGACCGCCGCCTGAGTAAATCCTGATCGATGAAAGCAGTCTAGCACTTCATCGACCGATCCAGAGGAAACCGATACCAGCAAACCGCCGCTGGTTTGTGCATCCGCGAGCAGACGCTGCTGCCATGTTTCGATATTTTCGGAAAAATTCACCTCATTTCCGTAGCTTTCCATGTTGCGCTCTATCGCCCCCGGGCCATAACCCTGCTTTGCCAGCTCCAGCGCAGCCGGCAACACCGGAACGCGGTCAAATTCAAGCTCGCCAGTCAGCCCGGCTCCCCGGCACATCTCCAGCAAATGCCCCAGCAGGCCAAAACCGGTGACATCGGTTAACGCATGCACATCATCGATTGCGGACAGATTTATGCCCACCGAGTTAAGGCGGGTGGTATTTTCGATCAGCTCGGCATAACCTGCCTCAGAGAGCGCTCCTTTTTTCAAGGCCGCAGCCATGATACCTACGCCCAGACCTTTACCGAGAATGAGCACATCATCCGCACAGGCATTGCTGTTTTTCTTAAGCCTTTCAGGATGCACAATCCCGATGGCAACCAGGCCGTAGATAGGCTCGGGCGCATCGATGGAATGCCCGCCTGCCAGCGGAATTTTAGCCGCACGGCAGACAGACTCACCGCCTGACAATATGGCGCGAATGTCTGCTACGGAGAGCTTATTGATCGGCATGCCGACTATGGCCAGCGCCATGATGGGGGTACCCCCCATCGCGTACACATCGGACAAGGCGTTGGTCGCGGCGATACGGCCAAAATCAAACGGATCATCCACGATGGGCATGAAAAAATCAGTGGTCGCGATGACAGCCTGGCTGTCATTCAGGCGGTAAACCGCCGCATCATCGCTAGTGTCCAGACCGACCATAAGGTCGGGAAAGGGCAGTTCAGACTTCACCTCACCCAGAATCTGCCGCAACAACGCTGGCGCAATTTTGCAGCCGCAGCCGCCGCCATGAGATAATTGGGTCAATTTAATTTCCGACATAGGTTCCTCAATGCTGTTCAGAACCGCAAACCTATCACAACTGGCCGAGTTTGACGAAATTATCGACGTGCGCACCCCCGCCGAGTTTGCCGAAGACCACATTCCCGGTGCGATCAATTGCCCGGTATTCTCCGATGAAGAGCGCGTCATCGTCGGCACGCTCTACAAACAGCAGTCCCCTTTCGCCGCGCGCAAAGTGGGAGCGGCCATGGTGGCAAAAAACATTGCGCACCACCTTGAGACCAGTTTTGCCAAATATCCGAAGTCATGGAAGCCGCTGATCTACTGCTGGCGCGGCGGACAGCGCAGCGGTGCGATGAGCATCATCCTCTCTCAGGTGGGCTGGGCGGCCTGCAAGCTCGACGGCGGCTACAAACGCTATCGGCGTCATGTGCTAGACGAACTGGAAATGCTGCCGCAGCATTTGACTTATCACGTGATCTGCGGCTCGACCGGATCGGGCAAGACGCGTCTGTTGAGCGCACTGGCAGAGCAGGGAAAACAGGTACTCGATCTGGAGCAGCTGGCCCGGCATCGCGGTTCCTTGCTGGGGCGTTTGCCCGAACAACCGCAACCCTCACAAAAAAGCTTTGACAGCGAGTTGCTGCAGATACTGAAAAAGTTCGATGCCAGCCGGCCCGTTTATGTGGAAGCGGAGAGCAACAAGATCGGCTTAATCACCCTCCCTCCGGCACTGATAGCTGCCATGCACGGCAGCGAATGCACGCTCATGGAAACGTCGATGCAGGTGCGCATCGACGCATTGATGGAGGACTACCGTCACTATATCGATCAACCGCATCAGCTGATTGCCCATTTGCGCAACCTTCACAAGTTTCACGGGGAAAAACAGCTGCAACAGTGGAACTCACTGATCGCGGCGGGAGATTTTGCCACGATGGTCGGTGAACTGCTCAGTTTGCATTACGATCCCAGTTATCTGCGCGCCGCCACAAAAAATTATGCCAGACTGAACGATGCAAGACACATCGCGCTAAACGATCTGTCAGCCGACACACTCAGGGAAATCACCGCGACACTCTGATTACTTTCTCGATTCTGGCTGGCAAGGGGCAAAAGTATCCGCTGTGTTGCAAGAGCTCGCATCATAGACAGAATCTGGAAAACTTCTCCGAGTGTTCAAGTTTCCTTGCCATCCACTCTGGGCTGGAACAGGAACGGAATATACCGCCAGGCAAGTATCAAAAAGCTGAGTAGCCAGCAAGATGCGGCCAGAACGATCCAGTTCGAATAGTCGGCAGGATCAATTTTTGGCACAATCAGGCGCAGGACAAATGCGGCCATCATCACCCAAAGCACAATCTTGTCGAGCGGGTCAAATATCACCTGCCTGCCGGTATGCCCCTTGGTGATCCGGATCAGCATCGCCGGAATAATCAGCCCCATCGCGCCGAAGGTAAATACGTGAATGGAAGAGGAAACTGTCCATTCAGAATAAACAGCAAACCTGAAGGTTTCGATCGTTAGCTGCGCGATGATCGCAAAATATCCGAGGTACATGATGCCGATCTCTAGCCTGCTCATCGCAAGTTTCGGATGCCAATAGAGCAATCTCACAGCCAGCAGCATTGCGGCTGACAATGCGATGCCGGCTGCCAGCAACGGCGGCATGAAGCCTGAAAACACCAACAGCAAGCACAAAAATTTGATGGCTTTATTGAGGAGCGGATTGTCCAGTATCTCGACTCCAAAGGCGCCCTTCATGAACTGAAATACCGTGCGTTCCAGCATCACCAGAAAGGCCACACGAAAAAGTCCTGTCGCCATGATCGCCCCGCTCTGAAAATAATTTTCACTCAGCAGCAAATTCTTGGCGATCAAAAACATCGGCAAAATAAGCAGAAAAAAATAATTGTCGCGATAAAAGTCCTTGTCGCGATTGCGCGCCAGTGTCCACATCAGCATGAACACGATGGAACCCAAAAACAGGTTATTTGAAAACCGGAACAGCAGGGTCGGTAAATCGCCTTCAAACCACATCCCGGCACGTTCTATCAGCCAGGCCGCGACCAGAAACATCAGTGCTCGACCGTGATAGCCGCGCACCTTGACCCAGCTACGGCTTGCTGTCAGCAAAAAACCGCCCAGTACCGCCCAGCCGAAACCGAAGAACATCTCATGCGCATGCCACTGCATGGCCGAGAATGAGGTTTGTGGTGCGGGCACGACTCCTGCGTGAATCAGCGCCCACAGTATCGGGAGCGCGATCCCGGAGAGCATCGCCAAGGTAAAAAACGGGCGAAAGCCCAACAGCCAGACCACATTCATTTATCTTCCCCGTTCGATGCACAAAGCGCATCTTCTATCGCTGTAAACAGCACTATCTCTTCAAGGCGCACATGCGTTGCCAGATATTTTCCGAAGTTTTCGACTCTCGAGGAATCCTTCTTCGCAATAGGCCCGCTGGTGTTCAGCAAACGTTCTGTTCACCAGCGGTTTTGTTTTTCATGATTGAGCAACAGGAACGGGATGGCCATCCTCCAGCACACCTCCGTGTCCCCGTTAAATTTTGACCGGATCTACATGCCAGATGCGGCGAGCATATTCGGCGATGGTACGGTCGCTGGAGAATTTCCCCATTCCCGCTACATTGAGTATTGCGCGTCGAGTCCATTCCGCCTTGTCGCGATACAACTCCCCTACCTTGTCCTGACAGGCGACATAGGAGGCAAAATCAGCCAGCAGCAGAAATTTATCCTCGTTGAGCAGGCTATCGGCGATTCTCTGATAGCGGGCGGGCTCATCGGGGCAGAAATATCCAGCTGAAATCATATCCAGCGTCAGCTTTAATTCCGCATTGCCGTGATAATAACTTGCAGGATTGTAGCCCTGATGTTGCAGGTTTTCGACCTCATCGGTGGTCAGGCCGAACAAGAAGAAGTTATCCGCCCCCACCTCCTCGCGTATCTCTACATTCGCACCGTCCAGCGTCCCTATGGTGAGCGCGCCGTTGAGGGAGAGCTTCATGTTCCCCGTGCCGGAAGCCTCAGTGCCTGCCGTGGATATCTGCTCGGACAGATCCGCCGCAGGCACGATGCGTTCGGCGTTGGATACATCGTAATTCGGGATGAATACCAGCTTGAGCCTGTCCCCTACCCGCTTGTCGTTATTGACGATGTCTGCCACATCGTTGATCAGGCGGATCACCAGCTTGGCCATCGCATAGCCAGGAGCGGCTTTTCCGGCGATGATCACGGTGCGCGGCACGCAATCGGAACAGCTTCCGGCACGGATCCGGTTGTACAAGGTGATCACGTGCAGCACGTTGAGCAGCTGCCGCTTGTATTCGTGGATGCGCTTGATCTGGATGTCGAACAGCGAATCCGGATTGACTTCTATTCCCTGCTGCGCCCGTATCAGCTCGGCAAGACGCCGCTTGTTGCCCTGTTTGACCTCGTAAAACTGCTGACAAAATGCTGTATCGACGGACGCTTCCCGCAGTTGTTTCAGCTGATCAAGATCGGTAATCCAGCCCTTGTCTATCCTTGAGGTGATGAGGCCAGCCAGCCCCGGATTGGCCTGATTGAGCCAGCGCCTCGGAGTGATGCCATTGGTCATGTTGACGATCCTGCCGGGCGTGATGCGCTCGAAATCGGCGAAGATCGTGCGCTTCATCAGTTCGGTGTGCAATGCTGCCACCCCGTTGACTGTGTGACTGCCGACGATGGCCAGATGCGACATGCGCACGCGGCGGCCGTTGCCCTCGTCGATGATGGAGAGTCGTTTGAGCAACTCGCCGTCCCCCGGAAACTGATGCATCACCTGCTGCATGAAACGGTGATTGATCTCGTAGATGATCTGCAGATGGCGCGGCAGCAGACTCTCGAACATCGCAACCGGCCAGGTCTCCAATGCCTCTGGCATCAGCGTGTGATTGGTGTAGGAAAAAATACGGGTGGTCAGGCCCCAGGCCTCATCCCAGTTCAGTTTGTGTATATCGACCAGCAGACGCATCATCTCGGCCACTGCAATCGAAGGATGCGTATCGTTCAACTGCACCGCGATGCGCTCTGGCAACTGGCTCCATCCTTCGGCGTGTTTCTTGTAGCGGAACAGCATGTCCTGCAAGGAGGCGCTGACGAAGAAAAACTGCTGCTTCAAACGCAACTCGCGCCCCACCTCGGTCGAATCATCCGGGTAGAGCACTTTGGAGAGATTTTCCGAATCGTTCTTGTCGGCTACGGCCTGTATGTAATTGCCCTGATTGAAATAGCGCAAATCGAAATCGCGCGAAGATTTGGCCGACCAAAGCCGCATGTTGTTGACGGTCTTGCCGCCGAACCCGGGCACCGGCGTGTCGTAGGCCATCGCCATCACATCGTCCGTGTCCACCCAGTGATGGTGCAAAGACCCGTCTTCATGTTTGTATTCGACCACATGGCCGTAGAACTTGACCGGGTAGAGCAGTTCAGGACGGGGAAACTCCCACGGATTGCCGTAGCGCAGCCAGTTATCGGGATGTTCGACCTGTTCGCCGTTTTCTATGCTCTGGCGGAACATGCCGTATTCATAGCGTATGCCATAGCCATAGCAGGGCAAATCCAGCGTTGCCATGGAATCGAGAAAACAGGCTGCCAGCCTCCCCAATCCCCCGTTACCCAAAGCAGCATCCGCCTCGATTTCGGCGACCTTCTCGTATTCCTGCCCCAGTTCATAAAGGGCAGCTTTCAAAGGCGCTTCGATTTCCAGATTCAGCATGGCATTGCTCAACGTCCTGCCGACCAGAAATTCCAGCGAAAGATAATAGATACGCTTGCTGTCCTGCACGTAATAGCGCTGCATGGTCTCCATCCAGCGCTCTACCAGGCGGTCGCGCACCACATAGGCCGCAGTCTGGAACCAGTCGCGGGTGGTCGCATTGTCGGGATATTTGCTGTTCGAATGGATCAGATGATGCTCGAGCGCTTTGAGGATCGCCTCTTTATCAACGCCAGCGTCAGGATATTTGCCTTTCATAGCCCCTCCGGTATTTAATCACTGCGAACGATTCTCCGCGCACTGCGAGGGGGTGTCAATCAGAAAGAATTTATGACAAATAGGCCTTGAGAAATATCGAATTTGCAATATTCATGGCGTAGAATTGCTCGGGAACACTTCCGCAGGCTGTTATCCTACATAAGGACTGTCATGACCGAACTATCTCAAACAGAATTGAAAAACATCGACGCCTACTGGCGCGCCTGCAACTATCTGGCCGCCGGCATGATATACCTCAAGGACAACCCGCTGCTCAAAGAGCCGCTCAAACTCGAACACATCAAGAGCCGCTTGCTGGGGCACTGGGGTTCCAGCCCCGGTCTTGCCTTCGGCTACATCCACATGAACCGGCTGATCGTCAAATACGACCTGAATGCGATCTTCATGGCAGGTCCAGGACACGGTGCGCCCGGTGTGCTGGGGCCGGTTTATCTGGAAGGACGCTACAGCGAGGTCTACCCCAACAAAGGCGAAAACACCGAAGGACTGCGCCAGTTTTTCAAGGAGTTTTCCTTCCCCGGCGGCATCGGCAGCCACTGCACGCCCGAGACACCGGGCTCCATCCACGAAGGCGGCGAATTAGGTTACAGCGTATCACACGCTTTTGGCGCGGCCTTCGACAATCCGGATCTGATCGTGACCGTAATGGTGGGAGACGGCGAGTCGGAAACCGCCCCGCTTGCCACCTCATGGCATTCCAACAAATTCCTGAATCCGATCCGGGACGGCGCGGTGCTGCCCATCCTGCACCTGAACGGCTACAAGATCAACAATCCGACTATCCTGTCGCGCATCTCGCACGAGGAACTGGAAGACCTGTTCAAGGGTTATGGCTGGA
>CAYPIG010000039.1:0-26007 GCA_964410705.1 uncultured Gallionella sp.
CCAGATCCTGCATCACCCCGACTTTGGCCAGATCTTTGGCGATGTCGCGTTTGCCAGAAAACAGCATGCCGTTCCAGTTTTGCAGCGGCGATTTGTTCAGGTGCAGGCAGGGGTTTTGCGGAAAATGCGGAGCCCCCATCAACTCGCCGTCGGTCTTGTAGGTCCAGCGGTGCAAAGGGCAGACGATGTGCTGTGCATTGCCGCGCCCCTGCAGCATGGTGGCCTGGCGGTGGCGGCAGATGTTGGAGAGCAGTTCCACGCCGTTAGGGTTGCGCACCAGCATCTGCGATTCATCCCGCAGCACGGAATAATCTCCCAGACTGGGCACCATCAGTTCATGGCCGACATAGTTCGGCCCCTGGTCGAAGAGTATGCGCAGCTCGCACTCCAGTATCTTCGGTTCGAAGTACCATGAGAGCGGCGGTTGAACCTGAGCCGGATCAGGCTGATTTACAATATTGGACAAACCCACATCTTCCTTGCATGTAGTAGTAAAGTTTCAGGGAACTGCGCAATTTTCCCTCAAAACTGGGGGGAGGGCAACAAAAATTGGCTCATCTTCGGTGCGTTGGGTAAAATGACGGACTTTCCCATGCAGAAGAATGAAATGACCGGAAAATCGCACAAAGCCCAAGGTTACGAATCGGCAATGGTCGAACTCGAGCAAATCGTCGCCGACATGGAGGCCGGTCGTCTTACGCTGGAAGATTCGCTGACCGCATACAAGCGCGGTGCGGAGCTGCTGGCATTTTGCCGTTCCCGACTGGAAGACGCGCAGCAGCAGGTGCGTGTGCTCGAAGAGGGGACACTCAAGGAACTGGGCGAGGTCCTGTCATGAACCAGAATTTTACAGCGTGGGCGGCAGATCATCAGGTGCGTTTTGAGACGGTGTTGGGCGCTTTGTTGCCGCAACCCGATGTGCTGCCTCATCGTTTGCATCAGGCGATGCGCTACGCGGTCATGGATGGCGGAAAGCGCGTGCGTCCTTTGCTTGCCTTTGCGGCGGGCGAACTGGCAGGTGCCGCTGTTGATCAGGTCAATTTCGTGGCCGCCGCCGTCGAGCTGATACACGCCTATTCCCTGGTTCACGACGACATGCCTTGCATGGATGATGATGTGCTGCGTCGCGGCAAGCCCACTTGCCATGTACAGTACGATGAAGCGACCGCCCTGCTGGTCGGGGATGCGCTGCAGTCGCTGGCTTTTCAGCTGCTGACCGAGTCGCTTTGCATAGATCCGCTGCGGCAGCTCGAGATGGTCAGGTTGCTGGCCGTAGCATCCGGTTCGCGCGGCATGGCGGGTGGACAGGCGATCGATCTTGGCAGCGTCGGTCAGTCTTTGACGCTGCCGGAACTGGAAAATATGCACATCCACAAGACCGGCGCGCTGATCCGCGCCGCAGTGCTGCTGGGCGCCGGGTGCGGAGCGATGCCGGCTGATCAGCTGGCGAAGCTGGATCACTACAGCAAGTGCGTGGGGCTGGCGTTTCAGGTGGTGGACGATGTGCTCGATGCCTGTGCTGACAGCGCCACACTGGGCAAGACGGCGGGCAAGGATGCCGATGACGGCAAGCCTACCTATGTTTCGCTGCTGGGCGTGAATGCCGCACGCGAGATGGCGCACAACCTGCACGTCGAGGCGCTGCAGAGTCTGTCAGGGTTCGGCGATGCGGCCAACCGGCTTCGCGAGCTGGCCGATTTCATCGTGTTGCGAGAATTTTGATGTTGCTCAATACCATCAACAGCCCTGAGGAGCTACGCGCGCTGGCCCGCGAGCAGCTGCCGCAGCTTGCGCGTGAATTGCGCGAATTTCTGGTCGAGTCGGTCAGCAAGACCGGCGGCCATCTGTCCTCCAATCTGGGGACGGTAGAGCTGACCATTGCGCTGCACAAGGTTTACAACACGCCCGAGGACAGGCTGGTGTGGGATGTCGGTCACCAGACCTATGTGCACAAGATCCTGACGGGACGCCGCCAGGCGATGAGCGCCCTGCGCATGAAAGGCGGAATCGCCGGTTTCCCCAAGAGGGATGAGAGTCCCTACGACACCTTCGGCACCGGGCATTCCAGCACCTCGATTTCGGCAGCCCTGGGAATGGCGGTTGCCGCGAAGCTGTCAGGTTCATCCCGGCGCAGCGTTGCGATCATCGGCGACGGTGCGATGACCGGGGGGATGGCGTTTGAGGCGCTCAACAATGCCGGGGCGATGAACGCCAATCTGCTGGTGATCCTGAACGACAATGACATGTCGATTTCGCGCCCGGTAGGCGCCTTGAACAACTATCTGGCGCGCCTGATGTCCGGACGTTTTTATGCGGCGATGCGCAGAGGCAGCGAGAAGGTGCTCAAAGGGATGCCGCCGGTGCTCGAATTCGCCCGCCGCGCCGAAGAGCATGTCAAGGGGATGGTCACGCCCAGCACTCTGTTCGAGGAATTCGGTTTCAATTACATAGGCCCTGTCGACGGCCACGATCTGGATGCGCTGCTCGACACGCTGGGCAACATTCGCGAGCTGGAAGGGCCGCAGTTTTTGCATGTGGTCACGCAAAAGGGCAAGGGCTATGCGCTGGCAGAAGAAGACTGTCTGCTTTACCACGGCGTGGGGAAATTCGATGTCAACGACGGCGTTGTAGCCAAACCTGCCGACAAACCGACCTATACTCAGGTATTCGGTCAGTGGCTGTGCGATATGGCCAAACGCGATGAACGCGTGATCGGCATCACGCCTGCGATGTGCGAAGGTTCCGGCATGCAGGCGTTCGCCCAGGATTTTCCTTCCCGTTATTTCGACGTAGGGATCGCCGAGCAGCATGCGCTGACCTTTGCCGCTGGCTTAGCTTGCGACGGTTACAAACCGGTGGTGGCGATTTATTCGACTTTTCTGCAGCGCGCCTATGATCAGGTCATACACGACATCGCGATTCAGAAATTGCCGGTGGTGCTGGCGATCGATCGAGGGGGGCTGGTGGGCGCGGATGGCGCAACGCATGCCGGCAGTTTCGATCTCTCCTTTCTGCGCTGCATACCGAATATGACGGTGATGACGCCCTCGGATGAGAATGAATGCCGGGCCATGCTGTATACCGCTATCACGCTGGGCACGCCTGCCGCGGTTCGTTATCCGCGCGGGGTCGGCCCCGGCGTGGCGGTGACGGCGGACATGAAGGCGATACCCGTCGGACGGGGTGAAATCCGGCGTAAAGGGCGCAGGGTCGCGATACTGGCTTTCGGCGCCATGCTGGCTCCCGCGCTGCTGGCAGGGGAAGAGCTCGATGCCACGGTAGTCAATATGCGTTTTGTCAAACCACTGGATGTCGAACTGGTCCGGCAGATGGCCTTAACGCATGAACTCTTGATCACGGTGGAAGAAAATACCGTGCAGGGCGGCGCGGGCAGTGCGGTTGCAGAATGCCTGATGGAATGCGGTATCGTGATACCGCTATTGCACCTTGGTTTGCCGGACAGTTTTATCGAACAGGGCGAGCCTTTGCAGATGCTGGCAGATTGCGGCCTCGATGCGGCGGGTATCGTCGCCTCTGTTAACCATCGTTTGACCAAGTAATATTGTCGGGATTTGGTATAATCCATCCCATCTGTCACTGGAAAGAAAAATATGAATACCACCGCTCCCATCGCCGATGTGCAAAGTTCGGCCGACCTGCGTCAGATCGCGATCAATCGCGTCGGCATCAAAGGCATACGTCACCCCGTTAAGGTTCAGGACAAGAGCGTCGGTGTGCAGCACACCATTGCCACCTTTAACATGTATGTCCATCTGCCGCACAATTTCAAGGGCACGCACATGTCCCGCTTTGTCGAGATACTCAACCGGCACGAAAGAGAGATCTCTGTGGAGTCCTACGAGAGCATCCTGCGGGAAATGGTCGAGTTGCTCGAAGCCAAGTCCGGTTATATCGAGATGAGCTTTCCCTATTTCGTCAACAAGACGGCGCCGATTTCGGGCGTGCAGAGTCTGCTCGATTACGATGTGACCCTGATCGGCGAAATGAAGGAGGGACGCGCCAGCGTGACGATGAAGGTGCTGGTGCCGGTTACCAGCCTGTGTCCTTGCTCCAAGAAAATTTCCGAGCGCGGCGCGCACAATCAGCGCTCTCATGTGACGATCACCTTGCGCACCAACAGCTTCGTCTGGATAGAGGATGTGGTCCGCATCGCCGAGGAGCAGGCTTCCTGCGAACTGTACGGTCTGCTCAAGCGACCCGACGAGAAACATGTCACCGAGCGTGCCTATGACAATCCAAAATTTGTCGAGGACATGGTGCGCGATGTGGCGGCGGTTTTGAATGCCGATGCGCGCATCGATGCCTATATCGTCGAGTCCGAGAACTTCGAATCCATCCACAATCATTCGGCCTATGCGCTGATCGAAAGAGACAAGACTAGGGATAATTGACAATGGACAATGGATAATTATCAGTTATCAATTATCAATTATCAATTATCAATTATCAATTCTCAGTTATCCCTTGTTCATTGACTTATGAAACCTGTCGCCATTTTTCGCCATGCCGCAACCGAGGGCCCCGGCTTTTTCGCCGATTTTCTCGATGCTAAGAATATTCCGTGGCAGCTATTCGCCATCGATGAGGGGTTGCCTTCATGCGCCAGGGATTATTCCGGACTGGTGTTGATGGGCGGGCCGATGAGCGTCAACGACGCATTGCCCTGGATAGAGCAGGAACTGAATTTGATACGCGAGGCGGTGGCAAACGACATTCCGGTGCTGGGGCACTGTCTGGGCGGTCAGCTGATGTCAAAAGCGCTGGGGGCGCTGGTGACGAAAAATCCGGTGGTGGAAATCGGCTGGGGCAACGTTGCGGTGGCCGATAACGCCATTGCGGGCGAGTGGTTTGGAAATATGGCCTCTTTCGATGCCTTTCACTGGCACGGCGAGACCTTCGCTCTGCCAGAGGGGGCAACGCTCTTGTTATCCGGCGAACACTGCGCTCATCAGGCCTGGTCGATCGGCAAACATCTGGCCTTGCAGTGTCATGTCGAGATGAGCGGGGAAATGATAAGTTCGTGGTGTGATGTGGGGGCGGGTGAAATTCACGCGAACCTGAGCAGCCCTGCGGTGCAGTCGGCCGATCAGATGCAAAATGCAGCCCTTTTGCCTCAGTTGCACCAGGTCGCGGAAAGACTCTACAGCAGATGGATCAGCGGGCTGAGCTGATGGATACCCTGTCTTTGCTGCGCAGCGGCAAGCTGGCCGGTAGTAAACGTCTGGACTTGTCGTGCGCTCTGACGCATTTTCCCGGTGAGATCTATGATCTGGCCGATACGCTGGAGATCCTCAATCTGTCGGGCAATCAGCTGTGTTCTTTGCCGGATGACCTTCCCAGGCTGCACAAGCTGCGGGTGATCTTCTGTTCGGACAATCAGTTTGTCGAAGTGCCCGAGGTGCTGGGGCGCTGTCCCAGTCTTGAAATGATAGGGTTCAAGGCTAACCGCATAACAACTCTGCCCGCCGCATCCCTGCCGCAAAGTCTGCGCTGGCTGATCCTCACCGACAACCGTCTTGGTCAGTTGCCTCCTGAATTGGGGCGCTGCACCCGTTTGCAGAAGCTGATGCTCGCGGGTAACCTTTTATACGAACTGCCCGAGCAATTGCGCGACTGCCGCAATCTGGAGTTGCTGCGCATTTCGGCCAATCGCCTCGAAGCCTTGCCAGCCTGGCTGTTGACGATGCCGCGCCTTGCCTGGCTGGCGTTTTCAGGCAATCCCTTTGCGGAGCCGAAAGCGCGGGATAGCGCCGATATACGCTGGCAGGATCTGGATGTTCAGCACAAACTGGGCGAGGGCGCATCTGGCGTCATTCATCAGGCGATCTGGCGGGGCGAATTGCCGGTCGCCGTTAAACTGTTCAAAGGGGAGTTGACCAGCGATGGTCTGCCCTCGAGTGAGAAAGCAGCCTGTCTTGCCGCTGGCGCGCATCCCAATCTGATTGCGGCGCTGGGCAGGGTCAGCGGTCATCCCGAAGGCAGCCGGGCACTGGTGATGCCGCTGGTCGATGCTCGCTATAAAAACCTGGCAGGCCCTCCCAGTCTGGAGTCCTGTACGCGCGACATTTATCCCGATGAGCTCAGTTTTACCCTGGAGGCTGTGATTTCCATGGCGAGCGGCATCGCAGCCGCAGCAGGACATTTGCATCGCAACGGCATCATGCATGGCGATCTGTACGCGCATAACATGCTGTGGAATGAGCAGGACTGTCTGCTCGGGGATTTCGGTGCGGCTTCCTTTATGTTCTCAGATCAGGATACGCTGCAGCGCATCGAAGTGCGCGCGTTCGGCTGCTTTCTGGAGGAGTTGCTGCTAAGGTGTCAGGATGCGCCGCAGAGGCTCTGGCAATTGCAGCGCGACTGCACTCGGGAAAATGCGGCTGATCGGCCTTCCTTCGAGCTGATCGGCCAGTCTTTGTCGGAATTTTCCGGGCCTTTTTCGGCTCAATTGCAGCGGGCGTGATTGTCAGTGCGCGTCGGCTGTGAAACAATCGCAACGTTTGCTGAGTATTTTCTTAGCGACTCTATGTGGCGGCTAAATGAATCACGAATTCAGACAGAAATTTGAAGCCATCAAGGCGCGTGGCAATCTGCCATCCCCTCGTGGCATAGCCTTGCAGATCATACAGCTGGCTGAAAAGGAAAACACCACGACGCAGCAAATCGCGCGCCTGATCGCCAGCGATCCGGCGCTGGCAGGGCGCATCGTCAAGGTGGCCAACCTGCTGGTTCAGCGCGATGGCCGTCCGGTTGCCTCCATCATGGATGCCGTGACGGTGCAGGGCATACGTTCGGTCCGCCAGCTGGCGCTGGGACTGTCGCTGATCGATGACCATCGTGCCGGTGCCTGCAAGGCTTTCGACTACCAGAAATTCTGGGCCCAATCGGTCTGCAGCGGAATTGCCGCCCAGCAGCTGGTCATCAGGATGCAGGTCGGGGTGGCCGATGAGGCTTTTTTACTCGGCCTGTTGTCTCAGGTGGGCCGTCTGGCGCTGGCCACGGTCTATCCGGCTGAATATTCGGCGCTGCTAGAGCGCGCAAGCGACGATCTGATCGAACTGGAAAACCGTGCCTTTGGCCTCAATCACCGGCAACTCACCTCGGCGATGCTGGAAGACTGGGGTATGCCGGTGCTCTATCAGGAAATTGCCGCTCACCTTGAACAGCCCGAGACCAGCCTGTTCCACGAAGGGGAGCGCAACTGGCGCCTGCTGCAACTGTTTCATTTCTCCGATCGTCTGGCCATCGCCTGTACTTCGGTGGCCGCCGAGCGTTACCGTCAGATTCCGAAACTGATGCTGCTGGCGACCCGCATCGGCATCGAGACGGCTGCGCTCATCGAGGTCGGAGACCAGGTCTTCGAGGGCTTAAAGGCGTGGGGGAGTCTGCTTAATATCGAAATTCCGCTGCTGCCATCCTTTGAAGAGGTGTTGAATTCCGCTTCGGTCAGCTCCGAGCTGCTGCGCGTCGATGCCTTGCCCGGTGCGCAGGACGGCGCCTTGCGCATCCTGCTGGTCGACGACGACAGGGCCATCCGTCTTTTGTACAAGACTCTGCTGGAAAAATCCGGTCACAATGTGACCACGGCCTGCAACGGGCGGGAGGCGCTGGAGATCGTCAAGGCCTGCTCGCCCCAGCTGATCATCAGCGACTGGATGATGCCCGAGATGGACGGCATTCAATTTTGCCGTGAATTAAGAGCCAATCCCGACTGGAACAAGATCTACGTGTTCATCGTCACCGCTCAGGAAAGCACCGAGAAGCTGATCGAGGCCTTCGAGGCCGGGGCAAACGACTATCTGTCTAAGCCGATCAATCCAAAAGTTCTGGCAGCCCGTATGCGCTCCGCGCAGCGCATCATCCAGATGCAGGAGGCGCAGGAGGAAGACCGGCGTCAGCTGCGTCAGTTCGCCGATGAACTGGCCATCTCCAATAAAAGGCTGCAGGAACTGGCGCTCACCGATGCGCTGACCGGCTTGCCTAACCGCCGCTATGGTATGGAGCGACTCGAGCAGGAGTGGGCTTTGGCTACCCGTGCGGGCAGACCGCTTTGCTGCATGATGGTGGACATCGATTACTTCAAATCGGTCAACGATACTTACGGTCATCAGTTCGGCGATGAGGCGCTCAAACTGGTCGCCTCCAGTCTTTCGCAGGCTGCCCGCAAACAGGACGTGGTATGCCGCGTCGGGGGCGAGGAGTTCATGGTGATCTGTCCTGACAGCGATGTGAAGGCCGGATTCACCTATGCGGAGCGGATGCGCCGTCATGTGGCCGAACAAACGCTCAAGCCGCCCGGAAAAACGCTGAATCTGACGGTCAGCATCGGTCTGACCGATAACGCGGGGCTGGCAGACACAGAGGGGATGCTGCATCAGGCGGATCTTAGGCTGTATGCGGCCAAGGCGGCGGGAAGAAACTGCATTGTATCCGGGAGCGTTGCGTGAAAGAAGTGAATCAAAATCGCCATACCCGGCGCATCCGCAACATGATGTGGGTGGTGTTGCTGGCGATTTCGCTCTCGGTCGGATTCGGCGGCTACTGGGTGTCCCAGGTGATAGACCAGCTAGGCGCCAAGGCAAGAAAAGACACGGTCGTCCTGCTCGCTCTGTCCGAATCTGTCAGTTCCGCCACGCTGATTTTTTCCCGTCAGACTCAGGAGTGGAAGGACATGCTGCTCAGGGCGCATGATCCTGACTTGTTTGCCGATCATCACCGTGCCATGCTGCAGGAGTCTGCCGCCATGCAGATCGCGCTGCAACAGGCTAAGCGCGCCCTGCAGATGCAGGGGCTGGACACAGAGGGTATTGCCTCGATAGAGCAAAAAGAGCAGAAGCTGCTTTTCGCTTATGCTGCCGCACTGCGGTCGGCAGAGCGCACCCATCCTCAATATTACCGGCTGGTCGATGAGAAAGTGCGCGGCATGGACCGGGCCCTGCGTGAAGAGCTGCTGACTTTGCAGGGGAAGCTGCTCGATGAGGTGAAGGCGAAAGTCACCGTCCTGGGCGAAGACGGCCGCGAACAGGCTGTTTCCAGTTCTTTTGTTCAGATCGGCCTGCTGGCGGTCTTGCTGCCGCTGGTCGCGCTGGCGGCTTTCTTCATCGGATACCGGGCAATACGGGAAATCGGCCGTAGCGATGCGCGTATACGCACCATCTATGAATCGATAGGCGATGCGGTGCTGGTGGCCGACACCAAAGGAAGGGTGGATACCCTCAACGAGGTGGCGCAGCGCCTCACCGGCTGGAGCCAGCTGGAGGCGCAAGGACAGGCGCTGTCACAGGTTTTTCAGCTGTTTGATGCTAATACCCTCCAGCGCGTGCTCTCTCCCGCAGAGCGGGTGCTGGGCGATGGTCGCGCCATCCCCATGTCCAATGGCATGATCTTGCGGCGACGCGACGGCAGCGAAGTGGCGATAGAGGATTCTGCCGCTCCCGTGCCGGATGAAAACGGCAAGCTCTCTTCGGTGGTGATGGTGTTTCACGATGTCTCACAGCGCTATGCGATGATCGCCAGTCTCAAGCAGGAGCGCGCCCTGTTCATGCAGACTTTCGACCAGGCAGGCGTGGGCATGGCGCAGATGAACGAGGCGGGGTACTGGACGCGGGTCAATCACAAACTTTGTGAAATTACCGGTTATAGCGAAGCCGAATTGTTGAAGATGTCCTTTGAGGAAATGATAGCCACTGAGGAGCGGGCTGCCGAACGCGAGGCGCTGCAAGCCTTGTTTTCCGGAGAACTGGCGGTTTATGCGGCGGAAAAGCGTTTTTTGTGCAAGGATGGCTCCGCCGTCTGGGTCGAGTTGACCGTCTCTGTGGTCAGGAACGAACAAGGGGCGGTCGATTACGGCATATCGGTCATCCAGGACATCAACGCTCGCAAGGATGCCGAGCTTACCGCAGCAACTTCCCAGGCAGAGTATCAGGCTCTGTTTGAACAGATGCCCGAAGGCGTGTTGCTGATAAACGAAAACATGCAGGTCGTCTCACACAACCTGGAGGCGCAGCGCAAGCTCGAATACGACAGCGAAACACTGACCACCCTGCATGTCTGGGATATCGACGTGGTGGATGATCCCGAAGCGATCGAGCAGCGCAGGCGCAACATCCTGGAAACGGGACGCGATCATTTCGAATCCCGTTACCGCACGCAAAGCGGCAGAGTCATCGACGTCGATGTGTCGGTTCAGCTGGTGCGCTTAGCCGATGGCAAGCCGGTGTTCCAGACTTTGTTTCACGACATCACCGAACAAAAGCAGGTGGTGGATCAGATCGAACATCTGGCCTATCACGATCAGCTCACCGGGCTTGCCAACCGGCGCTTGCTGCAGGACCGTATCGATCAGGCGATAGGGGGGGCGGTGCGCAGAAACGCCAATATCGCCGTGTGTTACCTGGATCTGGATCACTTCAAGGACGTCAACGACACGCTGGGGCATCAGAGCGGAGACATGCTGCTGCAACAGGTCTCGCACCGGCTGCAGTCCTGCATCCGCGCCGAAGATACTCTGGCGCGCATCGGAGGAGACGAGTTTGTTGTCATGCTCAATGACGTGATGGATACCGGTGTGGTAGCCGATGTCGCGCAGAAAATAATACGGGCGATCGGCCAGCCTTATATGCTGGGTAATGAAGAGATGCGGGTGACGCCAAGCATAGGCATCAGCATGTGCCCTCAGGACAGTCGGGACTCCGACACCCTGCTCAAACAGGCCGATTCGGCCATGTATCAGGCCAAGGAGTCGGGGCGCGCCACTTACCGCTTCTATACCGAGGAACTGCATCAAAAAGCGCTGGAGCGTCTGAAGATAGAGCGCCTGTTGCGCCGTGCGTTCGAGCATAATGAGTTCGAGCTGCATTACCAGCCGCAGATCGATCTGCAGACCGGGCAGGTGTCGGGTTGCGAGGCGCTGATACGCTGGAACCATCCGGGGATGGGGCAGGTCTCCCCCGCGCAGTTTATCCCCGTGGCGGAACACAGCAATCTCATCATCGAAATCGGCGACTGGGTGATACGCGAAGTTTGCCGTCAGGCGCGCATCTGGCAGGATCAGGGCCGATGCATCAAGGTGAGTTTCAATGTGTCCGCAAGGCAGTTCATGCGCCCCGGCGAGTTGCTGGCTACCCTGCGCGGTGCGATCGCCGACAGCGGCGTGGATGCGGGCATGCTGGAACTTGAACTGACCGAGAGCCTGCTGCTCGACCCGCTAGGGATGAGCGCGATTCTGAACGACATCCGCGCGATGGGTTTGAGCCTGGCGCTGGATGACTTCGGGACGGGATATTCCAGCCTTTCCTATCTGCGGCGCTTCCCGATACAGATATTGAAGATAGACCGCTCGTTTGTCAGCGATGCCGATCACGATGCGAACGATGCGGAAATGGTCAGGACCATCATCGGCATGGCTCACAATCTGACCATGACGCTGGTGGCAGAAGGGGTGGAAACCGAACAACAGGCTAGTCTTTTGAAGGCGCAAGGCTGCGAAGTGGCTCAAGGGTATTATTTTGGACGTCCGTTGAAGGTAGCTGCTTTTGAGAAATTTCTGGCCGGATAAGCCAACATCCGCATAATCCGATACGGCGCCGCGCGTTATAATCCGCAATTGTTTTTTCGCCCGGTTTACGATTTCATCCATGCCATCTGCTCAAACCTATACCCTTGCCGACGTTACCCGCTGGTATTCCATGCATGAGTTGCACAAGGCCAAGGCTTATCTCAATTCGATCACGCAATTATCGGTCCAGTCCGACAAGATCACCGCGCAAGTAAAGGGAACAGCCAAGCTGCCCTATGTCGTGAATATCGTCTTTGAGGGCGAAGGCTCCTCCATGCCGGGGATGAAACCTTCGTGCAGCTGCCCGGTCGGCTACAAGTGCAAACACACCGCAGCCGTTTTACTCTCTGCGCTGGCGCTGCCGCGCAAACCCGTGGTCAATCCGGCGCTGCTCGAATGGGTCGAAGCCTTTCGCAAGGCGCAGGCCGCGACGGTCAAGAAAAAGGCCAGGCCCGCACAGCGCACCGAGCACTTATGCTATGTGCTGCTCAAGGCACTCAATTCGGAAGGCTATTTCATCGGCACCTACAAGGCGCGCCTGGCGGTCGATGGCAGTTTGCTGGGGACGATGGAGGAATGGAACAATATCGAGCGGGCGCTGATCAAGCCGCCTTTGTTTGTCACCGAAGAAGATCTGCCGATCTTGCGCCTGCTGTGGAAACTGCGCGAAAAACACGACGGCAATCTGCTGCTGGGCAAACAGGGTGATGAAATACTGCACAGCCTGATCGAAAGCCGTCGCTTTTACTGCATG
Organism: uncultured Gallionella sp.; assembly: GCA_964410705.1. Classification (GTDB taxonomy): domain Bacteria; phylum Pseudomonadota; class Gammaproteobacteria; order Burkholderiales; family Gallionellaceae; genus Gallionella. The sequence continues at coordinate 12,333 of CAYPIG010000039.1, forward strand.
GAAAGGGTAGCTGGCAACCGTCATGTGCTCTCGGCACCCATCCGCCTCAAGCAGGGCGAAGTGAGAGAGGCAAGGCTGGACTGGGGAGCGGACGAATCCGGTCGCATGGTGCCTCGCATTATCCGCAGCGGAGCGGCGGTGGTGGTGTTGCCGCTGCCCGAAGCGACCTGGTATCTGGATGCTCGTGCCGGGATGATAGGTCAGCTCAAACTGGCGCAACATCCGGCGCAGATCGCCCAATTGCTCAGCATGCCGCCGCTGCGCGAAATCGATGTGCCTGTCGTTTCCGAAGTGCTGCGCGAGATGGTGCCCGATTTGCCGGAGCCGACTACCGCCCGTTTACGTGCGCTGGAAGCCAGGCTTATCCCTCGTTTGCTGCTGGCCACTTCGCTGCCCTCCTATATGGGGCGCTATCGCGGGTATGGCTTTGGCACACAGATCAGGGACTGGGCTTCGGTGGAGTTCTGTTACGGCGAAGCCTGCCTGCCGCCGGATCATCCGGGTGAATATGTCTCGCTGCAAAACGGCGAGACCGTGCGGGTCAAACGCGATCTGAAACTCGAGCAGCGTTACCTGCAGTCACTTTCCCGTTACGGTCTGGAGGAAATGTCGCGTTTTGGCATGGCGGGGGCGATTCCGGATCGGACCATGTACGGTCTTGAGAGTGAAAAGTCCTGGACTCAGTTTATGAAGGGCGCGCTGCCGGAAATGAAGGCGGCCGGCTGGGAAGTCGTGATCCCGCAGGGATTCCGGCACCACGTGCTGGAAGTGGAAGCCTGGGTCGGCGAATTCGACGAGCAGGAGGACGGCTGGTTCAGTCTGAACATGGGTATCGTGGTCAACGGTCAGCGGCTTGCTCTGGCACCCATGCTGCACGAGTTGTTCAAGGTCGATCCGCGCTGGCTGGATGCGATATTGCTCGACCGGATGGATGATGACGAACAGATCGAGCTGCAACTGCCCGAAGGCGGACGGGTCAATGTATCTGCCGAGCGCATCAAGCCTCTGGCGCGCACTTTGATCGAGCTGTTCGACGGCAAGGCGAGCGGAGATGAGATACGGCTGTCCCGATATGACGTGGCGCGCATCGATCTTCTGGCCGGCATGGAACGCTGGCAGTTCAAGGGCATGGATGCGGTGACCCATCTTGCCGAAAAACTCAAACACACTTCAGGCATACAGCCTGTTGCGCCGCCTGAAGGCTTTGCCTTGCAGCTGCGTCATTATCAGTTGGAAGGTCTGGCCTGGTTGCAGTTTCTGCGCGAACAGGGGCTGGCCGGTATCCTGGCCGATGACATGGGGCTGGGCAAGACCGCGCAGACGCTCGCGCATCTGTTGCTGGAAAAACAGTCCGGTCGCATGGATAAACCCTCTCTGGTCGTGCTGCCTACCTCGCTGATTTTCAACTGGAAACGGGAGGCGGAGCGCTTCGCGCCTCAGCTTAAGATGTTGTCCTTGCACGGCAAGGAACGCGCGGAGCACTTCCCGCTGATTGCCAGCCACGATGTGATTCTGACCACCTACCCGCTGTTGTGGCGGGATGAGGAGGCGCTGCTCGAACATGAATACCATCTTTTGATACTGGATGAGGCGCAGACGGTCAAGAATGTTTCGAGTCAGGCCGCTCAAGTGGTCAGGCGTCTGACTGCCCGCCATCGCTTGTGTCTGACCGGCACACCGCTTGAGAATCACCTGGGCGAATTGTGGGCGCAGTTCGACTTTCTGTTGCCCGGCCTGCTGGGGGATGTCAAGAGTTTTACCAAAACCTGGCGCACGCCGGTCGAAAAGCACGGCAATGTGTTGAGGCGCGATCTGCTCGCCCAGCGCGTGCGCCCTTTCATCATGCGCCGCCGCAAGGAGGATGTCGCCACCGAGTTGCCGCCAAAAACCTTGATTGTGCGCACCGTGGAGCTGGAGGGGACGCAGCGCGACCTGTACGAGACGGTGCGCATCGCGATGGATCAGCGGGTGCGCGAGGAAATCGCCGAAAAGGGCTTCGCGCGCAGCCACATCATCATCCTCGATGCGCTGCTCAAGTTGCGCCAGGTGTGCTGCGATCCGCGTCTGCTGAAACTGACCAGTGCCAAGAAGGTCAAGGAACACGCCAAGCTCGATATGCTGATGGAGATGCTCCCCGAACTGGTGAGCGAAGGGCGTCGCATCCTGGTGTTCTCGCAATTTACTTCCATGCTCGAACTGATTGAGGAAGAGCTGCACAAAGAAAAATTAAGCTATGTGAAACTCACCGGGGATACGCAAAACCGCGAGGAAGTGGTGCGTCGTTTTCAGGACAACGAGGTGCCCATCTTTTTGATCAGTCTCAAGGCAGGCGGGGTGGGGCTTAATCTGACTACGGCGGATACCGTGATTCACTACGATCCGTGGTGGAATCCTGCGGTTGAGAATCAGGCAACCGACAGGGCGCACCGGCTGGGGCAGACCAAGAATGTGTTCGTCTATAAGCTGGTGGTCGCAGGCAGCATAGAGGAGAAAATCCTCGCCTTGCAGGAGAAAAAAGCGGAACTTGCCGCCGGCATCCTCAGTGAAGACAGCGCGGGGCTGACCAAGTTCGGCGAGGCCGATATCGCAGCCCTGTTAGCGCCGCTGCCGGTCGATGAGGAAGATTAGTTCCACAGCCTGCCGAAGCGATCATGCAGACTCAGGATGATCTCGAACAGGATCAGGCCGATCACATACCATTCGAGTTTGTGCAGTTGTTTGTTGTCCCAGACATCGGCCAGCGTCTGGGCCGTCTCGGAAATCAGTCCCAGTTTCCGGTCCAGCGCCGACTGGCGCTCCTGCAGTTCGAATTCATCGGCTAAACTGGCGTAGAGGCTGCCCAGATGGGGAAACTCCCACAGCGTTTCCGGTTTGTCGCCGATTTCGGCCCGCCCCACCATGCGGTGCTGGATCAGCAGCATGTGGCCGATCTTGGACAGCAGGTTTTTTGAGCCTGCACTCACGCGGCCATAAAGCGCGAGCTCCTGCGCCAGCGGTTCGATTTTGTCGAATTCTCCGGCGACCTTTTTTTCGTAGAGCGTGAGCACCAGATTCTTGCTCAGCGCATCGGCGATGATCTGCAGCTTCTCCAATGTGATGTCATCCAGCGAGACCGCGCCGCTTTGTACCCCTATGCTGTTTTTGCCGCTGTGGATTTCCATCTCCTCGATCTCGGGATTGAGATAGGGATTGGTCAGCATCGGCCCCAGGCGTTCGATGAACCGGGCTTCGTCTGAAGCGCCGAACAGGACGACGACGCCGTAGCGGAACAGCACCGCGATGCCGCCTTCCTCGTCTGTTTCCAGCGTGAGCGGAGTGGTGGCCAGGCAGTCTGCGATCTTGAACGATTTAAGATCCAGCCTGTCCCCCAGCAGCAGCGCGCGCGCCTTCAAATCCTGCCGCCTGTTGAGTTTGAGTTCCATAATCTCCGGCCCGGTAGAGTAATTGGACTGAGTTTATCCAAGCAGGTGCAGCTTGTCGAATATGTCGGCAGCAAATGTCGATAGCAAAGGAGATGCTGATTTATTCGTCATCCCCGCGAAGGCGGAGGGTGTCCTAGATTTTGTGTTAACGGATTATCTGAAACTATATTTCATCTGATTTTTCTGGATCTGGTTTCTTTGGTTGTAGGACAGAAAGCCCTAGCATGAGTGGACCGTAAGGATGCCTTCCGGTAATCCATGAGACAGCTTCTCGTATCGCGCCATAAAGTACGCTGTGGGCAGTGATGATGACGCCGCGCTTTGCTTCTTCTGTTGGCATTGCTGGATCAGCTCGCAAAAACGCGATGCATTCCATGTCTATGACATAAGGGTAGGCTGGGTCTTCTTTTGAGTTCATCTGGGTGCGCATGATGACCTGATAAGCGCCTGCATCGCCCTCGATCTCATGCAGGTTGATCTTGTTTTCCGGAAGCGCCAAATCGGTCGCTTTGTCTTCATAGGCATCATGTTCCGGTATGGCGATCACGACGGTTCGCGTGAAAAATACCTGCTCAAGCGCGATGGGGTGGGTGATTGCATCCATGTTAGGTGCCTGTTTGGAGTTCTTTAAAGTATGGGCTGCCATTACAGGATTCCGCATCCGTGAATAAATAACTGGATACATTTCCTGTTATGCGGCCCTTTGGTCTGGGTGCTTGAAAAATGATTACATTAGACCAATCCACATGGGATTCGGCTGCTTTTTTATTGGCGATTTCGATCTTGAGTTCTCCGCCAGATGCGCGAGCCAATTTCACCATGCTTTCAATGGTCAGATTCGAGTCGCCGCGAAATACTTTGGAGATGTAAGCCGCGCTGGTAGAGACGAGCTTTGCAAGATCGGCATAGCTGATCCCTGCAGATTTGCGTTGCTTTTCCAGTGCGATGGCGAAATTGAGCTTTGCAGATTCAACTAGGTAGCTTTCGCTCACTTCACACTCATCAACCCATTCTTGCCATTGTTTTTTGGTATTCATTTTGTCACCTTCAACATGTTTTTCTTCAGAGCGTCGAAATACTTATTTTTGAATTCTATTGATTTATTGACACTGGGTTTATCGGCTTTCTGGCCTTTCTTTCTACCCCCAACGGTACAAACGACAATCTGTTTTCCTTCACCTTTAAAGAAGAATAGTCTTAACGGTCCTTTAATGTACTCATAAATCCCGTTTTGTTTATCTGCCTCATGTATCCATAAAGCAGGGATGCCATCCAGTCCATTCTCTGCGGTACGAGAGAGCATCAAATTCAATCCCTCTCGGCTGGCGCGCGTGGACGCTTCGCCATTCGCCATAAAGTCCGCAGCGGGGCAATCGTCATTGTCCATAACGGCAATGATTTGGTAATAATTAGAAAACAGCTGTTTGACGTTCAATATATTAACCTATAGGTTAAGCATGTCAATCGGATTGATATATTTGTGCACAAGGATGATCATAATTCTTCGCTCTTCCAGACCTTGACCGCGCGCCCGAATACCTCGAAATCCATTTCCTTGTTGATCGTCCAGTTTCGTATGCCTTGTTCTCGCTGATGGCCCAGATGCCATTGACGGGGATGCGTTGCAGTCAATTGATGAAGCCTCCTTCGCTGATGCGGAAGAAGTACGCGATATCTTTGATGCAGGTGTCTACCAGCAGTGTATCGTCAGTATTGTACATGCCGCGCATGGAATCGCCTAAGCCAAGGGCATACGAATTTTTTTATTTCCGAAGTTCTGTTGAGTCTCGACAGATAGCGCTCGGTGCGCCGAATGAGATGAAGCTCTGCACTGGTCAAATGATGGCGCGAAGTTCTATCCCATATCGAGCTGACATCGCCCTGAGGCTCCGAAGGGACAGGGGGCGAGATTCTCGGCGTACACGCCCTCATCCCGCTCATGAGATCAAAAGGGACATTTCTACTTTTTCAACCAGGGGACATTTTTATTTCGCTTTGATAAGGAGTCGGCAGATTCGTATTATCGCTTGCCGCAGAATCGTCTGCCAGAGCTATAATCACATCGAAAAATCGCGTATGGATTTGCTCAGGTTACAAAGCGTTTAAATATTAAGGTTCTTATGACAGCTAATGCCAAACTCGATGCGATCAGGGCCAGCAGTCAGCTGCCCTCCCCGCAGGGTGTTGCGCTTCAAGTGATCAGTCTTGCCGAAAAGGAAGATACATCCAGTCACGATCTGGCGCATATCATCAAGGCCGATCCTGCCCTGTCGGGTCGGCTCATCAAGCTGGCCAATGCCCGTGTCGCTTATCAGACCCGCCCCATCGCCTCTGTCGTGGATGCCGTTTCGGTGCTGGGGATGAACACCGTGCGCCAGCTGGCATTGGGTCTTTCCGTGATGGAAAACAACCGCAGCGGAAATTGTCCGGGTTTCGATTACCAGGACTTCTGGGCGCATTCTTTACTCACCGCGATCACGGCGCAAAATCTGGTATTGCAAAGCGGGACGGGTTCGGGCGAAGAGGTCTTCGTTCTGGGTCTGCTAGGCCATATCGGCGCGCTTGCGCTGGCAACGGTTCATCCGCAGGAGTACAGCGCCATCCTCCGCGCAGACCACGAAACCCTGCATGAACTGGAGCGCAATCAATTCGGTTTCGATCACAGTCAGCTGACTCAAGTCATGCTGGCAGACTGGGGGATGCCGCAGGTATTCCAGGACATCGTTCTGTTCCATGAAAATCCGAAAGATTCGGGCATAGGGGAAGATTCCCGCAATGGCCGTCTGATGAGCATATTGCACATCGCGGATTATTTTTCGAGGATGTGTCTGGAAAAGGGCGCAAAACGGCGAAAAATGATCCCCAGGCTGATGCTGATGGCGACCCGCTTCGGTCTCGAAATGGAGGCGCTCACCAATCTTGGCGACAAGTCGGTAGCCGAATGGCAGGAGTGGAGCCGTCTTTGCGGCATCACTGCAGTGTCCTTGCCTCCCTTTGCCGAGCTGTTCGGCGCCGTTCCGTTGGCACCCGTGATGCTCGATGAGGAACTGCCGGATGCTGCGGCGACGTTTTATAAGCTGCGCATCTTGCTGGTCGACGATGACAGGCTGATCCTGATGCTGTTGCAGTCTCTGCTGGAAAAGGCCGGGCATACCGTGATTTCGGCGTCTTCCGGCCGTGAGGGTTTGATGCTGGTCGATCAATTTATGCCGCAGCTCATCATCACCGACTGGATCATGCCGGAGATGGACGGCATCGAGTTTTGCACCGCGCTCAGACAAAATCCCGCTTGGCGCAACATCTACGTGTTCATCATGACGGCGCAGGAAGGCATGGAGCAGCTGGTGAAGGCCTTCGAGGCCGGTGCCAACGACTATATGACCAAGCCGCTCAGGTCCAAGATGCTGGTGGCCAGATTGCGTGCGGCACAGCGGGTGGTGCAACTGCAGGAGGAAATGGAATTTGACCGCCAGCAACTGCACAAATTTGCCGATGAGCTGGCCTTGTTCAATCAGCGGCTGCGCAAGAGCGATGTGGCCTTGCGCGCGATTCTGGATAATTCTCCCTATATGACCTGGCTAAAAGACGTCGAAGGTCGCTATATTCGGGTGAACCGGACTTGTTTTGAGTATTTTCGGCAAAAGGGCATACAGAAAATCATCGGCAATACCGATTACGATCTGTTTCCCAAAGAGCAGGCTGACCGGCATCATCATGCCGATGCCGAAGTGATGGCATCGCGTCAGCAAAAGCGCAGTGAGGAGCGCTTTACGGAAGGCGGCCAGACGCACTGGATAGAAACCTTCAGAACACCGGTGGTCGATGAAAACGGCAAACTGCTGGGCAGCACCGGATTTGCCCGCGACATCACCTCTCGTAAGCAGAGCGAGGCCAAGCTCAGGATTGCCGCCACGGTGTTCGAATCTCAGGAAGGCATGATGGTCACCGATGCCGACAAATGCATCTTGCAGGTCAACCACGCCTTTTGCGAGATCACCGGTTATTCTCAGGATGAGGCGATAGGCAATACCCCCAGCATGCTCAAATCAGGCCGTCAGAGTGCGGAATTTTATGCTGAGATGTGGCGCAGCATAAAAAACACCGGAGCCTGGCGCGGCGAGATCTGGAACCGGCGCAAGAGCGGTGAGATCTATCCGGAGCAGCTGACTATCACCGCAGTCGGGGAGGAGGGCGGCGGGATCAGTCACTATGTTGCCACCTTGCACGACATCACGCTGCGCAAGGCGACCGAGGAGCAGATCTATACGCTGGCTTTTTACGATGCGCTCACCAAATTGCCTAACCGGCGTCTTTTGAACGACAGGCTGGCTCAGGCCATCGCGATCAGCCGACGCACCGGACTTTATGCTGCGCTGATGTTCATCGATTTGGATAATTTCAAGCCGCTCAACGACACCTACGGACACGGGGTGGGCGATCTGCTGCTGATCGAAGTGGCAAGAAGGCTGGAGAAATGCGTGCGCGAAACCGATACGGTCGCGCGTTTTGGCGGGGACGAATACGTGGTGGTGCTCTCCGAACTTGCCGAAAACCGTGAGGAATCCCTGACTCAGGCGGGCATCGTGGCCGAAAAGGTGCGCGCCTCATTAGGTGAGCCTTATCATCTGACGGTGCAGCCCGACGAAAAAGTGGAACACCGCTGCACATCGAGCATAGGCGTGGTGGTGTTCGTCAACCACGAGGCCTCGCAGAAGGACATTCTGAAAATGGCCGACATGGCGATGTATCAGGCCAAGGAAGCCGGGCGCAACACGATCAGGTTTTACTCGCAGATCGGCTGATCCGGGGCCGCTGATCCGGTGGCTCAGCTTGCAGGATAGTGTTTGGCCTAACCAAATGCCTAGATAGTTTGCCGTACTGTTCAAACTTAGACGGCTGACTATAATGACCTCGTTTCGCTATCCGGTTGAAACCAAGAGCTAATCAAGGAGAGATTCATGAAAAAAGCAATCGCATTGGTTTGTATGGGGATCTGTTTTTCTGCATCCGTATTTGCGGGTGCGCAGCAGGAAAAGATGAAAGGCTGCAATGACGAGGCCAAGGGCATGAAGGGCGACGAGCGCAAAGCCTTCATGAGCAAATGCCTGAAGAAGGATTATGTCCTGAAGGGGGAATCGGCGGTAAAAGAAGAAGCCAAGCCGGTTGCCAAGTCCGAACCTGCTGGTAAAGCCGCCGCACCTGCCGCAGAAGCCAAGGCAGCACCGGTTGGGCAACAGGACAAGATGAAAAACTGCAATGCCGATGCCAAGAGCAAGGAGTTGAAGGGCGATGCGCGCAAGGAATTCATGAAAACCTGCCTGAAGGGTTAGTCTTTAAAACCGGCGTAAAAAAGCCGCGGATTCGTCAGCGGCTTTTTTACGCGTATCGTGATTGAGAAGACGATTTGAATTTCAGGGAAGCGACCATTGATTGAGCAGCCGTCGGGCGCAGTCAGTGACTTCGGTGGCGGTCATGCCGATAGCGATACCTTGGCTGGACAGCTCATCGCCTGCTGCACCGTGCAGGTGTACCGCCAGCAACAGCGCATCGTCGGCGTTCATGCCCTGGGCGATGAGTGAGGCGATCATCCCGGTCAGTACATCGCCCATGCCGGGTGCGCTCATGCCAGGATTGCCGGTGTGGTTTACATGCAGTCCGTCCGATGTTGCGCACAGGCTGTGATTGCCTTTCAGTACGATCGTGCAGTGAAACATTGCAGCGAGTTTTTGTATTGCCGCGATGCGATTCTGTTGAATCTCAGCCGTGCTGCAAGCCAGTAATCTGGCCGCCTCTCCCGGATGCGGGGTCAAAACGGTCTGGTTTTTTCTGGCGCTCAACATTTCGCGCAACGACAGATGAGTGGCGAGCAGGTTCAGTGCATCGGCGTCCAGCACCAGTGCTGCCGGACTTTGCAAAGCATCGCCGAGCATCTTTTGCGCTGCTGAGTCAGTGCCCATCCCGCAACCGACTGCCAGTACATCGGCATTGAAAATGCTTTTAACGTTTGCCTCTTTCCTCTTTTCAGGGGGAAGATAGGGGTGAAAGTCTGGCAGATCCGATGTCCTGTGTATCATCAGCTCAGGCTGCACGATATCCACTGAAGGCGCATCTTCCGCCAGCAGTACGACATGCACGCAGCCTGCCCCCATTTTTAGCGCCGCCCGCCCCGCCAAGAGCGCGGCGCCCGTCATGCCGGTTGCACCGCCTATGACGCTCACCGTGCCGAACTGACCCTTGTGGCTGTCAGCGGGGCGTTTGGGCAGACGTTTCATCAATTTGAAGTGCTCTGTCGTTTGCAGGTTCATGATGGCAACGTTAAATTAAAGCGCGGGACATAGTATAATCGCGTCCCGAATTTTATTCTCGCCCGCCATGTTTAAAGTCTCTGTCGGCAGTTCCGCCTTATCCGCATTCCGTCTGGAAAAATTGCGCGTCGCCCTGAATGCTGCCGCGCCCAATGTCGTCATTCATGATACGCGCTACTGCTACTTCAGCGCGCTACAGGGTGCGAAACTCGACCGCGCGCAATCAGCCTTGCTGGATAAGGTGCTGGGGCTGAGCAAAGCGGCCAAGGAACCCGCAGGGGATGCGGTGCTGATCGTGCCGCGTCTGGGCACGATTTCCCCCTGGTCGACCAAGGCGACCGACATTGCGCAGCATTGCGGCCTGACCGGCGTCGAGCGCATCGAGCGCGGCGTGATTTATTACCTCTCAACGGCGAGTGGTGCCGCGGTAACGGAATCTGAAAAGGCTGCCGTATTGCCGCTGCTGCACGATCGGATGACAGAGTCGGTGCTGGCTGGTGTGGAAGGCGCTGCAGAGAAAATCTTCCGCCACGGCAGTCCGCTGCCGCTTGCGACGGTGGATATATTGCAGGGTGGGGCTGAGTCGCTCTCTGTTGCCAATCGCGAGATGGGGCTGGCCTTATCACAGGACGAGATCGAATATCTGGTCGAGAACTTCAAGAAGCTAGAGCGCAATCCGACCGACGTCGAACTGATGATGTTCGCACAGGCCAATTCCGAACACTGCCGCCACAAGATATTCAATGCCGACTGGGTGATAGACGGCGAAGTTCAGAATATGTCGCTGTTCGGCATGATACGCAACACCCACAAGGTCAGCCCGGCGGGGACGGTCGTCGCTTATTCCGACAATTCATCGGTGATCGAGGGTGCTGCCATAGACCGATTCTATCCTCGTACCGGTGGCGGCTATGAGTTTTCAAATGAGCTGACGCATACGCTGATGAAGGTGGAGACGCACAACCATCCGACCGCGATCGCGCCTTTTGCGGGTGCGGCAACCGGTTCGGGCGGCGAGATCCGCGACGAAGGTGCAACCGGCATCGGTTCGCGTCCCAAGGCGGGTCTGACCGGTTTCTCGGTATCGAATTTGAATATTCCCGGCTTTGAGCAGCCGTGGGAAGCAGATTATGGCAAGCCATCGCGCATCGTCACTGCGCTGCAGATCATGCTGGACGGCCCTTTGGGGGGCGCGGCATTCAACAATGAATTCGGTCGCCCCAATCTGACCGGTTATTTCCGCACCTTCGAGGAAAGCGTTGCAGGCGAGATGCGCGGCTATCACAAGCCCATCATGCTGGCGGGCGGTCTTGGCAGTATTTCAGCCATCCACACCCATAAACACGATCTGCCCATAGGCGCCCTGGTCGTGCATCTGGGCGGCCCCGGCATGCTGATCGGTCTGGGGGGCGGTGCGGCATCCAGCATGGACACCGGCAGCAATGCCGAGAACCTCGATTTCGATTCGGTGCAGCGCGGCAACCCCGAGATGCAGCGCCGCGCTCAGGAAGTGATCGACCGCTGCTGGCAGCTGGGGGATAGCAATCCCATTTTGTCCATCCACGACGTGGGTGCGGGCGGTATGTCCAATGCTTTGCCTGAACTGGTGCACGGCGGCGGGCGCGGCGCCTCATTTGAGCTTCGCAAGATTCCGCTGGATGAAACCGGCATGTCGCCGCGTCAAATCTGGTGCAACGAGTCGCAGGAACGCTATGTGCTGGCGATCGCGCCCGAGCGCCTGGAAGAATTCCGCGCCTTCTGCGAGCGCGAGCGCTGTCCGTTCGCGGTGGTGGGCGTCGCGGTGGAGGACGATCAGATCATCGTGCACGACACCGAGTTTGAAAACAACCCGGTGGATATGCCGCTCTCTGTGTTGCTGGGCAAGCCACCCAAGATGACGCGCAGCGTGGTGCGCGAGACGCCCGATCTTCCCTCGTTCGATACCGCGACTCTGGACTTGAAAGAGTCGATTGAGCGCGTGTTGCGTCTGCCATCGGTTGCCAACAAGACCTTTTTGATCTCCATCGGCGACCGTACCGTGGGGGGGATGACGGCGCGCGACCAGATGGTCGGCCCCTGGCAGGTGCCGGTAGCGGACGTGGCCGTCACGCTGATGGGATTCAATACTCATCTGGGTGAAGCCTTTGCGCTGGGCGAGCGCACGCCCTTGGCACTGGTCAACGCGGCGGCTTCGGGGCGCATGGCGGTGGGCGAGGCGCTCACCAACATCGCGGCGGCAAAGATTGCGAAGATAGGCGACATCAAACTCTCTGCCAACTGGATGGCTGCCGCCGGGCATCACGGTGAAGATGCCGCGTTGTTCGATACCGTCAAGGCGGTCGGCATGGAGTTATGCCCTGAGCTTGGCATCGGCATTCCGGTCGGCAAGGACTCGATGAGCATGAAATCGACCTGGACTGAAGGCGGCGAGAATAAATCCGTGACTTCTCCTTTGTCGCTGATCGTGACCGCATTCGCCCCCTGTTCCGATACTCGTGCAACGCTCACGCCGCAACTGGCGGCCGATACAGACACTAGCGTGCTCTTGATCGATCTTGGGCACGGTCAGAATCGCATGGGTGGTTCGGCACTGGCTCAAGTTTACAAGCAAGTTGGCAACGTCGCACCGGACGTGGATTCGGCGGCTGAACTGAAGGCGTTTTTTGCATTGATTCAGAGCCTCAATGCAGAGGGCAAGCTGCTCGCTTATCACGACAGGTCGGATGGCGGCGCTTTGGTGTCGCTGGCCGAAATGTCCTTTGCCTCTCATATCGGCCTTACCATCAGTCTCGACGAATTGCCGGGCGACAGTCTGAGCGCGCTGTTCAATGAAGAGCTGGGCGCGCTGATTCAGGTGAAGAACAGCGATGTGGAATATGTGCTCGAACAGGCCGCAGGGCTCAGCGTCCGCCGTATCGCCAGACTCAACGAATCGGGCCTGATCGAAGTTTCTCGCGGTACTGAGACGCTGTATTCCGATACCGGCGTCAATCTGCAGCGCATCTGGTCTGAGACGACTTATCAGATGCAGAGACTGCGCGACAACCCCGATTGCGCACAGTCTGAATTCGACCGTCTGCTCGATGCGACCGATCCTGGCCTGCACGTGAAGCTGACCTTTGACATCAACGCAGCGCCTGCGATCTTGAAATCCCGTCCCAAAATGGCGATCCTGCGAGAGCAGGGCGTCAACGGTCAGGTAGAGATGGCGGCGGCGTTCGACCGCGCAGGCTTTGCGTCTGTCGACGTGCACATGAGCGACATCATCAGCGGTCGCGTGAATCTGGCTGACTTCAAGGGGCTGGCCGCCTGCGGCGGATTCTCTTATGGTGACGTGCTGGGTGCGGGCGAGGGCTGGGCGAAATCCATCCTGCTCAATTCGCGCGCGCGCGATCAGTTTGAAACTTTCTTCAAACGCAGCGATACCTTCGCGCTGGGCGTGTGCAACGGCTGTCAGATGATGAGCAACCTGCATGAAATCATTCCGGGAGCCCAAAACTGGGCGCATTTCTCGCGCAACCAGTCCGAGCAGTTCGAGGCGCGATTTGTGATGGTGGAGGTGCAGGAATCGCCTTCCATCCTGTTCGAAGGCATGGCCGGCCGTCGCATGCCTATCGTGGTCGCCCACGGCGAAGGCTATGCGGACTTCGGTCCGGCGAAGAAACTGAAAGCCGCGCAGGGCAGCTTGCGCTACGTGGCCAACCGCGGTGTTGCTCCCGAACCCCATCCGTTGAAGCCGAACGGGTGCACCGGATCGAGGCCCCGGCGGGAACGGCCGTACGGGAAACGGGCTGGGCACCCGCGGGCGGGTCCGACGACGCGGTCCGGTCGTCGGTGGTCGGGGTCGACGCGCAGGTCGCCACCGCGTCCGTCCGCGACACGCTGAGCGGTGCGCGCGGGTGGGAGCGGGCGAGCGTACGGCCCGCGCGGCACGGAACGGCATACGGC
>CAYPIG010000040.1:0-25452 GCA_964410705.1 uncultured Gallionella sp.
TAAATCTTGGTGCTCTGGCCGATGAATACGCCCATAGAGATCACCACATTGTCTTCCAGTATCACGCCTTCGACGATCTCGGAGCGGGCGCCGACGAAGCAGTTGTCGCCGATGATGGTGGGATTGGCCTGTACAGGTTCCAGCACGCCGCCGATACCGACGCCGCCGGACAAATGCACGTTCTTGCCGATCTGGGCACAGGAGCCCACCGTCGCCCAGGTGTCGACCATGGTACCTTCATCGACATAGGCGCCGATATTGACATAGGATGGCATCAGCACCACGTTCTTGGCGATATACGCACCGCGGCGCGCAGCGGCAGGAGGAACGACGCGGAAACCGCCTTCGCGGAAATCGCGGCTGTTGTAGTCGGCAAACTTTGAAGGCACTTTGTCGTAGTAGTTGGTGAAGCCGCCCTTGATGAAGGCATTGTCTTCCAGACGGAAGGACAGCAAGACTGCTTTTTTAAGCCACTGATGCGTAACCCAGTCGCCGTCGATTTTCTCGGCAACGCGCAGCTTACCCTGATCGAGTTGAGCAATGACGTTGTTGACCGCTTCTTTGAGCTGTGCATCCGCATTGCGCGGAGTGATCTCGGCGCGGCGTTCGAAAGCGGATTCTATGATCTGTTGCAATTGGTCCATGATGATTTCCTGTTAAATTAAAATTAGCTTGTAGCTTGTAGCGAACTCCGCGCAGCGGACAAATAGCTATTTGCCACCCGCTACCAGCTCGTTGCAGTACTGAGCGATTCTTTTTGCGGCTTCGACGGTTTCTTCCGTTCCGGCCACCAGCGCCAGACGTACAAAATTCGCTCCCGGGTTGAGGCCTTCGCTGCTTCTCGCCAAAAAACTGCCCGGCAAAACGGTGACATTATAATCTCGATATAAGGCTTGCGCGAAGGCGGCATCATCTATCGGCGTGCGTACCCACAGATAAAATGCGGCATCGGGCAGTACAACGGGCAATACCGGGGATAATATTTCCATCACCCGGGTGAATTTTTCGCGGTACAGACGGCGGTTTTCTGCGACGTGATCCTCGTCATTCCAAGCGCAAATGCTGGCGGCCTGGATCACCGGATTCATCGCCGAACCGTGGTAGGTGCGGTACAGGGCAAATTTCTCGATGATTCTGGCATCGCCTGCGACAAAACCGGAGCGCATGCCGGGGACATTGGAGCGTTTTGACAGGCTGGAAAATACCACCAGATTTTTATAGTCGTCGCGTCCCAGTTGTCGGGCAGCCTGCAGTGCGCCCAAAGGCGCTTGATCGAAATAGATCTCAGAATAGCACTCATCCGAGGCGATCACGAATCCGTAACGATCCGACATTTCGAACAAGGTCTTCCATTCTTCGATGGGAATCACGCGCCCCGTGGGGTTGCCCGGCGAGCAGACATAGATCAGCTGGGTGCGCTGCCAGATTTCCTCTGACAAATGAGAAAAATTCAGCGCGTAGTTGTCCTGCGGAACGGTATTGAGAAAATACGGCGTCGCACCGGCTAAAAAAGCCGCGCCTTCGTAGATCTGGTAGAAGGGGTTGGGGCAAACGACCGCGGGTTCGGCGCGACTTTTGTCGATCACCGCCTGGGCGAAGGCGAACAGCGCCTCGCGGCTGCCGTTGACCGGCAATACCTGAGTTTTGAAGTCAGGAGCCGGAATGTCGTAGCGTTTTTTCAGCCAGTCGGCTATTGTGTTGCGTAGCGCATCAGATCCCGCCGTCGTGGGGTAGCTGGCAAGTCCAGCCAGATTTTTCGCAATGGCCTCCCTGATGAATTCAGGCGTGTCGTGCTTGGGCTCTCCGATGGAAAGGCTGATCGCACGATAGTCTGGATTTGGCGTTACCTCGCGGAACAGGGCGGCGAGCTTCTGGAAAGGGTAGGGCTGGAGTTTATTCAGATCGGGATTCATCACGGTTTTAACGTCAGTGAAAGTGACGGGTATTATAAAGGGCGGACCGTTGTCATCAAAACAAAATATCATGCCGACAGTCGGCATCCTGAGCGGCGCGCTGGTATGGGGACTGATCTGGTACCCTTACCGTATGCTGCAGGAACAGGGGGTTTCAGGGCCGCTGGGAACCATGATTACCTATGTACTGGCAATGCTGCTGGGGAGTTTCATGCTGCCGCGCGTATTTCGCGAGTTCAGGCTCGCAGGCCGCTGGACTTGGCTGCTGCTGTTCAGTGCCGGCTGGGCCAATTTCGGTTACGTGCTGGCGATGCTGTACGGCGAAGTGATGCGCGTGCTGCTGCTTTTTTATCTGGCGCCGGTGTGGACCCTGTTGTTTTCTTACTGGCTTCTGGGTGAGCGGCTAAACCGCTACGGATATTCTGTGATTGCCCTGTCTATCGGCGGAGCTTTTACCATGCTCTGGGAGCCATCGCTTGGCATGCCGTTTCCGCAAAACAGTTCGGAATGGATAGGCTTATCAGCCGGGGTCAGCTTCGCCTTATCCAATGTGGTGTCCCGGCGCACCACGATACTGAGCGTAGAGACCAAAACCTACAGCATCTGGCTGGGTACCGCACTGCTCAGCCTTCCCTTGCTATGGCGCGGAGGGGAAGTGTCCCTGTACGAAATTTCCGCGCAGGCGTGGTGGGTTCTGGCTTCGCTCAGCGTTGCGCTGTGTGCAGTCAGCTTTGCCGTGCAGTACGGGGTGACGCACATACCGGCGAACCGGGCGATGTTGCTGTTCCTATCCGAACTGGTGGTTGCGGCCTTGGCTTCATGGCTATTGGTCGGAGAAACGATGGGGGTGCGAGACTGGATCGGTGCGGCGCTGATCGTGTCGGCCAGTTTGCTTTCAGCAAAACTCTACGCAGGCTCATCTGAATAAAACGGACGGCAATATCCATAAACTTGCGTTGAAAAAATAGCGATGAGTCCGAAGTCGGGCAGATTAGGGGCATCTGTCTGCATAGCACAATTTTGAACAGAATGTAACTATCAGCACTGACAGGTTACCAATTTCTTTTTTTCTGATTAAATAACGAAAATTTTGCACTTTTGCCGGGGTGAACCTGCGGTCCCTGACATCCAAAAAAATCTTATATCATATGTTCCGCCGGAAGTTTTAAGCTAGGCGCGCCTGACTTTTGGCGAAAAATCATCATACAAAACGGAGTGAGCATGGGCGAAACAAGAGATAGTTACGATTTATCCCACGACGATATCGATCAGGTATTCAAAACGGTGGATATTCCCGCCTGCCCCGCGATCGTGAGCATGGCGATGTCCGAAGCTCAGCGGGATGAACCCGATGTCAGGAAACTCGCGGATGCGATCGAGAAGGATGTCGGCATGGCGGCATTGACGATCAAACTGGCAAATTCCCCGATGTTCCGCACCAGTCAGCCGGTCAGCCGCGTTTCAGTCGCGCTGGCAAGGCTGGGGATACGCAACGTCGTTTGCATCGTCATCTCGGCAGCGCTGCGCAATTGCATGTCTGATGCGGATGCAAAATGGCTGGAGAAATTCTGGAATCACGCCTCTATGGTGGCGACCGCTGCCGGACTGATCGCCAAAAAACAATACGGCATCGCTCCCGATGCGGCTTACACCTTCGCGCTGTTCCACGATTCGGCGATTCCTTTGCTGCGCAAACGTTTCGATAACTATAGCTCGGTCATGGACAGTGCCATGCAAAAAAAGCAGCGGCTGATCGAAGCCGAGGAGGAATATTTCCCCTGCACCCACCCCATCGTCGGTTCACTATTGGCGCGCAACTGGGGCTTGCCCGCTGTCATCGGGCAGTCGATCCGGTTTCATCATGAAAAGGATGTCTACCATCTGCCTGAAAAAACGCTGCCGGGAGCGGCTATTTCACTGATCGCCGTGACACATGTCGCTGAACGTCTGCTGGCAGGTTCAAATGAGAATGCAGACTTCGAGGTGAGCGACGAGCATTTTTCACATGCGCTCGATTATCTTGGCATTTGCTTCGATGAGCTGGACGATATACGCGAATTGCTGGCTGAAAAGGACTAGTTCAGAACTGGATTTCGTCTCCCTCACGGGCCAGCCGGACATCGAGTTTTTCGGGGCGGTAACGTTTGAGCGCATCGGAAAATATGCTTTCAAGCTCATCGTCGCTACGGGTGGGTTCATGGTGCGTGCAGTATAGAATTTTAACCCCGGCATCGAGTGCGAGCTGAATGCTGCTCTCGAATGTGCCGTGCCCCCATCCCTTTCGAGACCGATATTCCTCCTCCGTGTAAGAGGTATCTGCGATCAGGATATCCACCCCGCGTATCGCCTCGATGATGGCGGCTCTTTGTTCATCGATCAAGGACTGATATTCCTGATAACTCTGGTCTTCCGGGGCGTAGATATTGAAATGCGGTTCATGATCTCCGGTAAAGAAGATTGACTTTCCGTCGCAGTCGATGCGGTAACCCAGATTGATGACCGGATGATTGAGCAGCACCGGCCTGATCGCAGTCTTGCCTATCCGGACGATTTCGTTAGGCATTAGCGTGACGTATTCAATGCGGGACCTGATTTCGGAGGCGCTGACAGGGAAAAAACTGTATTGCAGCTGTATATTGATGATGCGTTCGGGCCCCTCTCCTGTCACCGGATCACATGCACCGTGCAGCTTTATGGTGTTGCCGGGAATGAAAATAGGCAGAAAAAAAGGCAGCCCCTGTATGTGATCCCAATGACTGTGGGTATTGAAGATATGCGCCGTTACGGGGAGTTCAGAAAGCAGCGACTGGGCCAGAGGAAATATTCCCGTTCCGCCATCCAGTATGATCAATTGACCGTCATCGCTGCGGACTTCTATGCAGGTCGTGTTGCCTCCATATCTGACCGTATTTGCGCCCGGAGAGGCGATGGAGCCTCTCACCCCCCAGAATTTCAGCTTCATTTCTTGTCCTCACGCCCAAGGCAGGCGACCATTTGCGCTTCATTTTCCAGTGCGGAAATATCGCCCAGGCTTGCGATGATATCCTGCAATGATCCGCCAAAATAGCTTTCCATCTCAGGTGGGAGGGGTTCTACGGTCTGGTTGCCGCCGTTGCCGAGTTTCAGTTGCTTACTGATCTGGTTGCCGACAAACAGACAGCTCTGAACGGTATCGCCCGGGGGAATCTCGCCGTGATGATTTCGTATCGTTTCGGTGAGCGCTCCGGGAAATTGCCATTTTTTCACCAGCATACCGCCGATCACGGTGTGATCTATCCCTATGGTTTGTTGCTCGGCCGTGTGCAGCGAAACCGAGTGCGCGATGCTGTAGGCGTGAGCCGCGCTCGATTCTGCGGGTAAAAACTGACCCAACACGACCTTGCCGAAGTCGTGCAGCAAACCTGCGATATAGCAATCGGCAGGATCCGTGTCGTCACGGCGGTATTTCTGGCACAAAATGCGGGCCAGGGCGGCAGTGGTCAGAGAGTGGGTCAGATAGCCATGCACGTCGAATCCGACTTCAGTCTGCCTGGGAAGGACCCCCATCGCCGCAAATGAAAGCGCCATGTTTTTGATGGTGTTGAGCCCCAAAAACACCATAGACTGATTGACCGAGGTCACCTGTTTGGTAAAACCGTAGCTGGCAGAGTTGATGACGCGCAGCAGTTTCATGGTCATCACAGGATCTTGTTCGATTACCTGAACCATCTCTTTGGGCGAACAGTTGATATCGCGCGACAATTCGATGATGCGCTGCACGCTCTTGGGGAATGCCGGCATTTTTTCAACGGCGGCGGATAGTTTTCTGGTGAGCTCTATTTCAGTCATGTGCACATGGCGATGATCTTGTGCTGCGCGTTGTCCTGCCAATAAGCCCGTCATTGTCACAGGCCAACCCAAGTTTGGGATCATTTTATCATGACACGCAGCGCAATCGCTTCAAGAATGCGCGCCTGAGAGATCGCGCATCTGCCTTTGGGCAGTTTACCTGCATATTTATGCTTAGCCTATTCGTCCTGAATGCATAGCTAATCCGACATATATGAATGGCAATCCATTGCAGGTATGTTTCGCACCGAACCGGATCAAACGGTTGAATTTAATTCTGCCCTCGAACAGGGAATCTACCATCAGGAGAACATCATGAGTTACAGCGGATTTAGCAAGATTTCCCGGCACGACAACCTGTTTCAGGAGCGAGTGCATGATGCCTATAAAGCCCGAGGTAAACTGCTAGAGCCATCGGTATGCTCTCAGTGCGGTGCGGTATTTCACGATGGACGCTGGCAGTGGCTCAGCGCCCCGGTCGATGCACACAGTGAAATATGTCCCGCCTGTCACCGCATACACGACCGCTATCCGGCCGGTTTTTTGAGCCTGAAGGGGGAGTTTTACCAGTCCCACCGCGAGGAGATCATGCATCTTCTGCACAACCACGAAAAACGCGAACGGGCGGAACATCCGCTTAAACGCATCATCGCGGTGGAAGAAAAGGACGGAGAAACTCAGGTAACCACCACCGACATCCATCTGGCGCGCGGCATGGGGGAGGCCTTGCACCACGCCTATCAGGGCGAGCTTGAGTATCACTATAACCCTGAACAGAACTTGCTGAGGGTGAGCTGGGTGCACTGATGCGTTGATTGTTTAAGAGGGGAAATGCCATGAAAAATTTTTACTCTGCATTGTTTTTTATCGCCTTAAGCGGAGTCTCCAGCTGTCTTGCGAAAGAGGGGCAGCAAGGCTATCTGGTCGATGAACGTGGCGCAGTTGTCAGAAATTCCTTTGGTGAATGCTGGCGTACCGGGTACTGGACGCCCGATATGGCCAGTGCTGAATGCGATCCGGACCTGGTGAAAAAGGCGGAGGTTAAAAAAGTCGAAAAAGCTCAACCTGTACCGGCCGCAATTTCGATTGCCAAGCCGGCTGCAGAACCCAAAACCCTCATTCAATTGAGCGCGGAAACGCTGTTCGACTTTGACAGAGCCGAAGTCAAGGAAGAAGGGCAGAAGATGCTCGATGAAAAAATCGTTTTGAGGCTGCGCCCTGAGATGAGTCTGCTGACCATTACCGGTCATGCCGACCGCATCGGTACAGAAGCATACAACCAGAATCTGTCCGAACGGCGAGCTTATGCCGTCAGGCTATACCTGGAGAAAAAGGGGATTTCTGCCGAGCGCATGAGTGCGATCGGCAAAGGCGAGAGCCAGCCTGACCCGGCTGCAAACACCGTCAGCCTTTGCAAAGGCAAACAGGGGAGCGCGCTGATCGCCTGTTTGCAACCGGATCGCCGCGTCACGGTTGAAACCCGGTAGTTCGTCATGCGCCTGCTGTTATTGCTGCTCCTGTCCGGTTCCGCCTATGCCGCGGACGATAAAACGCGCGGCGAACTGCTTTATACGATGCACTGCAGTGCCTGCCACAGCGTGGAAATACACTGGCGTGACAGGCGGCGGGTGAAAGACTGGGGAGCGCTGCTGGACGAAGTGGAGCGCTGGCAGGCGATGGGCAATCTGCAATGGGGGGTGGATGAAATTTTCGATGTAGCCCATTACCTCAACTCGCTGCACTACGGATTCCCCGAACCCGGTCACAAGGGATATACGCAGCGCGAAAATCATCTCAGAACCAAATAGGAGCAGGGTATGAACATCATCGGCATCGATCTTGGTACATCCAATTCGGCTGCAGCCGTTTTGCGCGGCGGGCGCCCCGTCATCATTCCGAGCGCGGAGGGTGTCAGCGTTGGCGGCAAGGCTTTTCCAAGCTACGTTGCCATCACCAGTGACGGGCAGGTTCTGGTGGGTGAGCCAGCCAGACGTCAGGCAACCTCCAATCCTGAAGGAACCATCAGCGCATTCAAGCGGCGCATGGGCAAGCGAGAAAACATACGGGTTAGGGAACGCAGTTATTCGCCCGAGCAGTTGTCGGCCTTTTTACTGCAAAAAATCAAGCGCGATGCGGAAGCCTTCTTAGGCGAGGCGGTTGAAAAGGCGGTGGTCACTGTGCCGGCCTATTTCGACGACAATCAACGCGCGGCGACCAAAGACGCCTGCCGCATCGCCGGGCTGGAAGTGGTCAGACTGGTCAATGAGCCGACTGCAGCATCGCTGGCCTACGGCCTTGACCGGCTGGGGCAGGAGCTGCGCATCGCGGTGATCGATCTGGGTGGCGGTACGCTGGACGTCACCATCATGGAGTTCGGCAAGGGCGTGTTCGAAGTCAAGTCCACCAGCGGCGATACGCAACTGGGCGGCACCGACATGAATCAGAAGATTTTCGATCATCTGGCCGAGCGGTTTCAGATGTCGACAGGTGTCGATGTCCGGGGCGACAAGCAGGCTTCGGCGCGATTGATGGAGGCGGCAGAAGCCGCCAAGATCGAGCTCTCTACCAGCGTTGCGACCCACATCAGCTTGCCCTATCTGACCTCGGTTAACGGCGAGCCGCGCCACCTCGAACTGGATTTGAATCGCACCGAACTGGAACGTCTGGTGCGCTCGGTGATCGAGCGCTGCAAAGGACCGGTCGAGCAGGCCTTGCACGATGCCGGAGTCTTGCCCAAGGAGGTCGATAGGGTGGTATTTGTTGGCGGCCCCACCCGGATGCCTGCGGTGCGCTGCTATTTTGAGGAGCTGTTCGGCCACAAGGCGGAGATGGGCGTCGATCCGATGGAGTGCGTCGCCTGCGGGGCGGCGATCCAGGCTGGCGTGCTGGCAGGAGAAGTGGGCGGCATCGTGCTGGTGGATGTTACGCCGCTGACGCTGGGTGTGGAGACGATGGGGGGAATTGCCACACCGTTGATCGCACGCAATACGCCGGTTCCGGTCAAAAAATCGGAGATCTTTACCACTGCAGCCGACATGCAGACCAGTGTCACGATCCATGTATTCCAGGGGGAGCGTGCGATGGCGGGCGATAACAGCAGCTTAGGCGAATTCAATCTGGATGGGCTGCCGCCAGCCCCGCGCGGCGTGCCCAAGGTGGAAGTGACCTTTGATATCGACTCCAACGGCATCTTAAGCGTTTCCGCCCAAGACACCGCCAGCGGCAAGAGTCAGTCGATCAGCATCAGCGGCTCGACAAGACTCTCTGAAGAGGACAAAAAGCGCATGGTGAATGACGCCGAGCACTATGCGGATGCGGACAAGAAGCGCCGTGAAGATGCTGAAAAGCTCAACGCCTCGGATGCGACCTGTTACGAGGCAGAAAAGCTGCTCGCCAGTTATTCAGAAAAGATGACCGATGAGCTGAAAAAACGCATAGAAGCGCGTTTACGCGAGACCAAGGAGGCGCTGCTTAAAAAAGAGGTCAGTCAGGCCAGTGAACGGGCCGATGCCCTGAAAAAAGTACTGCAGGAGGCCGGTGCGGTGATCTACTCTCAGTCCGGGCAGGCAAGCCGCGGCTCACCTTATGGTGAAACGCGCTGGGAAAGTGCAGCATCTGCCCCGCGCGGGGCAGATGCCGGCAAGGTTGTCGATGCCGAGTATAAAGAAAACAACTGAGCCATGAGCCATTACACTCCACTAGACCCTCAGGATTTGTACCGGGCTTGTGAGCCATTCGAGGATTTCAAGGATACGACTGAACTTGCAGATGTGACAGAGATCATCGGTCAGATGCGTGCGCTCGATGCCATCCGTTTCGGCACCGGGATTGATCATCAGGGATACAACGTCTTTGTGATGGGGCCGCAGGGTGCAGGCAAGCGCAGCATGGTGCTGCAACTGCTCGAAAAAAAGGCCGTAGCGGAAGCCGAACCGCCCGACTGGTGCTATGTAAACAATTTTTCCCACCCGCATAAACCGCAGAAACTGTGCCTTCCTGCGGGGAAGGGGAGTGTACTCAAGGCGGCCATGGAAAAGCTGGTTGAGTATCTGGTCAGCGCCATTCCCGCCCTGTTTGAGAGCGATGAATACCATGCCCAGGCCGCCTTGATCCGGGATGAGTATACGCACCGTCAGGAGGGACTGTTTCGTGAACTGGCAGAAGATGCGGAAAAGCAGGAGGTCGCACTGCTGCGCACCCCGGAAGGCTTTGCCCTGGCGCCCACCCGCAATCACGTGGTGATTCCGCCGGATGAGTACGACAAATTCCCGGTCGATGAAAGAAGACGAATCGAAGAACTGATCGCTACCTTTCAGGTGCGTCTTGAGAACATCATGGCGCAGATGCCGCAGTGGCGCCGCGAGCGGCATGAGAAGATCAAGTCGCTCGATCGTCAGACGACGCGCTCGGTGATCGTGCACCTCATGGACGAGCTGAAAAGCCGCTACAGCGAATATCCGGATGTATTAAAGTACTTTGAAAACATTGAGACTGATCTTATTGAAAATATAGATGATTTCAGGAAAAATGAGGAGTCGGCAAGCATCGCGGGGATGAACATAATCAGCCGTCACAGCTATTCTAGATACAAGGTGAATGTGCTGGCGAACGGGGAAAAGTCAACCGGTGCGCCCATCATCCGGGAGGACAATCCTACCTACAGCAATCTGGTCGGGCGTATCGAGCATGTCGCCCAGTTCGGCGCGCTGGTCACCGATTTCACGCTGATCAAGCCGGGCGCATTGCACCGGGCAAACGGCGGATATTTGCTGCTGGATATCCGTAAACTGCTGGTTCAGCCTTTCGCCTGGGAAGCTTTAAAGCGCGCCTTGCATGCGAAGGAAATACGCATAGAATCGCTAGGGCAGCTGTACAGTCTGGTGAGCACCGTCTCTTTGGAGCCGGAACCGATTCCTTTCGATGCCAAGGTGATTCTGTTCGGCGACCGGATTTTTTATTATCTGCTGCAGCAATACGACCCCGAGTTTTCGGAGCTGTTCAAGGTAGCGGCCGATTGTGAGGAGCGCATAACAAGAAGCGCCGACACGCAACGGCTCTATGCCGGAATGATCGCCACCCTGGTGCGAAAAAATATGCTGCTTGCTTTCGATGCGATGGCGGTGGCCCGGGTGATCGAACAGGCGGCGCGTCAGGCGGGCGATGCACAGCGGCTAAGCACCCATATGCGCAGCCTGACTGATCTTTTGTGCGAATCCAGTTATCTGGCCGAAAAATCAGGTCAAGCAGTCGTAACATCCGCCGCAGTGCAGCAGGCCATCGATGCGCAGATTCACCGTCAGGACCGCATCCGCGACCGTCTGCATGAGGCGATTTTGCGCGACATCCTGATGATAGACACGCAAGGCTCGGTGACCGGGCAGATCAACGGTCTGTCGGTGATGGAACTGGGCGAGTTTGCCTTTGCGATGCCCTCCCGCATCACGGCAACCTGCCGGTTAGGCGAAGGGGAGCTGATCAATATCGAGCGCGAAGTCAAGCTATCGGGGGCGATACACTCCAAAGGCGTGCTGATCCTGTCGTCCTTTATCGCTTCGCGTTACGCCAAAAACCAGCCGCTTTCGCTGTCCGCCAGTCTGGTGTTCGAGCAATCCTATTCTTCCGTGGAGGGCGACAGCGCCTCTTTGGCCGAACTTTGCGCACTGCTCTCCACTTTGGCCAACCTTCCTTTGAAACAGTGTTTTGGCGTTACCGGCTCTATCAATCAGCTGGGGCAGGTGCAGGCTATCGGCGCGGTCAACGAAAAGATCGAAGGCTATTTCGATATTTGCGCGGCGCGTGGTCTTAACGGGGAGCAAGGCGTGCTAATCCCAGCTGCCAATGCGGTGCACCTGATGCTGCGCCGCGATGTGGTGCAGGCGGCAGAGGAAGGGAAATTCAGTATCTATGCGGTAAAGAGCGTAGATCAGGCGATGGCGATACTGACCGGGGTGATGGCTGGCGAACCTGACTCGGCAGGAAAATATCCGCATGGCACGGTAAATGGTGCAGTGGCTACGCGCCTTGATCATTTAACTTCGATCAGGCTGAACTATGCCAGAAAAGCGCAAGCCGAAAAACGTAAAGTCAGGTGATCCATCATTACTGAAAAACGGGACTACTACGCCGTGCTGGGTGTCGGCAGACAGGCCGATCAGAAGGCGATCAAGGACGCCTTCCGCACCCTGGCGATGAAATACCATCCGGACCGGAACAAGGAGCCTGATGCCGAGGCCAGATTCAAGGAGATCGCCGAGGCTTATGCCGTGTTGTCCGATCCTAACAAGCGTCAGGAATACGATGCGCGCGGTTTTGTCGAAGGCGTCAGTCAGGACGATTTATTCGGCGGCATCAATTTCGATGATATTTTCGGCGGCCTCAACTTCGACTTCGGCACTCCGTTTGAGGGATTTGTCCACCGCAGAAGAGCCGCGCCTGCACGCGGTGCGAACATCGAAATGGAACTGCATGTTCCGCTGCTGAGGGTGGCAACGGGCGGCGAGGAAAAACTGCGCCTGCACCGCCCAGTTTCCTGTGCCGCATGCCGCGGCAGTGGGGTGGCCGGTGGCGCGGCTCCTGAAGTTTGCCGCCAGTGCAAAGGGACGGGGCGCGTCGCCGTTGAGCGGCGACAGGAAAACGAGCACATCTTGATTCAGCAGATCAGCAGCTGTCCTGTCTGTCACGGGCGAGGCAGCCTCAATCCGGATCCGTGTCAGCAATGCCGCGGCAGCGGACAAATCGAGCAGGAGGAGGTCCTGACGGTCACGATACCGAAAGGCATAGAGGAGGGGATGGCACTGAGAATTTCCGGTAAGGGTATGCCGGGAGCGGGAGGGGCGGGCGACCTGTTCGTGATCGTCTACAGCAAACCGGACAGCCGCTTTGAGCGCAAGGGGGCCGACTTGTTGCGCCATGAGACGGTTGAGCTTGTCGATGCCGTGCTGGGCACTACGCTGCAAGTTCCCACCCTGACCGGCTCTGCCAGTGTGAACGTGCCGCCAGGCACTCAACCGGGTTGCATCTTGCGCCTGAAAAATCAGGGGCTGCCAGAATTCGGCAGCAAACGCTCGGGCGAGCTTTATCTGCGCATCTCGGTTCATGTTCCCGAAAAACTATCCAACGATGAGCGTGAACTGTACGAAAAGCTGCGCGCGATCGCCGGCAAGTGGCATTTTTCAAAACTGTGGAAATAGTGCGGTTTTGAAATGGGGAAATCCCTGCTTAAGGCTCCTGCATTGTCCTGAAAAAATACAGCATCGCCCGATATTTATTATTGATTTTAATAATTATTATCAAGCCTCTATCCAATGAAGGAACAAGCGATGAGCCATCTACTCACCCAACCTGAAGAGATCGAACTGGTTTTAATGCAGCAGGGCCAGGATGAGCCAGAAGATGAGGTTTGCGAAGCCCAGCCGGATAGTTATTCTAGCGAAATTTAACAGGAGAACCGCCATGGAAATCGACGCAGTACGCAGCATCGCCCAGGATAAATGCATAGACCCGGGATCGCTTTCAAAGACAGAACTGATCAGGTCGATACAGACTCAGGAGGGCAATTTCGACTGTTTTGCATCGGCTGTCGGCGGCGAGTGTGATCAGTCGGGATGCAGCTGGCGCGAGGATTGTTTTGAATCGGCCAGAATGGGGGAGACATCATGAATCTGGTCAAGTGGGATCCGTTAAAGGAACTGGAAGAGGTCTCCGACCGGCTCAATCGTCTG
Source organism: uncultured Gallionella sp. (assembly GCA_964410705.1). GTDB lineage: Bacteria > Pseudomonadota > Gammaproteobacteria > Burkholderiales > Gallionellaceae > Gallionella. The sequence continues at coordinate 13,463 of CAYPIG010000040.1, forward strand.
TTCGGCAGGTCTAAAGTCGAAACCGATCAGGACATACTGAGCATGAATGACTGGACGCCTTCCACCGACATCAGCGAAACGGACTCGGACTACCTGATCAAATCCGACATTCCCGGAGTCGAAAAGCGTGATGTTCATGTCACGCTGCAGGACGGCATGCTGACCATCTCCGGTGAACGCCGCCAGGAAAAGGAAGATAAAAAAATTCACCGCATCGAGCGATCCTACGGCAGTTTTTTGCGCAGCTTCCGCATACCGGATGATGCCGATGCGACTGCGGTAAAGGCGGAATTTAAAGACGGCATGCTCAGCATCACGCTGCCCAAATCGTCACGGGTTAAACCCGGCGCGATAGAAGTTTCAGTCTCGTAAATGCTGGCAAGGAGAAAAACACATGGCAACCGGTACCGTCAAATGGTTCAGCGACGCAAAAGGTTTTGGTTTTATCACGCAGGATAGCGGCGGCAGCGACCTGTTTTTACACTACTCAGCCATCAATATGGGTGGATTCAAGTCGCTCAAGGAGGGGCAGAGGGTGCGTTTCGATGTGACGCAAGGCCCCAAGGGGAATCAGGCCTCCAATATTCAGGCCATTGTTTAACTTATCAGGAGAACGATCATGAGCAATATCACAAGGTACGATCCGTTTAACGAGTTATCGCGAATCAATCCTCTGTTGTCTGATCCCTTTAGCGGGGATTTTTTTAACCGTTTCATGATGCGTCCTTTCGGCGCCGTTGAGCCGCAGATCAGGATGGATGTCAAAGAGGCCGATGGACAGTATCTGGTCAATGCGGAAATTCCCGGGGTGCGCAAGGAGGATATCCATGTCAGCATAGACGGGAAACGGGTTTCGATCAGCGCTGAAGTCAAACAGGAAAAGGAAACTCGCGAGGGCGAGCGTCTGATCAGTTGCGAGCGCAGTTACGGCACCGCGCAGCGCTCGTTTAATCTCGGCTGCGAGATCGATCAGGAAGCCGTCAAAGCCAGCTATAACAACGGCGTGCTTGAGCTTACCCTGCCCAAAAAACCCGGCTCTGGGCGTCTGGAAATTCCCATCTCATAGAAACGACAGGGCCGCAGCTTGAGGAAAAATCATACCCCTTCGAGTTGCCCTGGCAAGATACCCGGCAAGCAGCGCGAGGGGGGATGATGTCTGTTCAGCGGATGATAGAAGATGTTTTGTTCGATGCCGCTGCCTGCCGAAGCGTTCTGGATGCGCGAGTGATTGCAGCGCTTAAAAAGGTCGAACGCCACCGCTTTGTGCCAGGAGAGCTAGGCTTTATGGCCTACCTCAACCGGCCTCTGCCGATAGGTCACGGGCAGACGATCTCTCAGCCTTACATCGTGGCGCTGATGACCGATCTGATAAAAGTCTGTATAGGAGACAAGGTGCTGGAAATCGGTACCGGTTCGGGTTATCAGGCGGCGATATTGTCCGAAATGGGGGCGCGGGTTTACAGCGTGGAAATCATCGCTGCACTTTCAGCTCAGGCCATTGAAAATCTCAAGTCGGCCGGATATGACAACGTGACGACCCGGATTGCGGACGGATATTATGGCTGGCCGGATGAGGCATCCGTTCGATGCGATCTTGGTGACGGCAGCGGCGATGGAAGTTTCGCCGCACTGGATTGCGCAGTTAAAGCCGGGCGGCTTTCTGGTGATGCCCAAAGGTTCGCAGTTCACCGGTCAGCATCTGATCAAGGTGGCAAAAAATCAGGACGGGACGATTTCGATTCAGAAAATACTGCCTGTGCTGTTTGTTCCTCTGACCGGCGAGCATTGACCGTGTTTACACGTTGTATCAATAGGGCATGGAAGGTATGATTAAAGCCCGCCTGACGTGAAGGAATACACATGCGCTACCTTTTGTTTTTTCTCATACCCAATCTTGCCTGCGCCCATACCGGAGTCGGGGAGGCGTCGGGATTTTCTCATGGCCTGCTTCATCCCTTTAGCGGCATCGACCATATTTTAGCCATGATCGCGGTCGGTGTATGGGCTGTTCATTCACGCATGAATATCAGCATGCCGCTGTTTTTTGTATCTTTGATGGCCGCGGGCAGTATTTCTGGCAGCTTTGGCTATGCCGAACTCGGCGTGCTGGCCTCTCTGCTGGTGCCTGGCCTGCTGATCGCCGCCGCCATCCGTTTGCCACAGTCGGTGAGCTTGCTGCTGATCGGTCTGTTTGCCTTGTCTCACGGCCATCTGCACGGCGCTGAAATGCCGGCAGGCGTGTCAGGTGTCGGCTATATGTCAGGTTTCATGCTCTCCACTGTCATGCTGCACCTTGCTGGCATGGGGGTGGCCTCGCTGGGCCATCAAAGGGTGGCAGGGGCTTTGATTACGGTGCTGGGCGGGGCTTTTTATATGCTGGCCTGACATGCATGAACTGTCTCTGGCTCAAAGCGTGCTGGAAATCATCGAGGAATCGGCGCAGGTTCAGTGTTTTAATCGCGTGCGCTCGGTGATTCTGGAAATAGGAAAACTCTCTTCGGTCGATCCTGATGCGATGCGTTTTTGTTTCGATGCGGCTATGAAAGGCAGCCTCGCAGAGGGGGCACGGCTGGATATCGTCGAAATGCCTGGGCAGGGGTGGTGTGCACGCTGCGCGCGGGAAGTGACGGTGGTTGCACTTTACGAACCCTGCCCGTATTGCGGTGATTTTCAGGTTCGCGTAACCGGCGGAGATGCAATGCGGGTCAAGGAACTCGAAGTCGAGTAAGTTTTTCCCGATTGCACTCTTGCGGGGGAGTTTATCATGCTTGCGATGTTGCTGGATGGACCGAAAACCTCGCTCAGGCTGACTTGCGTCGAGCGCCCCGTTCCGGGTGATGAAGAGGTTTTGTTAAAGGTGCTGGCTTGCGGGGTGTGCCGCACCGACTTGCATATAATCGACGGTGAGCTGCCGGACGCTAAATTTCCGCTTATCCTGGGACACGAAATCGTCGGTGTCGTGATCGAGAGGGGGATGCAGGCCCATCGTTTCAGCATCGGGCAGCGGCTGGGCGTGCCCTGGCTGGGCAACACCTGCGGTCAGTGCCGTTACTGCCTTGACGGGCGGGAAAATCTCTGTGATCGCGCACATTTCACCGGATACACCCTCAACGGCGGCTATGCCGAGTACGTCGTTGCCAGTCAGAACTACTGTTTCGCCCTGCCGGATGGGTACAGCGATGCACATGCAGCACCGCTGCTTTGTGCCGGGCTGATCGGTTACCGTGCGCTTGCCGCCTGTGGCAAGGCAGATCGCATCGGTATCTATGGTTTTGGCGCCGCCGCTCATATCATTGCCCAGCTGGCCATCTGGCAGGGAAGGCAGATCTATGCCGTCACCCGATCAGGCGATATCGAATCTCAGCAGTTTGCCCTGAAGCTGGGCGCGGCGTGGGCGGGGGAGGCTCTGAACTGTCCGCCTCATGAAGCCGCGATCATATTTGCCCCGGCAGGCGAGCTGGTTCCGCTGGCGCTGAGCCGCACCTTGCGCGGCGGAATTGTCGTGTGCGCCGGCATCCACATGAGCGATATCCCGGCCTTTCAATATTCCCTGCTGTGGGGCGAGCGCAGCATCCGCTCGATTGCCAATCTCACGCGCAGCGATGGAGAAGAATTTCTCAAATTAGCATCTCTGGCCGAGATTAAAACAGAAGTCGAAGTATTTCCGCTGAATCAGGCCGAACAGGCGCTGGGCCGCCTGAGGGACGGAAAAATCAGGGGCGCGGCCGTGCTGGTTTTATAAAACAGGGATTTACTCAGGCCTTCCCCCGTCTATCATCTGATTTTAAATCAGCATTTCCTGATTTTTTTTTAAAAATTTCCCGTATAAAATTAGCACAATGCCCTAATCTGGGCAGAGCCGTGATTTTGATTTAATTGCAACTTTTTCTTGGAGAAGGTTATGGAAATTGAACAAATACGCAGCATCGCCGAGTCGCAAAATATCGAGCTTGGCACGCTTTCAAAAGCCGAACTGATCAAGTCGATTCAAACCAGTGAAGGAAACTTCGACTGTTTTGCCACGGCTGGCATCGGGGAGTGTGATCAAACAGGTTGCAGCTGGCGCGAGGACTGTTTTGAAGCCGCTCGCGCAGGAGTACCATCATGAATCTGGTTAAATGGGATCCAGTCAAGGAACTGGAAGAGGTCTCTAATCGCCTGAATCGCTTGTTTGGCCGGTCGCAAGCTAAGACAGAATCCGTTTCGGATATTCTGCCTTTGAACGACTGGACGCCTTCCACAGACATCAGCGAGACAGACACGGCATATCTGATCAAGGCTGAAATTCCCGGTGTCAGCAAGGAGGATGTCAAGGTTTCCTTGCAGGATGGGATGCTCACCATCAAAGGGGAGCGACGTCATGAAACGGAAGAAAATGACAAGAAATTTCACCGTGTGGAGCGTTCTTATGGACGCTTTGTGCGCAGTTTTCGCATGCCGGATGACGTTGATGAATCGGCCGTGAAGGCTGAATTTAAGGACGGCATGCTTAACGTCACTTTGACTAAGTCCGGGAAAGCCAAGCCAAAGTCGATTGAAATATCAGTGTCTTAGAAAAATGCTGATTTATTCGTCATCATTGCGTTTGTAAAATCCAGTGCATTGTTTTAAATGGATTTTTCTGCGATGGATAACCGCAGGCTTTTTCAATCAGTCGGATGGCTATCCGTGATGGCTTTAGTTTTGGTCGGGATTGAGTCGTTGCATCCGTTGCTTTACGATGACCAAACTGAATAAATCAGCACCTGCTTGTTGCGTCAACTGCACTGGGGGTAACTATTGAAATTTCGCCCCCCGGCGCTGCGCCATTTTTCGTCCCGCATCGACTAGCTGTTGTGCGCTGAGCAGTTTTTCGGCCAGCGGCAGCAAGCTGTTATTTTCGGTCTCTATGTGGACGGTATAACGGCCGATGAAATTGCCGCACACCGCGGCATCGAGTTCGACATAGCCCCCCCGTGCAAGCTGCTCCAGTGCGGGGCGCAACGCATCCCAGGCTACTTGCATGCCCTCGTGTTCGTGCAGCAAACGGTCCAGCAGTTCGGTTTGCATCCCGGAGCAGGCGCGCAGCACCGGAAACAGATCCTGTTCTTCATCCTGATGATGGAACTGCCCGGCAGTGTCGAAGTAGCGCAGTATGCCTGCCGCCGCCTGCATGGCCTGAGTATCGCAACCCTTGGTTTTTATATGAAGCGATAGTTTTTGCAGCGTGTCGCACTGCTTCAGTATTTTGCCGTGACAGGCGCGCAGCAGTTCCAGCGGGTGATCGAAGCCGGGGGCGGTGTCGGAGGGAGTCAAAGAGATCATGGTTTTTTAGTGGTTGAGGGCGATGAAGACGATGAACGCAAATACGGCCTGTGCGGTGAGCCAGGCGGCAATGCGAATTTTCAGGCTTTTGCCGTATTTGAGCGCGACAGAACCCAGACCGATATAAAACAGCAGGGCGAGGACTTTTGCACTCAGCCAGTTATCGACCAGAGGGTATTGATGGATGGTCAGTGTCAGGGCTATGGCTGAGGTGAGCAGCAGCGTATCGATTGCATGAGGCAAAGTTCTGACCCAGCGACGTTGCAACATTTCTGATGCTCTCATCATCCAGATGCCGCGCAATAAAAACAGCGCATAGCTAACAGCCGCGCAGCAGATATGCAAAAATTTAATTTCCGGATAGTTCATAGTTGTTACGGTAGACGATAATGGCGCGGATCATGGCATAACACAGCAGCACGCCTTCAATTGCCAGCCCGGCTGCTGCCAGCCGGATGGCTGCATGCCACAGCGGTGAAATCAGCACGGCGAACACGACGGCGGTATGCAGGTACAGATGCCGCCACATCAAGACTTCGGGGATGATCTGCTTCATATTGGGTACATTTTTTTTGATACCGCCGCGAAACAGATGGAACCAGACCAGAAACGGTACGATCTTGTACAGCATGCCGTTTATCGCCGACAAGACAAAACCCAGTATGAACAAGACGACCGACAGATTCAACAATGCGGCAGGTCCACACAGCGATAAGGCAAAAAATAAACAGGAGAGCAGCAGCGACACCATAGCCAGCCTGAAAAAATTTAACGTCGCATCGCGAATTTTCCGGCGGCGCTGGCTTTGCAGGCGAAGTGTGACCAATGCGAAACAGGATGCACAAAGCCAGAACAGGATTTGTGCGGGCAGTTTGATGATTTCAACCGGGCTGACATATGAAATCAGCGACAACAATAACAGGGGGGCTAGCAGCCGGGTCAGCCAGTCCGGATAGCTGGGGGTGAGCTGGAACATCGGCACAACCTGATAGGATACGCCCGCGATGAGCAGCGTGACCCATCCTCCCAGCGCCATGCCGATATGCATGGAAGAGAGCGACTCGTAATCCAGTTGCAGTCCGGTAGCATAGCCGCGGGCAAGCAGGGCGCCCAGAAAAACAGCGAGGCCGATTGCTGGCAGGGACAAGAAAATGGCGGTTCGGGTGATGTTTCTGGCCTGCGCTCTATACAGCGAGATCAGGCTGGCGAAGATGAAGATCAGGAAACTGCCGCCCAGCAGCATCCAGGCAAGATCGAGCAGTTCGGGAATTTTAAGCATAAATCCGCCTGCCAGAGCGAGGGTGCCGAAAATCAGCGGCAGATAAGTGAACCAGGCAACCGACCGCTGGGCGGGGATCGTACTGCCTATGACGACGGGCAGTATTTGCTGCTGCGCACCGGTCATGATCATTCCGATAAAGCCCAAGGTGATGCAGTGGGTGGCGGCCAGCATGACAGGGGAATGTGGCTCAAACCAGTCGGCGTTGCCGAAAAGACCGATCAGCGAGGCTAATATCAGAAACAGCGGCGCAATGGCAAAAAAGCGCAGTGGAACGAAGATGGGCGGAGCCTGTTCGGTGCTCAAGCTGCTCATTTGCAAATCAGGATTTCGTAGTTGCCATCCGCCAGCGCCCTGGTCTGCCAGAAATAGCCAGACTCCTTGAGCACCTCGTAGAGCGGGTAGGGTTCTCGGTGTATCAGCACATGCAAGGCGTCCTGTTCCTGCAGGGCCTGCATGATGCGCTCAAAGGGTTCAGGAGGCGGCAGGCCGCGTACGTCCAGCATGTTCAGACCGACTGCAATTGATCGATCAGATCGCAACGCCCCTCGGCCAGTATCCGGTCGGCAATGGGGTAGAGGATCTGTTCTTCTTTGAGGTTGTGCTGCTGCATCACGATCAGCAGCGTTTCGGAAATTCCGCCGTACTCATCCATGTTTCGGCTGTTCACCGCATCCTCCAGCTGGGCGATCAGATCATTCATCTGCGCGTGCTCCATGCGCATCACCTGCACGGGCCCCACCGGGCCGCCACACTGGAGCAGGGCGGGGAACAGCATTTCCTCTTCCCGGTGAAAATGCCGTGCCATTTCCTTTTTGAAAGCATCGAACGCGATTTTCCCCTGCTCCCAGCGTCCGTCAAGGCTCGCTTCTTCAGCCAGCGCGAAGGCTACATCGCATTGTTTGTGATCGGTGCTCATAAAATCGGTCAGCGTAGTCATCATTTCAGCCTCAATCGAAAAACGCATTATATAATATGTACAGATGATACATGTTATATTGTCATACCTTAACCCATCCGGAAGAAAAAATGTCACACAACTGCGCAAATACCATCTCATTTGACTTATGCTACCCATTCGATGCACGGGGAGTGGCCAAACGCTTCCGTCATGCGGCGATATTCGGTGCGCTGGATGCACTCAATCCCGGGGAAACCATGAGTTTTGTCAACGATCACGACCCGCTGCCGTTGCTGTCCCAGCTGGCGCAACGTTACGGTGACGGAATATCGATCAATTACACCTCGCGTGAGCCGGGTCATATCGCGATAAACTTCAAACGCATCTGATGACTTTCAATAAAACGCTTGCCGATAGAATCATCGCCATGACAGGCGGATTTATCGGAATAGCGCTGACGCTGTGGATCTGCGGTCTAGGCCTGCAAGGTTCGGCTCTGCTGGTGGCGTCCATGGGCGCTTCGGCGGTATTGCTGTTTGCCGTGCCGCACGGACCTTTGTCTCAGCCCTGGCCGTTGCTGGGTGGTCATGCCATCTCTGCACTGCTCGGTGTCGCCGTGGCAAAGAGCGTACCCAATGCGCTGATCGCCGCGCCGCTGGCGGTAGCGCTATCCATAGGCGCCATGCATTATCTGCGCTGCCTGCATCCGCCGGGCGGAGCGACCGCGCTCACGGCGGTTATCGGCGGCGAGCAGGTACATGAGTTAGGTTACGGATTCGTGCTCACGCCGGTGCTGCTCAATGCGCTGCTGATGCTCTTAGCCGCCGTTGCCGTGAACTACGCTTTTACCTGGCGTCGCTATCCTCTGTTGCACCCGGTTGAAAAGCCCGTGCCTGACCGGCTCAATACGGCCGACTTCAAATATGCTTTGAGCGAAATGGGATCGTTTGTCGATATTTCGGAGCAGGAATTAGGTCAGCTCTACCGTCTGGCCGCAAAACATGCATGGCAACTGTCGGATACAGCCGGGCAGATCACCGCAGGGATGTATTACTGCAAACAGGGCGATCAACTGTCGGTGCGCAAGGTGCTCTCTGTAGAAGAAGGCAAGGTGAGCTATAAAATCGTGGCGGGGAGCGGGGCAGTTATGAGCGCACCGCTGGCGGATTTTTCCGATTGGCATGAGGTGATATGGAAGGAAGGCGCATGGCGCAAAATAAGAGCTTATTCGGATTGAAAAGATGAAACTGACCCAATACTCCGATCTGGGCTTACGACTGATGATGTACCTGGCGCTGCGTCACAAAGATTCTGCCACGATACAGGAAACCAGTGAGCGCTTTAATGTTTCAAAAAACCATATGGTCAAGATTTCCCACCAACTGACGCGCAAAGGGCTGATCGTCAGCACGCGGGGACGCAATGGCGGGATCAGGCTGGCGCGCGCACCTGAAGCGATCAGCGTAGAGGAAATACTGCTTGCCACGGAGGACAACTTCAATCTGGTCGAATGTTTCGATGCAAAACAGAATCGCTGCGTGATATCCGGAGCATGCAAACTGAGCTCGGTGCTGGATGCTGCGCTGGCCGCGTTTTTTGCGGTGTTGCGCCAGAGTTCGCTGGCCGATCTAGTGACAAACGACGCTGCGCTGGAGAGCATGTTGTTGAGTTTTCCGGTCAAATCTGCAATAACGCGTATGCCCGCATAAGCCGCTTATCCGTTCAGACTGATTTTGTCGAAAAAGCGGCCAGGCGAACTGTAAATCAACCCAGCAGATGCTTTACCAGATCGCGCTCGTCGAGTAGCTCTTTATGGGAGTCCAGCATGTGTTTTCGGCCCAGTTCGCTGACAGTCAGGTTCTGCACGATGCTGAAATGGCCGTGACGACAGGTGACAGGAAAACCATAAAGCACACCCTCGGGGATGCCGTAGCTGCCGTCGGAGGGCACGCTCATCGTCACCCAGTCGTTGTGGTGGGAACTTAACATCCAGTCGTGGATATGCGAGATGGCGGCATTGGCCGCACTGGCCGCACTCGACAGGCCGCGAGCCTCTATCACCGCCGCGCCGCGCTTTTGTACCGACGGGATGAATTCGTTTTCCACCCAGTTCTGATCGGGCAGGATGTCCCGGACCAGGCGACCGCGGATCTCGGCGTGATCCAGATCCGGATACTGCGTGCCGGAGTGATTCCCCCAGATGATCATCTTCTTGATGTCGCGGATCGGCTGGAACAGTTTGATGGCGACCTGAGCGATGGCGCGGTTGTGATCCAGCCTCATCATCGCCGAAAAGTTGCGCGGATCAAGGTCGGGGGCATTTTTCATCGCGATCAGCGCATTGGTGTTGGCAGGATTTCCTACCACCAGTACCTTGACGTGACGTGCGGCCAGTTCATTGAGCAGCTTGCCCTGTGCTGAAAAAATCGCGCCGTTGGCCTCCAGAAGATCCTTACGCTCCATACCTTTGCTTCTAGGACGAGCACCGATCAGCATCGCAATTTCGGTGTCCTTGAATGCAACTCTGGGATCATCGGTGATGATGACCTGCTGCAGCAGCGGGAACGCACAGTCTTCCAGCTCCATCATCACGCCGCGCAGCGCGCCTTGTGCCTGCGGCAGATCCAGCAGTTGCAATATGACCGGCTGTTCGCGCCCAAGCATGTCCCCGTTGGCGATTCGGAACAGGGTAGCATAGCCGATTTGTCCTGCTGCGCCGGTGATCGTGATGCGTACGGGAGCTTTCATGGTCTGATCCTTTTATGATGGGTGGACCCATCATAAATCTTTTGGTTGTGTCATGCAAAAGGTGTAACATCCCGTCCAGAATTTTTAGCCGAAGGTTGGTCATGATTAAAAAACGTCCCAAGCACCTTGCGCTGCATCTCATCAAACTGCCACTTCCCGGCTTTGTCTCCATCCTTCATCGCGTAAGCGGTCTGGCGCTTTTTTTGGCGCTGCCGCTGCTGCTGTTGATGCTGCAGTACAGCCTGCGCTCTGTCGTGACCTATGATCAACTGATGGAGCTGCTCTCGCATCCTCTAATCAAACTGATGCTGCTGGGCCTGCTCTGGTCTTTCATGCATCATTTCTGTGCGGGAATCCGCTATCTGGCGATCGATTTGCATTATGTATCCAGTCTCAAACAGGCGCGGGACAGCAGCAAGGTCGTGATGGTCACAAGCCTGCTGTTAACCGTTCTGATCGGGGTGAAATTATGGTGAATCGCGTCGTGGTCGGCGCCCATTACGGTCTGCGCGACTGGCTGATCCAGCGCATCACGGCGGTAGTGATGGCGGCAGGCAGTCTTGCCTTGGGCGGCTATCTCCTGTTGCATCCGGATCTGGGCTATGACCGCTGGACTGGGCTGTTTTCAAGCCAGCCGGTGCGCGCCTTTTCCTTGCTGTTTTTGTTCAGCGTTTTTTATCACGCCTGGATAGGCATACGCGACATCGTAATGGATTACATCAAGCCTGACGGGATTCGTCTGGTAATACATGTACTGGTGATCCTGGTGCTGATCCTGTATGCCATCTGGTCGGTACAGATTCTTTGGGGAATGTAATGGCAGTCAATAAAAGAACGTTTGATGTGGTGGTGGTGGGCGCGGGAGGCTCCGGGATGCGCGCGGCCTTGCAGCTGGCCGAAGCGGGGCTCAAGGTAGCCGTTTTATCCAAGGTATTTCCCACCCGTTCGCACACTGTGGCGGCGCAGGGCGGCATTGCGGCCTCCCTTGGCAATGTCAACGAGGACAACTGGCACTGGCACATGTATGACACCGTGAAAGGCTCGGACTATCTGGGTGATCAGGATGCGATCGAATTCATGTGCCGTGCCGCACCCGAAGTGGTCTACGAACTCGAACATTACGGCATGCCGTTCGACAGACTGGATTCCGGCAAGATCTACCAGCGCCCGTTCGGCGGACACATGCAGGATTACGGCAAGAACCCGGTGCAGCGCGCCTGTGCGGCAGCGGATCGCACCGGACACGCGCTGCTGCACACCTTGTATCAGCAGAACGTCAAGGCCAATACCAATTTCTTCATCGAGTGGATGGCGCTGGATTTAATCCGCGACGAGGACGGCGACGTGCTGGGCGTGACCGCGCTGGAAATCGAAACCGGCGAAGTGATGATGTTTCAGGCACGCGCTACCTTGTTCGCCACAGGGGGAGCAGGGCGCATCTTTCATTCAAGCACCAACGCCTTCATCAATACCGGCGATGGCTTAGGCATGGCGGCTCGTGCCGGCATCCCGCTGGAAGACATGGAATTTTTTCAGTTTCACCCGACAGGCGTATATGGCGCGGGGGTCTTGATCACCGAAGGGGTAAGAGGCGAGGGCGGCTATCTGGTGAACAAGGACGGCGAGCGCTTCATGCCCAAATATGCGCCGAACGCGAAGGATCTGGCCAGCCGCGATGTGGTTTCGCGCGCCATGACCATAGAAATCAACGAGGGGCGCGGCTGCGGGGAGCACGGTGATCATGTGATGTTGAAGCTC
>CAYPIG010000041.1:0-25193 GCA_964410705.1 uncultured Gallionella sp.
TGCAAAAATGCTGGCAGATGCCGCACGCCACAATGTGGATAACGGCGCGCAGATCATCGACATCAACATGGGCTGCCCGGCAAAAAAAATCTGCAACGTGATGGCGGGTTCCGCCTTGTTGCAAAACGAGCCGCTGGTCGCAAAACTGCTGGAAGCCGTTGTGTCTGCGGTGCAGGTTCCGGTGACGCTGAAAATCCGCACCGGCTGGGACAAAAACAACCGCAATGCGGTCAACATCGCAAGAATCGCAGAAGATTCAGGCATACAGGCACTGGCCATACATGGCAGGACCCGCGCCTGCGCCTACACGGGGCACGCCGAATACGATACGATCGCGGAAGTAAAATCGCGCGTGAATATTCCCATCATCGCCAATGGCGACATCACCACGCCGGAAAAAGCCCGTTTCGTGCTGGAATATTCAGGTGCGGATGCGGTGATGATAGGTCGCGCGGCGCAAGGTCGCCCCTGGCTGTTCCGCGAAATCGAATACTTCTTAAAAACAGGCGAGCATATGCCGCACCCTGAAGTAGCCGAAATACATCGCGTGTTGCTGGCCCATGTGATCGACCTGTATGATTTCTACGGTGAATACACCGGGCTGCGCATCGCGCGCAAACACATCTCGTGGTACACGAAAGGCCTGGCAGGTTCTGCGCATTTCCGTCACCGGATGAATCAGCTGGAAACGCCGCAGGAGCAGCACACAGCGGTGGATGAATTTTTTGCAGAACAGGCAGAGCGCGGATTACAGCTGCGCTATCTTGATGATGTTGAGGAGCTGGCGGCATGAGTGTGATATGCGAGAACGAGATGGCGCGCTATGTGCGTCTGGCACTGACCGAATACTTTAGCGATCTCGACGGCGAACAGCCCGGCTGCGATCTTTACGACATGGTGATGAACTGCGTCGAAAAACCGCTGGTCGAAATGGTGCTCGCGCAAGTCGGGGGAAATCAGTCTCAGGCTGCCGCCATGCTAGGCATCAACCGCAACACCTTGCGCAAGAAGATGACCCAGCACGGGATTGAATAAAGCAGGATTCAGGATTCAGGATTCAGGATGCGGGATTCAGTTTTTCGACTCACCACTCACCACTTACCGAATTTATATTAACTGGACTTCAACATGGCAACCATCAAACAGGCACTCATCAGCGTTTCGGACAAGTCCGGCGTACTAGAATTCGCAAGAGGTTTAAATGACCTCGGCGTAAAAATCCTCTCCACCGGGGGAACTGCGAAGCTGTTTTCCGACAACGGCATTCCCTGCACGGAAGTGGCCGACTACACAGGCTTCCCGGAGATGCTGGATGGACGCGTAAAAACCTTACAACCCAAAGTACACGCAGGCATATTGGCGCGCCGCGATCTGCCAGAACACGTCGCTACCCTCGAAAAACACGGCATTCCTACCATAGATCTCGTGGTGGTGAATCTGTATCCGTTCGCCGCAACCATCGCCAAGCCCAACTGTACTCTGGAAGATGCGATCGAAAACATCGACATCGGCGGCCCTACCATGGTGCGTGCAGCGGCCAAGAATCACGGCCATGTTGCGATCGTCACCGATCCTGCCGATTACTCGGACGTTCTGGCCGAGATGCAGACCAACGGCGGTGCCGTGTGTGACGCAACCCGTTTCGATCTGATGAAGAAGGCGTTTTCGCACACCGCCGCTTACGATTCAGCCATCAGCAACTACCTGACCACCATCGCCAGTGACGGCGCGAAATCCGAATTTCCGGCACAGATCAACTTTAACTTCGCCAAGGTGCAGGACATGCGCTACGGTGAGAATCCGCATCAGAATGCGGCTTTCTATCGCGAGCTCAATCCGGTTGCAGGTTCGATTGCCAACTACACTCAGGTGCAGGGCAAGGAGCTTTCCTATAACAACATCGGTGATGCGGATGCGACCTGGGAGCTGGTCAAGACCTTCGATCAGTGCGCCTGCGTGATCGTAAAACACGCCAATCCGTGCGGCGTTGCGGTAGCCGATACGCCTCTGAACGCCTACAAGCTGGCCTATGCGACCGACACGACTTCCGCATTTGGCGGCATCATCGCCTTTAACCGAGAGCTGGATGAGCAAACCGCTGCGCAAATCACCGCCAATCAGTTCGTCGAAGTCATCATCGCACCGAGCGCAACCGATGCGGCTCTTGCGATTACCGCTGCCAAACAGAACGTACGCGTGCTGGTCGTGCCTTTGTCCGATGCACACAATCAGCTAGATTTTAAACGCGTCGGCGGCGGTCTCTTGGTGCAGACACCGGATATCCTGAACGTACAGGCATCTCAATTCAAGGTTGTGACTAAGACCCAGCCTACGACTGCGCAGTTGCAGGACATGCTGTTCGCCTGGCGCGTTGCGAAGTATGTGAAATCCAATGCGATCGTATTCTGCAAAGGCGGCCAGACATTAGGCGTGGGCGCAGGCCAGATGAGCCGAGTGGATTCAACCAAGATCGCCGCCATCAAGGCGCAGAACGCAGGCTTGAGTCTGGTGGATTCAGTAGTCGCCTCGGATGCCTTCTTCCCGTTCCGCGACGGACTGGAAGTGCTGGCCGCAGCCGGTGCCAAGGCGGTCATTCAGCCGGGCGGTTCGATGCGCGACGCGGAAGTCATCGCCGCAGCGGACGAACACGGTATCGCGATGGTTTACACCGGTTACCGTCACTTTAGACACTAATCACTGTGATTGCCGACCACACCATACGAGAGGCTGCCTTTTTATTGGGCGAAGCAGCCAAACCGTCCAGAGTGATTCTGTTCGGTTCGTATGCGCGTGGTGACGCACAGGAAGATTCAGATCTGGACTTTCTGGTGGTTGAGCCGACTTTGCTGGATAAGTTTGGCGAAATGGTGAGATTGCGCCAAGTGTTGCGCCCGCTTCGCGTGCCTGCCGATGTGCTGGTCTGCTCGCAGTCTGATCTCGATCAGCAGCAGGACTCCTGCTCCACCGCTGTTTACTGGGCGTTGCGTGAAGGCAAGGTGTTGTATGACTCCGCCGCTTGATGTTGCAAATAGACTGTTGACGCTGGCAAAGCGAGATATCACGTCATTTCAGGCGTTGGCAACACACCCTGAAGTAGATGTCTCAGCGCCGGGATTTTTTGCGCAGCAGGCAGTGGAGAAATGTCTCAAGGCAGTAGCCGAATATAACGGTATTGTATTTCGCCGCACGCATGATGTGGACGAGCTGGTTGATCTGTTGTTGCACCACGACGTGGCAATGCCTTTTTCGGCAGACCGTTTCAGTAGCCTTAATCCGTTTGCGGTAATTTTGCGTTATGAAGAAACACCGTATATCAGTATGTCGCTGGAAGAAATGCGGCAATTAGTTGATTTAGCGTATCAATGGGCATCTACTGTTGTGGGCAAATGAAGTGCCCCTGTTTATTTTGAGGTAAGTATGAAGATATTGGTAATCGGTTCTGGTGGTCGTGAGCACGCGCTGGCATGGCGTCTGGCGCAGGCACCCAAGGTTCAAAAAGTATATGTCGCACCAGGCAACGCGGGTTCTGCGCTTGAAAACGGCGTAGAAAATGTCGCGATCAGCGATGTGGCCGAGTTGCTGGCTTTTGCGCAGCGCGAAAATATCTACATGACCGTGGTCGGCCCCGAAGCACCGCTATCTAAAGGCGTGGTGGATGTATTTCGCCGTGCGGGTCTGAAGATTTTTGGGCCCACAAAAGCGGCAGCACAGCTCGAGTCCTCCAAGGACTTTGCCAAGGCTTTCATGGTGCGGCACAACATCCCGACCGCATTTTACGAGACCTTCAGCGATGTAGCCGCCGCACATGCCTATGTGGACAAGCACGGCGCGCCGATTGTCATCAAGGCAGACGGATTGGCGGCAGGCAAGGGCGTGGTGGTCGCGATGACGCTCGATGAAGCGCATCAGGCGGTCGATATGATGCTCTCCGACAACAAGCTGGGGGATGCGGGCGCACGCGTGGTGATCGAGGAATTCCTGGCGGGCGAGGAAGCGAGCTTCATCGTGATGGTGGATGGCAAAAACATTCTGCCGCTGGCAACCAGTCAGGATCACAAGCGCCTGATGGACGCCGATCTGGGCCCGAATACCGGCGGTATGGGCGCGTATTCTCCCGCGCCTGTGGTGACCCCTGAGGTTTATGCACGTGCGCTGCGCGAGGTGATACAGCCAACCGTACAGGGCATGGAAAAGGAAGGTCATACCTACACAGGATTCTTGTACGCAGGGCTGATGATTTCACCCGAGGGCAGCATCAAGGTGCTGGAATTTAACTGCCGCATGGGAGACCCTGAAACCCAGCCCATCATGCTGCGCCTGAAGACGGATCTTTTGTCGCTGGTGGAGCACGCCGTCGAAGGGACGCTGGACAAGGTCGAGGTGGAATGGGACAGGCGCGTCGCGCTGGGTGTGGTGATGGCCGCTGCCAATTACCCTGAAACGCCCCGGGTGGGGGATGTGATTTTTGGCCTGCCAGCCCATGCCGAGGAAGATGCGCATGTATTTCATGCCGGAACCAAACTGGTGGACGGCAAGGTCGTTACCAGCGGCGGCCGCGTGCTCTGCGTAACCGCGCTGGGCGACAGCGTACGGATGGCGCAGCGCCGCGCCTATCAGGTGGCGGATGGCATCTCCTTCGAAGGCTGCCAGATGCGTCGCGACATCGGTTACCGGGCGCTCAAGTCGGCCAAGTGATATCGTATCGTTCGATTGCGGCTCATCTAACAGGAGGCGGGCTGATCGCCTATCCTACCGAGTCCTGTTATGGGCTGGGTTGCGATCCCAGTAACCGGGCTGCGGTGCAGAAACTGCTGAGGCTCAAGCGCCGTCCGCAAGCCAAGGGGCTGATACTGATCGCATCGAACTACAGACAGCTGGCACATTACCTGCAGCCATTGAACGAGAGCGAGCAAATCAGACTAAAAGCGGATGGTGCGAAGGCGATCACCTATCTGATGCCGGTGAAAAAAACGGCGCCCAGATGGTTGAGAGGGGCACACGACACGCTGGCGGTGCGCCTGACCGCTCATCCTTTCGCCAGAAAATTGTGCCGCGGCGTAGGGAGTGCACTGGTTTCCACCAGCGCCAATGTAAGCGGGATGCGTCCGGCAAAGACATACACGGAATGTAAGCGGCTGTTCGGGCGCGATGTCATGGTATTGCCCGGAAGGGTGGGGAAACGCAAGCAGCCTTCGAGTATCCTTGCATGGGCGGATGGTAGAATCATACGAAGTTAACATTAGATTCCTGCCGAAACAGGAATGACCAACAACCGGAGAGAACATGAGCGTAAACAGCGCAGCGGTAAAAGAATATCTGCTCGAATTGCAGGAATTGATCGTAGAACGACTGGAGCAGGTGGACGGCAAGAAATTCATCCGCGATGCCTGGACGCGTCCTTCGGTAGACTCGGCGCAAGGCTCCAGCATCACCAAGGGGGCTGGCATTAGCTGCATCATCGAAGAAGGCAATGTATTGGAGCGAGGCGGCGTGGCGTTCTCGCATGTGCAGGGAGATAAGATGCCCGCGTCGGCCACCGCCCACCGTCCAGAACTTGCGGGTTGTTCATGGGAGGCGATGGGCGTGTCGCTGGTGATGCACCCACGCAACCCTTACGCGCCGACCACACATGCCAATGTGCGCATGTTCATCGCGCACAAGCCCAATGGCGAGGACGTGTTCTGGTTCGGCGGCGGCATGGATCTGACCCCCTATTACGGCTTCGAAGAAGATGCGGTGCATTTTCACCAGATCTGCAAGAACTCACTCGCCCCCTTCGGCGACGATCTGCATGCAAAATACAAGAAATGGTGCGATGAATACTTCTTCTTGAAGCACCGCAACGAGCCGCGCGGCATAGGTGGCATCTTCTTCGACGATCTTTCCACCCCCGACTTCGAGACGGCATTTTCCATCCAGCAGAGCGTGGGCGATCATTTCCTGTCAGCCTATGTGCCTATACTGGAAAAGCGCATGAACACGCCTTACGGCGAGCGCGAACGCGATTTTCAGCTCTATCGTCGCGGCCGCTACGTGGAATTCAATCTGGTCATCGACCGCGGCACCATCTTCGGTCTGCAGTCCAACGGGCGCACCGAATCCATCCTGCTGTCGATGCCGCCGCTGGTTAAATGGCGCTACGACTGGCACCCAGAAGCCGGTACGCCGGAAGCCGAGCTGTATGACCGCTTCCTGGTTCCGACCGACTGGGCATAGCCATGCAGACCAAAGACCACTGGGAAAATGTTTATTCGAACAAGCCGGTCGACACGGTGAGCTGGTTTCAGGAACATGCCGACCTTTCCCTCGACCTGATACGCTCGACAGGAGTCGGGCACGATGCGGCCATCATAGATGTGGGAGGCGGCGCCTCCACGCTGATCGACGACCTGCTGACCGATGGCTACCGGGATCTGACCGTGCTGGATCTGTCAGGCGCGGCGCTGGATGCGGCGCGCCAGCGTCTGGGGAAACTGGCAGATATTGTCAATTGGATAGAGGCAGACATCGTGCGGGCCAGCTTGCCTGAAATGCGCTATGACGTCTGGCACGACCGGGCTGTGTTTCACTTTCTGACCGAGCCTGCCGACAGGGCCGCCTACGTTCAGACCGTCTTGCGATCGGTAAAACCGGGCGGTCATGTCATCGTGGCGACTTTTGGCGAGGATGGCCCCTTGCAGTGCAGCGGATTGCCCGTGATGCGCTATAGCGCCGATCAATTGCATGGTCAGTTCGGCGATGCGTTCAAGCTGTTAAAACATCAGACCGAAGAGCACCGCACTCCCGCAGGGAAAATTCAGCAGTTCGTATACTGCTACTGCCGGACCTCCTGAGAGGGCGGATATCGGATGAGCCATGCTGAAATTTAATTTTTCCGTCACCACGAGGAACGGCCAGCCTGTTGATAACATCCAGATACAGGGCCGTGATGCGGCGGATGCGGAAAGGAAGTTGCGCCAAATGTATCAGGGCTGCACCGTGATGCATTGCAAAATGGTGGACATGGATAAGAGAATTCTGCCATCGGCTGACATAGAAGAAGTGCTGACCTTGATCGCCAAAGAAAGCGCCCTAGCCGATAAATCCGTCTGACAGAAGCTCGTCGAGCAGCGCTTCGTAATTCTTTGCGCCCCGGCTGTTCGGGGCATGTTCGAATACGGTTTTGTTGACCGCAGGACTTTCAGCCAGACTGACGTTTTCGCAGATCAGCGTCCTGCAGACATCTGAGCCGAACTCCTTTTCCGCCATCAGCAGCACCTCAGCCGCCATACGCCTGCGCGCATCGAAGCGGGTGAGCAGATATCGCCGGTTGATCCTGCGCTTTAACACCTGCTCCAGCGCTCCCAGCGTCTTTCTGATCTGCAGCGCCCCCTTGAATGAGAGATGATCTGCCGAGATCGGGACGATCACCCCGTTACAGGCGAAAATAGCATTCAGAGAAAGCACACCGACCATGGGACAGCAGTCTATCACCCAGGGACAGGACTCTTTCTCAGCCTGCAAACCCAGGTTCAGTTTGTTGATGGCGTTGTAGCCTTTGCCGTAGATCGCATCGACTTTCGACAATTCCGCATGAGACGGGATAAGCCGGATTCCGCTTGATGTCTCCTGAATGACCTCGGACAGCGGACGGTTGCGCGCAAACAGGCTGAAGATGCTGTCGTCCCCGCTGCGCGCGGCAACGCCCAGAATTGAACCGAATTGAGCCTGAGGATCCAGATCGATGCCGACGGGCCTGTGACCCCGCCGCGCCAGCGCCGCGGCGAGATTGATGGCTGTGGTGGTTTTGCCTACTCCACCTTTCTGGTTGAAAACCGCGACTATGGTCATAGTCATTCCTGGATGAAAACAAGCGCCTTCAGTATAAGGCTATTTTACTGATCAGCCGATATATTATGCAGTAACCAAATCTGCAGCGCGAGCGTATCGCAAGACCGGATGGCCTTCCTTCATGCCAGTACGATCCCGGCAAAAATCGCAGCACCTATCCAGTTGTTGTGGAGAAATGCCCTGAAGCAGTCCTCGCGCTGGCGATCCTTGATCAAACGGTAGTGATGCAATGCGATGACGAAAGCCACGGCCAGACCTGTGAAATACAAAACACCCAGGCTGGCCACAAATCCTGCCAGCGCCAGCAAAGCCAGCGCCGCCCCGTAACAGAGCATCACCGCCAGCACATCGTAACGACCGAAGAGCAAGGCGGATGAATGTATCCCCAGATGGATGTCGTCGTTTCTGTCCACCATCGCATACTCGGTATCGTAGGCGATCGCCCAGAACACGTTAGCCGCCAACAGTATCCAGGCGACGGGCGGGATATAAGCCAGTTGGGCGGCGAACGCCATCGGTATGCCAAAACCGAATGCGATGCCAAGATAAGCCTGCGGAATTGCGAAAAATCGCTTGGTGTATGGATAGCTTCCGGCCAGAAACACCGCCGGAATCGACATCAGCTTGGTGAGCGTGTTAAGCGGCAGGATCAGCAAAAATGAAGCCACAGCGAGCACGGCTGCCAGCCATGCCGCCTCACGTGCGGAAACTTTTCCGCTGGTAACCGGCCTGTTTCGGGTGCGCTCGACATGCAGATCGATGTGGCGGTCGGCAATATCGTTGATCGCACAGCCCGCCGAGCGCATCAGCACGGTGCCGAGCGCAAATATCACCACGATGTGCCAGTCAGGATGGCCTTCGCCCGCGATCCATATTCCCCAGAGCGTGGGCCAGAGCAGCAGCAGTATGCCTATCGGTTTGTTCAGGCGGGTGAGCTGGCAATAAAGATGAAACCGTTCGGTTAAAGTCATATTCAGGATTCAGGATTCAGGATTCAACTTCAGTATTTCAGGTAAAAACACCTCGGTAACCAGCAAGGGGGCACCATGCAGATAAAACAGCGATCTGCGAGCCCACAGGCGATCCGGCGGGAAGAGCAGCGCAGTGCGGCGAAACAGCGGATGCTGTCCGTGCAGCGCCTTGTAGTGCAGGGGCTGCCTGAAAATCAGCGGGTGCGAAAAAAGCAGTGCCCCCAACGGCTTATTGCCAAGATTGCGCAGCGCCTGCCAGGCTCCTCGCAGCTCCCCTGCAGCGCAGGCGCTGTGTGCGAAGACCACCGGACGATCATCCGCGCACAAAAATACCTCGCGCGACCAGGAGAGCCGGTGCGGTGCCAGACCCAACAGTGCTGATTCATCCCGCGCAATGCGCGATAAACCGTCTTTAACATTGATGACTGAAAAGCGATCGCAGCGAGCCGAGATTCTCTGCGTCAGAGAGCCCCTGTCGACCAGCCAGGGCCGCAGCGACTCATCCGCATTTTGCGCAGTAGCGTTCCAGTAAGTGTCTTTATACATGCAAATAATCGTGTTTATTGGCCATCCAGCGGTGCAGCATTTTCCCGGCCTGATCCGGATATTCATCTAGCATCTCGTCGGCCACCTGACGGGCGTGCTCCAGCAACTCCTCATCTTTGTCTATATCGGCAAAACGCAGCATGGCAACCCCGCTTTGTCTGGCACCCAGCAACTCGCCCGGTCCTCGCAATTGTAAGTCCTGTCGAGCAATTTCGAAGCCGTCCGTATTCTCGAAGATGACTTTCAACCGTTTTCTGGCAAGTTCCGACAGCGGTTTCTGATAAAGGAGTATGCACAGGCTGTGCGCGGCTCCGCGACCTACCCTTCCTCGCAGCTGGTGAAGCTGAGCCAGCCCCATCCGCTCACTGTGATCTATCACCATCAGACTGGCATTGGGGACATCTACGCCGACTTCGATCACCGTGGTCGCAACCAAGAGTTGCAGCTCACCGGACTTAAACTGGCTCATCACCTGCACTTTTTCCACACTGTCCATCCTGCCGTGAACCAGCCCCACCCGCAGCTCGGGAAAAGTTTCGCTCAGCTGCTGGTAAGTCTCCTCGGCATTTTGCAGCTGCAGCACTTCGGACTCCTCGATCAGGGGACATACCCAGTAGGCCTGCTGCCCCGCCTGACATGCGATGCGCACGCGCTCAAACACCTCTGCACGGCGCGAGTCGCTGATCAGTTTAGTCACGATCGGCGTTCTGCCCGGAGGCAATTCGTCTATCACCGACACATCCAGATCCGCATAGTAGCTCATCGCCAGCGTTCTCGGAATCGGCGTCGCGCTCATCATCAGCTGATGCGGCTCCTGTGAAACTCCCCCTGGCAGGGGGAGTGGCAAAGAGTGGGTTGACCTATTTGACGATTCTACCCCCATCTCACTCTTCCCACTGACCGGGGGAAGAAGTTCCCCTTTCTCGTGCAGAGCCAGCCTTTGCTGTACACCAAACTTGTGCTGTTCATCCACGATGGCAAGGCCGAGCCTGTGAAACTGCACCTGTTCCTGAAACAGCGCATGAGTGCCTATGGCAAGCAGCGTCTCGCCGGAGGCGATTTTTTCGGCTGCACCAGACTTTTGCTTCTTCTTAAGACTGCCCGACAGCCAGACCGGCACTATGCCCAAAGGCGCGAGCCAGTCTGTGAGCTTCAGATAATGCTGTTCGGCCAGAATCTCGGTCGGCGCCATCAGCGCGACCTGATAGCCGTTCTCGATCGCCTGCAACGCCGCCAGCGCCGCAACGATAGTCTTGCCGCTGCCCACATCGCCCAGCAACAGACGCTGCATCGGGTGAGGGACGGCCAGATCACGGCTTATTTCCCCGTAGACCTTCTGCTGCGCGCGCGTCAGCGCAAAAGGCAGGTTTTTGAGCAGCGCTGCGCTCAGTCGGTTGTGGGTGGGCAAAGCCGGTGCGACACGACGACTGCGCTCACGGTGATGCACCCTCATCGAGATCTGCTGGGATAAAAGTTCGTCGAACACAATGCGCTGCCAGGCGGGATGGCTTTTGTCGTCCAGCCCGCCAGCTGCCAGATCGGGGCTATGCAGCAGCCTGATGCTTTCGATGAAACCCGGCAGGTTCAATTTTTTCCGGTATTTTTCCGGCAGATAATCCGGCGCCGGAACGACTTCCAGCGCATTGGCAATCAGCTTTTTCAGCGTGGCCTGCGACAGACCCGCCGTAGTCGGATAAATTGGGGTCAGAGTCGATTTTAGCGGGGTTGCATCAGTCACGGCGCAGCACTTGGGGTGCACCATCTCCAGACCATAAAACCCTGCACGCACCTCGCCTATCGCGCGTATCTGCCTGTCAACCGCGAGCAGTTTTTGCTGACTCGGGTAAAAGTTCAGAAAACGCAGGTATAGTTCGTCGCTTTCATCCTGAACCCGGCAAACCAGCGTACGGCGTGGCTTGAAGAGGATTTCGCTGTGCGTGATGATGCCCTCGACCTGAGCCGTCTGGCCGGGCTCCAGCGATGATATCGGCACCCGCTGCGTCTCATCCTCATAGCGCAGCGGCAGGTGCAGCAGCAGTTCGCTGCGGTGACGGATGCCGAGTTTGGCAAGTTTCGCCAGCGTGGCTGGAGATATTTTGGCGGGGGAAGTCAAGTCAGTATATTGGCGATCCGCGCTTTTTCAGCGCCGAACTCGATGAAATGCAGGTCTACCCTCAGACTAGCCTATCACCAGCACGCCGTCCATTTCCACCTGAGCGCCGCGTGGCAGCGCGGATACGCCCACCGCGGCACGCGCAGGATAGGGCTGCTGAAAATAGCCTGCCATGATTTCATTCACTTTGGCGAAGTTTTTCAGATCGGTCAGATAGACGTTGAGTTTGACCAGATCGTTCAGATCGCCATTGGCAGCTTTAGCAACCGCACGCAGGTTCTGAAACACGCGGTGGATCTGCTCGTCTACGCCTTCAGCCATCTGCATGGTGGCAGGATCAAGACCGATCTGCCCGGAAAGATAGACGGTGTCATTCACGCGTATCGCCTGCGAATAGGTGCCGATCGCAGCGGGCGCCTCGGGAGTCTGGATGAACTGCTTGTTTGCCATGATGAAAGTCCTGTATGAAAATAATCAGCCGCCGATTATAACCGACACTGTCAGTCCGGCGGCTATACGGCGACCTTGAATATCACCTTGCGTATTGATCCCGTACCGACCAGCGGCGCGTGAGTGTCTTCCGGAAAGAAGATGCAAAAATGATCGGGCGGCACGGCTATCCACGAAGCGGGTGCATCGTGGAAAAACAGGATGTCCCGCTCCAGGCTGTGTTCGCCGATTGGGTTATAGCAATCGGCCAGCGGCTTCCAGCCCATGGTCTCATCTCCGTCCAGCACCAGCTGGATATCGATGTAGCGCTTATGTGCCTCCAGCCTGGCCATCTCTTTGGTGCGCCCCGATACCTGTTCGACAATGGCGATCAGCTCCTCTCCCACGATGGAATAACGACCGGGCGCCAACGCATACAGATCCGTATCCCCGATGTAGGCAAACGCACGGGCGAACAGCGGATGCAGACCTGCATAGCGGTCTGACTGACTAAGGCTGGAAAAAATCACGTCAATTACCCTTGCTTCATCAATTTATCTGGAAAAAGCCCCCTGTCGTTCAGAACAGAGGGCCAGTCAACAACTAGGGGATCAGCTCACGCCACAGCACCCTCTGACCGGTGTAGCCCCCGCCTCCCGGCACGAAGGGAACCGAGGTGTCGAGTTTGGGCGTAGGATCATTCGAGGTGACCACGCTGACCTTGGGAGTCGCATTGATGTAGACCACATTGACGCCGACGATGGTTGCATCGTATTTCGTTGATGCTTCACCAGAGGTGCCTGTGGCATCGGGCATCAGCGCGCCACCCGTCTTGTAGTTAAAGAAGTTCAGCCAGCCATAGCCCCCAGGTGCACAAACGGTATTGGATGGGACGATGGTAGGAACGGCCAACGTACCCTGCACCAGTTTCGCATCGATGTTGGCCCGCTCGCCCGTGTCGGGAAAATCGACATACCAGCCCCGGTTGGTGGCTGAGAACGCCACGCTGTTGTTGGTCACGGAACGGGTTGCGCCCGATGCGGTCAGCGTCTGTGCCGTCAGGGTGGTGCGGGGATTCACCAGAGTCGTGGTCGCATCGTCATCCATGATGGCGTACTGAGTCTGCCGCTGAGTAGTGCTAAGATCGGCCGTCTCAAGGTACTTGCCCGTGCCGACAAAGACCACCCGTTTATTGTTGATGTTGCCCAGCACAGGGGTGGTCATGACAGGTTGCAGTAGAGTCCCGGCCGTGTCGGAATACAGGGAAGCCAGTTTCATTACTGAACCGCCATTGACCGAACCTGCCGTGTGCGCGGGCAGATTGATATCGAAACGCCACAGATTGCCCAGCAGATCTCCGCCGTACACATAACCTGCCGTATTGCCCGCAGGCTCGTTGTTCCAGCCGGCGATTTTGGCAAGACCGCTGGGGGCTGCGGCAGTTCCTACCCCAGTCGAAATCTTGCTGATGATAGAGCCCGTTCCCGCATCGAGCACATAGAGGTAACCTATCCCTGAGCCTGCCGGCGTATTGTTAACTGCGGGGGTGCCGCTGACCGTGCCGTTATCGTAGCCGCTCGTCACCAGCACCACCCAGGTCCCGTCCGTCTTCCGCGTCACAACCGGAACGCCAAAACTGTAACCCATATCGCTGTCATTGGCGGGGGTAAACTCCCACAGCAACACCGGAGTGGTAGGACTGGTGATGTCCAGCGCATAATAACCGCGTCCGCCCCCGTTGAGCCCACCTACCAGTATCGTCTTCCACACCGCGGTCGCTGCATTGTCGCAGTTGGCGGTACAGACATCGGTCGTGGTGACACTGCCGTTTACAAAGTTCACGTGATTGGTCGAATAGTTGGTATCGGCCAGTTTCCACATGTTGGGGATGACCATCGTGGGCACATAAGCCCAGTTTTCAAGGCCTGTGCTGCCCGAAAAGGCATGCAGCATGCCATCGTTAGCGCCCATGTAAACCACGCTGGCGCGATTAGCCTGCGCACTGGCAAAACTGCTGTATCCGGGATATGGATAGCTGAACACGGGCGGACCGACATAGGCCGGCTGCGATTCCAACGCATCGCCCAGCACCGCACTGCGTGCGCGGTACAGCTGATTAAGTTCCAACGCAACATTGGACTCATAACCTTTTTGACCGCGCAGATAATTGATCAGATTGGTTCCTGCCGCCATGGTTTTTTGAGTCGAACTGAGCGTAGCCCACTGACCCAGCGTATTGATGTGCGCCGCTGCAAAGTTGGTCGGATTGGCCGTTGCGTAGGCGGCATCAAATGCTACCAGCGCAGTTCCCGCGTTGTTCGCCGTATAAATATTTCGCGAGTCGGTAAATGTGCCCACCTGGGTCTTGAGTTTTCCGCTGCAGGCTGTCGCAACCGCTATATGACAGCCAGGCGGCACCGCATTGCCGCTGGCGTCCACCGTCCCTGCGGCAACCAGATAGCCGCCGGTACAGATGCTGACATTGGGCGTGACGCAGTCGTAAATCGTCGTGCCACCGCTGGTATCGCTATAGATTGCACCGGGAGCCGGGCAGCTGTCCGCCGCCACATCTTCGACGCACCAGCTGGCATTTCTGCTCACCGCACCGGTATTCACATTGACCCCGCGCTGCTCCAGATTGCCCGTCCAGGCAACCGTGGTGTAGCTCGCAACATAGGAAGAGTTATTACCCGGCACCGGATTTAGCGTGCTGGTTGCCGCCGCTGCCGCCGCCCCTTTACGCGAGTTGATGCCGGCCAGCGCACCTACCAGCCCGGCAGAGAGCGTGGTCGGATTGGTCGCACTGAAATACGCACCCCGCCCGTCGATCGCCGCGTGCCACAAGTCGTCGATGTTGGCGATGAAACCGTTGCTGCCCGACATACCGGGTGTCGGCCAGTTGCATTTCGTGCCGTTGGCCTGCCACGAGCAAACCGGCGGATTGGCAGTCGAGCTGGCCAGACTGCCGTTTTTGACCGAATAAAAATCTCCCGAGCTGTCGACCGAATAGCTGGACGAGTAATTCATCCAGCCGCTGGCGCCCAGTCCAAGCGTAAAGGTCGTCATGTGCTGAGCGACGTTGTTATCGGTGCTGCTGATGAACACGTTGTCAGCGCACAGGGTACAGGTCCCCGGGCGCAGATCGGTCTGGTAATAGTACATGGCTACGTCCGCCAGACTGTCTGAGCTTCCCCCGCTGACCGTACCCGTACAGGTCGTGGTCGTATAGCTGTTTCCGGAATTTGCCGATGAGGCTGTGCAGGATGACACATCGGTAGGACCGGTGGTGATGGTATTACAGGTCGTGGCGGTGTAATTGTTACCCGCACTGGCGGAAGACGCGCTACAGGATGCAACCCCTGTCGGCCCCGTCGTTGCCGTATTGCAGCTGATGGTCTGCCCGTTGCTGCTACCGGCCGTGCAGGAACCGGTCCCGACCCAGCCGGTATCCGATACCGGACAAGTCACCGGCGCGACCGTATATCCCGATTGCGCAACCGGAGTACAGGAGCTGACATTGCTCAGAGTGCCTGCTGCATAGGAGCAGTTGACCGCCGTGCCCACCGTGTAAGGAGAAGCGGCTGAAGGCGACACGGGCGTGCAGCTGCCCGCATTGGCTGGCGTCGAATAGGCCGAATAGCCGCAAGTCACGGCAGAGGCATTGTAGACCGTGCCATCGTTTGTGCCGGTGGTCTTGGCGCTCGTAGTGCAGGAGGAAACATTGGTCACCACAGGGGTGGCGGCATACTGACAGGACATTTTGTCGCCGCTCCAGACTGTTCCATTGGTCGTGCTGGCACTTTGATCTTTGACCGTACAACTGCCGTTGGTCCAGGCGGAAATATCAGCTGGCGTAGTACTGTACTGGCAGGAAGTCTTAGGATAGCTGGTCGCCCAGGTACACGAAGCGACATTCGTCCAGGCAGTCCAGGCTGCTCCCGAGCTGGCCCGGGTTCTTTTCTGCAGCCTGGTGGTTTGATATTGCAGTGGCCAGGCCGATTGTTGCAGGTTAGCCGTAGAGCTTTGCAGATTGTAGTTTTGCTGTTGCTGCTGCTGCGTGCGAATTTGCAGCTGGCTGGTGCTGCGGGTCAGCTGAGAAGTTGACTTCTGAGCCAGTATCGTACCGTCGAACATGGGGCGAGCCGCCGTTGCATCCTGATTCCCCACTGCGGTGCTGCCGTCCATCTTGTAACCGCTGCCCGTATTCCAGTAACCGTCGGTGGACAGGATGGAGAAATTCTGCTGGCAGGAATACTGCACCGGATCCGGATGGGTGGAATCGATGGTGTAGAGCACACCCGCATAGTATCTACCCGCATCGGACAGCGCCGTGCGCAGCGGCGTGCTGCCGCTGGTCGTCGTGGTATAAAGCGCCCTGTACCAGTTGGTGCGCTGTGAGCTGACCGCGCCCAGCGTCATGTCGGTATTGTTCCAGAAGGTATCGACATAGACGGTCGGTGTCGAACTCGAACTGATGGTCATGAAGCCGACTCGGTAGTTCTTGTCCAGATTTTTGAAAGCCAGCCCGGTCGCAGTCTTCATCATGTTCAACCGGGTGCGGTAATAGCTGTACCAGTTGGCGAAATTGGTGCGTTCATCCGTGCCGTTTGGGCCGGAAGTGGAACTGACGGTGACCTTGGTAAACAAACCGCCCACGCCGCTCGCAGGCGCTGTCGCACTGCCTGAGCCCCCGGTTGAATTGCTGCATTCGGTGTAAAAGGTATTGGTCGTGCTGTTGTAGTTCTTCTGCAGCGGTGTGGTCTGCGTGCCCGAATAGGTATAGTAATAGGCGGGCTGATTGATGGTATCGGGTAGCCTGTCGGCACTGGCCCTGAAACTGGTGCTAAGATTGACAGTCGTACCGCCCGGCACGCCGTTGGTACCTGCATAGCCATCAGCCCATGCCGCCGTAAAACTCGAATTGGCGTAACTTGTGCCATCGGCATAAACAGGCGGCGTATAAGTCGTGTTGGGGTCGTAATAGACCTGGTTGCACTGGCTGCTGCGCGCGCCGTAATAGCCGAAGTTGAAAGTCACCGAACTGCCGCCGTCGCCCTGATTGTCCGGCATGTGGTCCCAGGCCATACTGCCCGAGTTATCCATCACCAGCAGCACATTGGGTTTGACCGAAGAAGTCGTGGAGGTAGCAAGCGGGGAGGTCGCCAGCGCAATGGCGGCCTGCGCCGCAACCGGCAGCACGAGGTTCAGACTGAGCAACAGCCAGGACAGGTTGCGATTTCTCATGATTTTCTCCTAATACACAAATACTTGCACATAGCTTACGGTGTTTTTCGGGCCATCGGTCCGGGAGGTAATGCGTATCATCGGCGGCGAGACCGAAGTGGCGCAACCGGGACCCTTGCATACATCCTGATATGTTTTGATCGCCTGGCTGTCCGAACTTATCGAAACGCCGCTAAACAGGCAGTTGGCCGCCCCCAATACCTGATTGGCCGTACTGCACATGCGCTGAATGATGTAGCGGGTGGTATTGCCGCTGGAATCTGTTCCAACCAGGGTGCTGTTCGCATTACTCCAGCTGCTCACCCCGTTCCATTGCGTTGCTGTAGGGTCGGCAATAGACGTAAAGCTGGAATAATAGCCGGGATTTAAATACGCACCCGCGCCTCCGGTATTGTTGAACGGGTGAGTCTGGGTCACCGCCGCATTTACGCTGGCATTGGCAGTCTGAGTACTGCTAAGCCAGCTCATCGCGGCATCGACGCCCGAATCCCCGGATGAAGTAGCCGATTGCTTAAAGGCAAGATTTCCCGCAATGATCGTGCTGGTGTCGACCGAGCGTATCAGCGCAACCGCCGCCAAAGAGATGGCCAGCAGGGCGATCAGCGCAAAGAACAGCGCAATGCCGCTTTGCTTTGATTTGATGGTAATCTTCATAGCGAACTCCTGGCCCATATCACGTTGCGCAGGGGAATGATGTTTTCAAACACACGGTAGCGGTAACGCTGCCAGTTCGTATCCGCCGTCAGATCGATGGCAGGAGCTGGCGATGCTGCACTCCCCGCCCAGGCGCACAGACCGGTGGGTGCAGCGCTGGTTGTCGAACTGCAAGCCGCAGTCACATTCGCAGCTTCCATTTTTGCGTTGCGTGCAACCACCGCGATGCGGATCGCCTTGATGCGGTTGCGATCCACAGGAACAGCTGGATTTACCCATGCCCCGGTGGCATCAACCCATTGGACTATCTGATTGTAATTGGCGCTGGCCGGCAGCAGACCGGCAGCCGAAATGCCGTACTGAGCCTGAATGCTGACTATACCGGCCACATTAGGCTCCCAGTTGGCAGTAACGCCGTTAACGTTGTCCTGCCGTTCCAGATTGTCTCCGTTGACGCGATAGCTCACCTCATGCCATTGCGTCCCAAGACAGGCCAGATTTGCTCCGGCAACTGCGGCCGTGCTGTCTGCCAGCGTGATGCTCGAAGGCGTTACGCCGGAGCCTGCGACCAGACCGGCTGCGGTAGACACGGCACAGGTAGTACCGTTGGTGACCAGGGTGATATCTCCCAGATTGCAGCCAAAATTGTTGTCCATGGTAGCCGCCGATCCCGCCATGGCGGTAATTGCAACGGGAATGCCGCCCATAGCCGCATTGCCGTAACGCAAAGTAACCATATCGCTGAACCCCCCGCCGCCGTCGACGATAGACAAAGGCGAAAGACTGGTAATGCCGGTAGCACCGTAGCTTGTCGTCGTACACTTCAATGCCGGGCTGCTGCCCGGCATCAAGGGGTAACCTGCCAGCTGCAACTCGCGCCCGATTTTAAACAGCGCGATGCTGCCATTGGTCTGTGCATCCGCGGTCCCGGTAGTGGTGCGCTTTTGCGCCTCGAATACCGAGAGCACCTGCAGGATGATGACGGCGACCAGCATGCCTATGGTCAGCCCCACCATCAGCTCGACCAGGGTAAATCCCGATTGACGTGTGCGTTTAGAGTTCATGGTGTAATACTGGCCGTAGTGGTGAAATTGTGCGCACTCTGCCCGGGCTGCTGCCAGGTCACGGTCACGGTGTACTGATTGCCCGATTGCGCCGTGGTGATGGTGCCATTGGGAAGATCCGCTATCGCGGAAGCTGCCTGAACGTAAGCGGCCAGGTTGGCAGGATCCGCCCACATCTGTCCTATCCGCTTCTGTGCGATGTAGTTGGCATCGGTGCGGAACTCGGAATCCACCGTGTTCTTGATCATCGCCGCCTGCAAGCCGACGATGGCTAACACCCCCATCGAAAAAATCAGGATGGCGATCATCACCTCGAGTATCACCACCCCCTGCTGTCCCGACCTGAAATTTGGCTGCATGACTTTCACTCCGCTTAACATCCCCGTGGATTGGTTGGGGGCAGATTCGGATCGCACATCTTGGCGTTGCCGCCGACCCCTATGGTAACCCGCAAAGGCTGGTTGCTTCCGGTAGCGGTCAGATCCACCCGAGCAATCGGTGCCGAACCATCGGCATTTGCCGCATCCACCAGACCGAAACTATTGAAAGTGACGGTGCTGGCCGTGGCAGGAATCAGGGTACGGGTAACATTCCTCGAACCCTCCGCGGCCAGCCGCTGCTCAATGACTGACGCAGGGAAAACGACATTGACCGTCCATCCGGTATCGGCTCCCAGCACAAAAGTTGTTCTAGTGTTTCTCGACACCGCCTCTGCCCTTGCTTTTTGCAGTCCGTTGGTGATCGACTCTGCGGCATTGCGCACCTGAGTGTTGTGCAGCCAGGTCTGAAAACTGGGTATCGCGATCGAAGCCATGATGGCCAGCACCACGATGCTGACCATCAGCTCGACCAACGAAAAACCTTTGCTCAGCTTATTCAACAGCCGCCTCCCTTGTTGGTGACCCAGCATGTAGCGCTATTGCCCCACGGGGTATTGGATGCCTTGACATTCTGCTCGTTGATCGTGTAACTGTAGGCCGCAAGCGAATTAGTTCCGGTTGCGGTAATGGTATAAGTCACCGTGGTCAGATTAGTGCATGCATAGGTAAAATTGGCCGTGGCCTGAGGACAGGTTCCCCCAACATAGGTTCGGTTATCCTGAAAAAACTGCTCCATCTTGACTCTGGCATCGGAGAGCGCCGATGTGCCTTCCATCAGCTTCCCGCGTATCGAAAAATTGCTGTAGCTGGGGATGGCAACACTCGCCAGAACGCCGATCACGACGATCACGATCAGCAACTCGACCAGCGTAAAACCCTTATTCCCGTTCATAGTTCATTCTCCTGTTTGCACATCGTAAATTGTTTGCCGCCCCTTTTCCATCCCGAACCGACTGAAAGCCGTATAACCCGGACAAACGGCGCAAAAAGCGGGATGAGCGCCTGCTCAGCGGTCGTTCAGAGCGATCTCGACAACCGAGTTCACGCTACCGCCCGGTCTGAAACCCGGAACAAATTCGGCATGTTTAAAATAGGCACGGGTAGCAGCGATAAAGGCGGGCGTCAAACCTTCGGTGACCGGCTCCATTTTGATTACCTGCCCCAGATCATCTATCCACAACCGGAACACCGCGGCTTCCGGATATACTGGAAGAGGATAAGAGGGGTCTGATTTTATCAGCACGGGCTGCTGACTCAGTTGCCCCGCGCTGAAATATTCCCCCTCGTCGCGGCGCGGCAAAGCTGTGCTTTCTCCGCGCAGATTGACTTCGCCCGGCTCGGCAGATTTGCTCACCTCGGAAGGCCGACTTGCGACCGAAGGCGACAAATTGACCGACAATACCCTGCCTGACAGGAATGTTTGACTCACGCCATAACCCCGAAAACCGGCGAGCACCATAAGATGCACAAGCAAAGACAGTCCAAACGCCGCCAGCAGTCGCCGGTTTTTAATACATCTCATGGTTCATGGGTCTACGCGTGTCATGAGCGCAGCATAATTTGCCGCAGCTCCTGACGCCAGCCCCTGCTGACCTGCGGCCGGTTTTTCATGACCGGCGGTGAGGCTATTTGATCATCGAACTCTGCGACTGAGTGACCGCGTTCTGGGCATTCATGTAAGCCGTTTGTGCAGCCTGAGCGGTCGTAGTCGCAGGAACCGCAGGCTGATTAGCCGTATCGCTCGCTCCGAAAACATCGGTCTGTGTGCCAGCCGACGAGGAGCCCGAGGTCAGCGTGTCCATCGCCTGGGTCACCGCATTTTGCGCGGATGCATAAGCGGTCTGTGCCGCCTGAGCAGACGTCTGCATCACTCCGTTCGAGCTATAGGTCAGAGGCGGCGTGCTGGTCGATGGCTGATACGATACGGTCGACGAGGGCGTGGAAGCTGGCGTCGAAGAAACCGAAGTATCCGGCACAGCAGTCATGGTCGAGGCTTTCGCCGGTGCGACATAGCCATAAGTCGCAGAACTGGGCAGACTGGAAATGGTGCTCATGATTTACTCCTCACGATAGATATTACGAGGCATTCTACTCCGCCGAAAAAAAATTGCACGGTTTTTATGCTGACTGATCAAGCAGTTCCACCACCACCGGCGTATGATCGGATGGCCTCTCCAGCTTGCGCGGGCTCTTGTCTATCACGCAATTTTTACACTGAGACACCAGCGGGGAGCTGATGAGTATATGGTCGATGCGCATGCCCCTGTTGCGGCGAAACGCCATCATGCGGTAATCCCACCAGCTGAAAGTCTTTTCGGCCTGATCGAATAAGCGGTAGCTGTCCTGCAACCCCAGATCCAGCATAGCCTTGAAGGCATCGCGTTCAGGTTCGCTCACCAGCACATTGCCCACCCACTCAGCCGGATCGTGCACGTCGCGGTCTTCCGGCGCGATGTTGTAATCGCCCAGCAGCGCAAGCTTCGGGTAACGCAGGAGCTCCTCTTTTAACCAGTCGTGCAGCGCCGCAAGCCAGGCAAGCTTATATTGATATTTGTCCGAATCGATGCTCTGCCCGTTCGGAATGTAGACATTTACTACGCGCACATCGCCAAAAGTCGCGGCAATCACACGGCGCTGCTCATCCTCGAAACCGGGGATGCCATACTGCACATCAGTTGCGACCTCCCGGCTCAAGATCGCCACGCCGTTATAGGTCTTCTGACCGATAAAGACGGAGTGATAACCCGAGGCCATCAGCTCGCTTTGCGGAAAATCCGCATCCTGCTGCTTGGTTTCCTGCAAACACAGCACATCGACCGGATTGGCCGCCAGCCATTCGATCACCTGCGGCAGGCGAACTTTCAGAGAATTGACATTCCAGGTCGCAAGCTTCATAAATTGATAATCCAATTGATTATATTGATAATAATTTCTGTCATTTTGTGGGGCGTATTGTGGGGTATTTGTACGGTCATTGCAGATCGTGCGGGGCAACCACCTATAAATGCCAATATATATTTCACTATCATGCAAGATCTAAAAATCTTCCAGCCAGTCAGCGGTAATCTTTTGCTTGAATACGTCGAGGACTCAACATGAAGCCGCATGGCGAAATTGCCGCCACAGTTTGAGGGAAATGGGACGATGTCTTGATCTAATTCAACTTCTTTGTGCCATACCATTGCGCTATGCCAACATTTCCAGCAATAAAGGATGCCATGCCGACAGTTCGATCTCGCCCATTTTCCCAGCTAAACGGCGCTTATCTACCGAACGTATCTGGTCAAGTAAAATGCGCGCCTGCTTTCCCGCAAAAAAAACCTCCGGACGACAGCCGAGAGGCTGCCCTTTGCTGGTAATCGGAGCGATGATAATGCGTGGCAATGCAGCATTCAGATCATCCGGTGACACCACCAAAGCGGGGCGCATCTTATTGATTTCGGTGCCTATAGTTGGGTCAAGATTGACCCAATACACTTCGCCGCGCGCTACCACACCCACTCCTCGGTAGATTCATCCACCGGCAAAGCGGCCAATGGCTCGACATCCGCTTCTGCCTGATAGCCTGCAAACCAGCCGACGCGCGGCGCATGCACGGGCTCAATTATCAGGCTTTTTCCTTCCAGCCGAATATCCACTTCATCCGCCATTTCACACGCAGCCAGCAGCACGGCAGGGATAATTACCCCGCGCGAATTTCCGACTTTTCTTAAACTGGTACGCATTTTGATCACCCCTTGCAATTGTTCTAATTATGTTATAACAATCCATCGTGATGACGCAAGCTCGAGCAGATCCCTGTTACGGCAGCGGAAATCCGCTTATCACGATGCTCTTCCCAGAAAATAATTTTTCATCAGACGGGCTCGCTCAGGCCGCAGTGGCGAAGCAGCGCGTCGATGGAAGGCTCCCGCCCCCGGAATGCGGCGAATGACTGCATCGCATCCCGGCTACCGCCCACCGCCAGAATTTCGGCACGGAAACGCGCGCCGACATCCGGGTTGAGCACACCCTGCTCCTCGAACAGACTGTAGGCATCCGAAGACAAAACTTCCGCCCATTTGTAGCTGTAATAGCCCGCACCGTAGCCGCCCGCAAAGATGTGTGAGAAGCTGTGCGGGAAGCGGTTGTATTCGGGCGGGATCAGCACGGCGACCTCGTCGCGCACCTCACCCAGCAACTGCAATATCGTCTTGCCACCTACTTCGAAATGGCTGTGCATCAGCATGTCAAACAGCGCGAATTCGATCT
The DNA here is from genome assembly GCA_964410705.1 of uncultured Gallionella sp. Classification (GTDB taxonomy): domain Bacteria; phylum Pseudomonadota; class Gammaproteobacteria; order Burkholderiales; family Gallionellaceae; genus Gallionella. The sequence continues at coordinate 23,483 of CAYPIG010000041.1, forward strand.
GGCGCAAAGTCTGCAGGCCGCTCTGGAAATTCTTTGCCGCCAGCATCTTGTCAAACAACGCGCGCGGCAAGGTTTCGCCGCTATCGACATGGCGCGTCATGCCGCGCAGCACTTCCCACTCCCAGCAGTAGTTCTCCATGAACTGGCTGGGCAGTTCCACCGCATCCCATTCCACGCCGTTGATGCCGGACACGCCCAGATCCTCCACCTCGGTCAGCAGATGATGCAGACCGTGGCCGAATTCGTGGAACAGGGTGATGACTTCGTCGTGCGTGAATACGGCGGGTTTATCGCCCACCGGAGCCGAAAAATTGCAGCTCATGTAGGCGACCGGCGTCTGAATCAGCCCGTCCACGCGGCGGCGGGTGATCACGTCATCCATCCATGCACCGCCCCGCTTGCTGCTTCTGGCATAAAGATCAAAATAAAACTGCCCGATGATCTTTCCCGTCGCATCGCGTATGTCGTAGAAGCGCACGCTCTCGTGCCACACAGGTGCTGTGGACGCCACGATATGCAGGTCGTACAGCGTTTCGATCAGGCTGAACAAGCCCTTCAATACTGCGTCCTCAGGGAAATACGGCTTCACTTCCTGTTCGGAAAAGGCATAGCGCTGCTCTCTGAGCTTCTCGCCGGCATAGGTCGCATCCCAGGAATGCAGCGCTTCAATGCCGAGTTCAGACTTCGCAAATTCGCGCAGCTCCTCGAGATCCTTTTCGGCAAAGGGTCGCGCGCGAACGGCAAGCTCTCGCATGAAATCCATCACCTGCTGCGGGGTTTCGGCCATCTTGGCTGCCAGCGACAGCTCGCCGTAATTGGCAAAACCGAGCAGCTGCGCCTCTTCAGTGCGCAGTTTGACGATTTCTTCCATCAGAGCCGAATTGTCCCATTCGGGCTTGCCGAATTCGGACGCGCGCGTCACATAGGCGCGGTACATCTTCTCGCGCAACGCGCGATTGTCGGCGAACTGCATCACCGGCATATAGGACGGCGCTTTTAAGGTGAACAGCCAACCCTGTTTTTCTGCGGCAGCAGCCGCTTCACTGGCCGCCTGCAAGGCATCGTCCGGCAGGCCGCTCAGTTCTTCTTTATTCTCGATCACCAGCGTGAAATCGTTGGTCGCATCGAGCAGGTTGTCGGAAAAACGAGAACTCAGTTCGGACTGGCGTTCCTGGATTTCCAGATAGCGCGCCTTCTGCTCCTCGGGCAGTTCGGCGCCACCCAGACGAAAATCGCGCAGCTCGTTCTCGATGATCTTCTTGCGCGTTGGACTGAAAGTCTCGAATTCATCGCTGTCGCGCAGTGCCTTGAATTTTTTGAACAGGGCCAGATTCTGCCCCAGCTCGGCGTAATACTGGGTGATCACAGGCAGGGTGCTGTTGTAGGCTTCGCGCAGTTCGGGCGAATTCATCACCATGTTGAGATGCCCCACCGGCCCCCAGGCGCGCGACAGGCGTTCATGCGCATCCTCCATGGGGGCGACGAAATTATCCCAGGTTGGCGCTTTTTCATCGGCCAGAAGACACGCGATCAGTTCGCGGCAATCTTTCAAAAGCTTTTCGATCGCAGGCGCAACATGTTCGGGTTGGATTTCCGCAAAGCGCGGCAGACCGGTGAAGTCGAGTAATGGATTCATGGGGGTTCGGTGAAATGGCCGCCGCCGACATTTTACTATGAATTGGCTTAATACCCCAACAAGCGGATCGCCAAA
>CAYPIG010000042.1:0-25186 GCA_964410705.1 uncultured Gallionella sp.
AACCATCGGACCAGCGACGGCCCGACATCAAGCGTCCGGTGTGCTCATCGACAATCACGACTTCGCCGTTCTGCACCACGTAATTCTGATCGCGGTGATACAGCGCATGGGCGCGCAATGCGGCGTACAGATGATGAATCAGCGAAATGTTCGCCGCATCGTACAGACTGCCGTTGGGCGGCAACAGACCGGCGCGCGTCAGGATATCTTCTGCATGTTCATGGCCGATCTCGGAGAGCAGGATCTGATGATTCTTTTCATCCACCGAATAATCGCCCGGCCCGTCCTCTTCTTTTTGCGGCACCAGTTGCTGCACCAGCTGATTGATCAGCGTGTAGACGTTGACATCGCCTTCTGCCTGACCGGAAATGATCAGCGGGGTGCGCGCCTCGTCGATCAGGATGGAATCCACTTCGTCGACGATCGCATAGTTGAGCTTGCGCTGAAAGCGCTCGCTGCTATGGCTGGCCATGTTGTCGCGCAGGTAATCAAAACCGAATTCGTTGTTGGTGCCGTAGGTAATATCGGCCGCATAGGCTGCCTGCTTCTCTTCCGAAGGCATCTGCGAGACGATCACCCCGACTGTCAGCCCCAGAAAACGGTACAAACGGCCCATCCAGGCCGCATCGCGCGCAGCCAGATAATCGTTGACGGTGACCACATGCACCCCAAGCCCGGAGATCGCATTCAGATAAACGGGCAATGTCGCCATCAGCGTCTTGCCTTCACCGGTGCGCATCTCGGCAATTTTTCCGTAATGCAGCACCATGCCGCCTATCATCTGCACATCATAGTGGCGCATGCCCAGCGCCCGGCTGCCTGCCTCGCGCACTACGGCGAAGGCTTCCGGCAACATGGACTCCAAAGACTCTCCGGCGGCAAAACGCTGACGGAAGCTATCGGTCTTGCCGCGCAGCTGCTCATCGGTGAGCTTCGCTATTTCAGCTTCGAGTTTGTTGATCTGTTTGACGGTTGTGCGATATTGCTTGAGCAAGCGATCGTTACGACTACCAAATATACTTTTAAGTGCTTTTGAAATCATGTTTTCTCAACCACAGGGCGAGGCGGCTCTACGCCGCCTCGCCCCCTAAAATTATTACCATCGATTATATTAACCCGCAGCATTTTGCAGAAATTTCACCGGATTCTGTGCAGAACCCTTGTAGCGAACCTCAAAATGCAGATGATTGCCAGTGGATCGTCCGGTGCTGCCCACTTCGGCAATTTTATCACCGCGCCTGACCACCTGCCCTACCTTGACCAGCATCTTCGATGCATGCGCATAACGCGTCACGATATCGTTGCCGTGATCTATCTCTATCATATTACCATACTGAGCATGGCTATCCGCATATACCACCACCCCGCCTGCCGAAGCATGGATTGCAGTGCCCTGATCGGACATAAAATCCACCCCCTCATGCATGGCGCTACGCCCGGAAAAAGGATCGACGCGCCAGCCGAAATTCGAGGTGTAAACGCCCTCCTTTACCGGAAGACTGGAAGGCAACAGCCCTTTACTGAGCTGATTTTGCAACAGCAGCGTATTGAGCGCCATCAGTTTATCCGAGCGATCATCCAGCACCCGGGTGAGCTGTTCGAGCTGCTGATCGAGCGTCGCGGCAGAGAGCGGGCCGAAGTTAACCAGAGGTCCGCCTTGAGCGGGGGGCTGATCGAACTGAAACTCATTGGGTTTCATGCCGGTGAGTTTCACCAGACGACCTCCTAATGCATCCAGACGCTGAACTCTGGCCTGCATTTCCCCCAGCTTCACCGCCAGCGCATCCAGGCTGCTGCGTTCATGCTTATTTTTTTGACTCAATGGCGCATGAGCCGCATCCAGTCCGCCCGACTGTTTTATGCCAAGAGCTGCAAAAATGAGCAGGCCGCCAAACAGCAAAACCAGCAGTGCAATCTGCCAGCCGCCTAAATATAGGCTGCGCGAATTGCCCAATCGATTAGAAACTAGAATAATATTCACGCTTCCTCCAAAAAAGTGAGCCACCTCCGTGTCCCAACGCTTTAAATCCCTGATCAGCACCAGCCCCGAGCTGCACTCGCTGCTTAACACCGTGCAAAGCCTCACCCGGCTGCAGCAGCAATTTGTGAGAGTAGCGCCTCCTTATATCGCACAGTCCAGCCAGGTGCTTGGGTTGCGTCAAGGGACGCTGAATGTTGCCGTTACCAACGGCACGCTGGCGGCAAAACTGCGCCAGCTGGCTCCCGATCTGGTTGCAAAAATGCAGGACAACGGGTGCGAGGTTAGCGGAATCAGGGTAAAGGTGCAAGTTGGCTACGCAACAGCCCCTGTCAAACCCGCACCGCGCATCCTGAGTCAGAGTGCCCAGCAGCAGCTGCATCTACTCAGCGAGCGGCTGGATGATTCGCCGTTAAAACAGGCGCTGGAGAAATTTTCTCAGAAATGACTAGACAAACACGCGCCAGGCTACCAGCGCGTAGCGCTCCAGCACCAGCAACAGCACGAACAGCAGCACCAGCAGCAAAGTCAGCCGCACCGTTTTCCAGGCGAAATTAAGATAGCGCCTGTTGCGGGTGAGCACGTACATGCCGCCGGAGAGCACCAGCAAGATTGCCACCAGGATCAGGATCAGCCGCAATATCAGCACTTAATTCGCACTGCCTGTCTGACGCAGAAAATCCGGCACCGAGGCCTCATCTTCGAAGGTGACAAATTCCCAGGCCTGCTCGTCGGCTAGCAGCTCCCGCAACAGCGCATTGTTTAACGCGTGTCCCGACTTAAAACCTGAAAATGCGCCTATGACCGGGTATCCCAGCAGATACAGATCGCCTATCGCATCTAGCACCTTGTGTTTGACGAACTCGTCTTCGAAACGCAAGCCGTCCGCGTTGATTACGCGATATTCGTCCATCACAATCGCATTGTCCAGACTGCCGCCCAGCGCCAGACCCTGCGCCCGCATGTTCTCCACATCTTGCATGAAGCCGAAGGTGCGTGCACGGCTGATGTCGCGGATATACGAATGTTCGGTCAGATCGACCGTGACATGCTGTTTTGAACTGGCAAAAACCGGATGGGCGAAATTGATGGTAAAGGTCAGTTTGTAGCCGTTATAAGGATCGAACCTGACCCATTTATCAGCCTGTTTGACTTCAACCGTTTTTTTGATGCGGACGAATTTTTTAGCCGCAGATTGTTCTACGATACCCGCCGATTGCAGTAAAAAGATGAAAGTACCCGCACTGCCATCCATGATAGGAACTTCCGCGCGGTCCAATTCGACGATGACATTGTCGATTCCAAGACCCGCCAGCGCCGACATCAGATGTTCTAGCGTGGCGATGCGCACCCCGCTGTATTCCATACAGGTGGACAGCCGGGTATCGTGCACCAGATGTGCACGGGCCTGGATATCGCAGACCGGTTTGATATCGACGCGGCGAAACACGATACCGCTGTTCACAGGGGCAGGATGCAGCGACAACATGACTTTTTCGCCGCTATGCAAGCCGACCCCCGTCACGCTGACCGATGTCTTCAGGCTGCGCTGCTTAACCATCGGCTTTTTCAGAGCTAGTTTCATGCGCCAATTCTAACATAGCCCCCTGTCGCATCCTTGCGATATGTTTGCCATAACATCCGGAGCAGGCAGACCTGCCCCGCACCCTCCTCAATCAGCCTGCTTGCGCAGGAAAGACGGGATGTCGTAGGTATCTACGCCGGATTTTTCCATCGCATCCACTGCGGCACGGCGGCCGCTGCGCATGATGGTCGGGGTCTCAAGCTCGCCGTAATTGACATTGCTCACCGGCATGTCATGCGTGCCGGTACGCTTGCTCTCTTCTTGCACGTAGACCAGTTCTGGTTTGGTTTTACGCCCGCCCAGCCCCGTTGCCACTACCGTCACACGCAAGTCATCGCCCATAGATTCGTCGAACACCGAACCTAAGATCACGCTTGCATCCTCAGCCGCGAATTTCACGCAGGCCATCACCTCGTCCATTTCTCTGAGTTTCAAAGAACTGGTGGAAGTGATATTTACCAACACACCGCGCGCACCGGTCAAATCCATGTCTTCCAGCAAAGGGCTGGCGATGGCTCGCTCGGCCGCGATCCTCGCTCGATCCGGACCCGAGGCAACCGCGGACCCCATCATCGCCATACCGTTTTCCGACATCACCGTGCACACGTCGGCAAAGTCGACATTGATAAGGCCTGGCGCATTGATCACTTCGGCGATCCCCGCTACCGCGCCTTGCAATACACCGTTGGCCGCCTTGAAGGCTTCCGGCACGGTCACATCGTTGCCCAGCACTTCCATCAGTTTGGAGTTAGGCACGATGATCAGAGAATCGACATGCTCCTGCAGCGCCTTGATCCCTTCGGCCGCAAAACGCATGCGATTGCCTTCATAGGCGAACGGTTTGGTGACTACCGCCACGGTCAGGATATTCATCTCGCGGGCGATTTGCGCAACGATGGGAGCGGCTCCGGTTCCGGTACCGCCTCCCATGCCTGCGGTGATGAACACCATATTCGCGCCGGTAATCATCTGTTTGATGCGCTCGCGATCTTCTTCGGCGGCGGCACGACCGACAGAGGGCTTGGCACCCGCCCCCAGGCCTTTGGTAATGTTGGCACCGATCTGCAATTGTGTTGAGGCCAGGCTGCGGTTCAAAGCCTGCGCATCGGTGTTGATGGCGATAAACTCAACGCCTTGCACCCCCTGCACGATCATGTGATCCACCGCATTGCCGCCGCACCCGCCCACACCGATTACCTTGATTACTGCATCCTGAGATTGTGCCTCTTCCATGATTTCAAACATTACCGTCTCCTTAAGTAACACAACAATTTATCCGGCCAGATACTGACCGCCCTTAACCCAAAACCAAAACCAAAATCAAAACCAAAATCAAAACCAGGACTTCATTTTCGCCAGCACATCGCTGAACGAATTCCCCTGCATTCTTGCCGCCTCATTATTTTTATGAAAATCAAGCCCGTATAACAAAAGTCCGACCCCGGTTGCCATGCGGGGGGTTTTCACCACATCGGACAATCCGGCCACATATTTCGGGATGCCGAGTCTTACCGGCATATGGAAGATTTCCTCCCCGAGCTCCACCATGCCCTGCATCGCGCTGCTGCCGCCGGTGATGACGATGCCCGACGAGAGCAGATCGTCAAAACCGCTGCGGCGCAACTCCGCCTGAACCAGCGAATACAGTTCTTCCACGCGAGGCTCTATCACTTCGGCCAGAGTCTGGCGAGACAACATGCGCGGACCGCGGTCGCCCACTCCGGGCACCTCGATCACCCCTTCATCCGATAACTGACGCAACGCGCAACCGTGGCGGATCTTGATGTCTTCCGCATCCTGAGTCGGGGTGCGCAGCGCCATGGCGATGTCGTTGGTGATCTGATCCCCGGCGATCGGTATCACCGCGGTATGGCGTATCGATCCTCCGGTAAATACGGCGATATCCGTCGTGCCGCCACCTATATCCACCAGACATACCCCAAGATCCATCTCGTCGTCGGCCAGCACCGCCCGGCTCGATGCCAGCGGCTGCAGTATCAGTTCGTTCACCTCGAGTCCGCAGCGGTGTATGCATTTCATGATGTTCTGCACGGCAGCCACCGCGCCGGTCACTATGTGCACCTCGACATCCAGTCGCATGCCGCTCATACCCAAAGGCTTCTTGATGCCATCCTGACCGTCTATGCTGAACGCCTGTTCTATCACATGCAGCTTCTGCTGATCGGCAGGCAGGCTGATCGAGCTGGCCGTCTCAAGCACGCGGTCCACATCCGCCTGAGCCACTTCTTTTTCCTTGATCTTCACCATCCCGCTCGAATTGGTGCTGCGGATATGGCTGCCGGCGATCCCGGTATGCACTTCGGTGATCTTGCAATCGGCCATCAGCTCGGCTTCTTCCAGCGCGCGCTGAATCGCGCCTACCGTCGCCTCGATATTGACCACCATGCCTTTTTTAAGCCCGGAGGATTCATGCATGCCCATGCCGATCACTTCCAGCGTCCCGTCCGCCCGGACTTCTCCGACGATCGCCACAATTTTGGATGTGCCGATATCCAGACCCACCACCAGATCTTTTGTTTCCTTATTTCTGCTCATCGTTCGCTCTCCACTGCTCTTCTGTTATGCCCGCCGACGTCGTACCGCGAATCCATCCCGGTAGCGCATATCCACAATTTCCCGGGAAACTTCCCCGTCCTGCGCCATGCTGTACGGGTAGACGGCGACAAATCTTGCCAGTCGCTGCCCCATGGCTTCTCGCCCCAATTCCACCACCATGTCGTTGCTCAGATGCAAATGCCATGCATGACGCGGCGAAAGCACCAACTCTGTCACCTGCAAATTCAATGCAGCCAGCTGAGCGTTAAATTTTCCATACTGTTGTGCAACCTCTTGGGAGGTGCCCTCATTTCCGGTAAAGCTTGGCAACGGCCGATCCGTTTCTGCTGCAAAAACCTCGCCCTGCAGATTCACCAGTGCCACATTGTTCCAGCGCGCCAGTGCCTTGTGCTCCTCGAACTTCACCACCAGCCGGTTCGGAAATTCACGCCTTATGCTCACCCGGCGCACCCAGGGCAGCTTTTCCAGCGATTTTCTGAGCTGGTCGATGTCGACCGTCAGAAAATTACCCTGCACCGTTTGCCTCACAACGGCCAGTACATCCCGCGCCGCCACCCGTTCCGGCGTCAGCTCCAGCCTCACGCTTTTTATCGGCAACACTACCGGCAGATGCACTGCGTAATGCACCGCACCGTACAGAGCCGCCACCACACTGAAAAAAAACAGTGCCCCGGCTATGCTGCGCAACAGGGGAGCGTTATCCCACATGCGCCTGACCCAGCACCTGCAACACCAGCTCGTCAAAGCTGATCCCCGCCTGGCGCGCCGCCATGGGGACCAGACTGTGATCGGTCATGCCAGGAGAAGTATTCGCCTCCAGCACATAGGGCTGCCCCTCTTCGCTCATCAGAAAATCCACCCGCCCCCAACCCTGCCCGCCTATCAGAGCAAACGCTTTTTTGGCCAGTTCCTGCATCTTCGCCTCAGAAGATGCACTAAGACCGCTCGGGCACAGATAGCGGGTATCGTCGCGCAAATACTTCGCTTCAAAATCGTAAAACTCGTTAGCAGGCTCTATCTTGATCACCGGCAATATTCGATCCCCCAGGATCGCCACGGTGTACTCGCCCCCGCCTATGTATCGCTCTGCGATCACCAGCTTGTCGTGACGAGCGGCTTGTGCATAAGCGGCCTGCAACATGGCCTCCTCCTTTACCTTGCTGATGCCGACGCTGGAACCTTCGTTGGCAGGTTTCACGAACAGGGGCAGGCCGAGTCTTGTAACAACCTCATCCGCCTGACTCGATTCATCCAGCATCACAAAGTCCGGCACCGGCAGTCCGCCGGACTGCCAGACCAGTTTGCTGCGCCACTTATCCATACCGAGTGCTGATGCCATCACGCCGCTGCCGGTATAGGGTATTCCCAGCAACTCCAGCGCGCCCTGCACCGTGCCGTCCTCGCCGTATCGTCCGTGCAAGGCGATGAACACGCGGTCGTATCCTTCATCCGCCAGTGCCTGCAGCGGTTTTTCCGCCGGATCGAAGCCATGCGCATCTACCCCGCTGCGCAGCAAGGATGCCAGCACCGCCGCGCCGCTCTTGAGCGAGACTTCCCTCTCGGCGGATCGACCGCCGTACATCACCGCCACCTTGCCAAACGACCCGCCTTCAGGTTGCGCCTTACAGGTGTTGGTCTTGTTCATATTCGCCTCTCCGATTATTTTCACTTCCGGGTGCAGATCCACCCCCGTCTCTTTTTTGACGGCTGTGCGCACCTTTGCGATCAGTTCTTCAATATCCGCCGCAGTCGCGCCACCGGTATTGACGATGAAATTCGCATGTTTTTCAGACACCTGCGCGCCGCCTATCTTCACACCTTTCAGAGCGCACTGCTCGATCAGACGCGCGGCATAATCCCCTTCTGGATTGCGAAACACCGATCCGGCATTGGGCAGACTCAAGGGCTGACTGCTTATGCGTTTGGCCAGCAATTCCTTGATTTTCTGCCTGGAGACTTCCCCGTCCCCAGGCTCAAACGACAGCCATGCACCGACGAAAAACTCTTCTGCGCATCCTGCATCCTGTTTTCTCTTAACGCTTCTATAGCCGATCTCATATTCTTCAGGAGTTCTTACAGTCAGCTCTCCGCTGCGAGTCACAACTTGTATGCGGACCACGTGCTGCCAGATTTCACTGCCATAGCAACCGGCATTCATCGCCAGCATGCCGCCTAAAGTACCGGGTATGCCGGCACAAAACTCCGCTCCATTCAGATTGTGCTGCGCGGCAAAGCGCGCAAGCTTGGCTCCGGGAACCCCGGCCTGAACATAGATCAGTCCGTCTTCTTGCATACAGAGCTGCCTCAGCGCACCGTGCATCAGCAGGACCGTGCCGCGCAAGCCGCCGTCGCGAACCAGCAGATTGCTGCCCAGCCCCACCGCATGCACCGGCTCCTCCATAGGCTGGCAGCACAAAAACACGCGCAAGTCATCCAGATCGGACGGCTGGTACATACGCTCGACTAAACCCCCTGCCCGCCAGCTGGTGTGCTTTTGCATAGACTCATTGAGACTCGTCTTGCCACGCAAGACGGCCGCGATGAACTTTCCCGTCTCATTCATATTCATTTCTGCGCCATCTGTTTAACCGTCCCCGGTACATTGCCGATCGATCCTGCCCCCATCGTGACGACCACATCGCCATCGCGCGCCCATTGCATAATGCTCTGAGGCATGTCGGCGATCTGCTCGACAAAAATCGCCTCGCTTTGCCCCGCCAGCCTCAAGGCATGCATCATCGCGCGGCCATCTGCCGCGACCAGTCTGGCCTCGCCTGCCGCATACACTTCCGCCAGCAGCAACGCGTCCACGCCGCACAGTATCTTCACGAAATCTTCAAACAGGTCACGGGTACGCGTGTAGCGGTGAGGCTGAAAAGCCAGCACCAGACGGCGGCCCGGGAATGCACCCCTTACCGCAGCCAGCGTAGCGGCCATCTCGACCGGATGATGTCCGTAATCATCGATCAGGGTAAATGATCCGCCTGCAGGCAGCGAGATCTGGCCGTAGCGCTGAAATCTTCTGCCTACCCCTTCGAATTCACCCAGAGCTGCGATGATAGATTCCTCCGCCACGCCGACTTCTAGCGCAATGGCGATGGCGGCCAGCGCGTTGAGCACGTTGTGGCGCCCTGGAAGATTGAGCGTGATATCCAGATCGCGGGGAGTGCCGTTCTGCCGGCACTGCGCGGTAAAACACATCTGACCCGACTGATGACGGACATTGACCGCGCGTATCTGCGCGCCCTCCGAAAAACCGTAAGTCGTAACGGGTTTGGTGATGCGCGGCAGTATCTCGCGGATATTGACGTCGTCCACGCAGACCATCGCCCGTCCGTAGAAAGGCAGATGTTCGATGAAATCCACAAAAGCCTGTTTTAGCCTTGAAAAATCGTGCCCGTAGGTTTCCATGTGATCCGCATCGATATTGGTCACCACCGCCAGTATCGGCTGCAGATACAAAAAGGAAGCATCGGACTCATCGGCCTCCACGACGATGAATTCGCCGGTTCCCAGCTTCGCATTGGTTCCGCTGCTGTTGAGCTTACCGCCGATAACGAAGGTGGGATCAAAGCCTCCTCTGGCCAGTACGCTGGCAGTCAGCGACGTCGTGGTGGTCTTGCCGTGCGTGCCCGCCACCGCGATGCCCTGACGCAGCCGCATCAATTCGGCAAGCATCATGGCGCGCGGCACCACCGGGATATGACGCGCCCGCGCAGCGAGCACTTCCGGATTGTCCTGACTCACCGCGGTTGACACTACGACCACATCCGCATTGCACTGATTTTGCTCTGCATGCCCTATGTGCACTGCAACTCCCAGCTCGCTCAGCCTGCGGGTCGCCGCATTTTCACTCAGATCGGAGCCGCTGACTGAAAATCCCAGATTGAACAGCACTTCGGCGATGCCGTTCATGCCTGAACCGCCGATGCCGACGAAATGAATCTGTTTTATCTTATGTTTCATTGCGCAATCTCCCTGCAAATGGCGGCTACTTTTTCTGCGGCATCGGCGCGGGCTAGCGTTTTTGCCCGCTCAGCCATTTCGGCGGCTTTTTCCCGATTCATCTCAGCAATCAATTTGGCCATTTTTTCAGCCGTAATCTCAGACTGCGGCAGCAGCACAGCAGCCCCCTGATCGCTTAAGAATCTGGCGTTGTGCGTCTGATGATCATCGACCGCAAAGGGGTAGGGAATCAGCAGGCTGGCCACTCCGGCACAGGCCAGCTCCGCCACGGTCAGCGCGCCGGCGCGACAGATCACCAGATCCGCATTTGCATAGGCTTGCGCCATATCTTCGATAAACGGCCGGATGTCAGCCTCTACCCCAGCCGCCTCATACGCCTTGACTACCTCAGCGTGATTATTTTTTCCCGTCTGGTGCATGACATCAGGACGAACCTCATCCGCCATCAGGGATAGCGCCAGCGGCACGGTCTCGTTGATCGCCCGCGCGCCGAGACTGCCGCCCACGATCAGCAGGCGCAATCTGCCGCTGCGCGCTGCGTATCGCGGCCCGGGTTCCCCCAGTTCTGCTATCTCGCCTCGGACAGGATTGCCGCACCATATCGCACCTGGCAACACCTCAGGAAATCCGCTCAGCACTCGGGTGGCGAATCTGGCCAGCACCTTGTTGCTCAGACCCGCCACCGAATTTTGTTCGTGTATCACCAGCGGGCGGTGCAGCAAAGCTGCCATCATTCCGCCCGGGAAAGTGATGTATCCGCCCATCCCGAGCACCACATCGGGCCTGCAGCGCAACAGCGCAGCCGCGCTTTGCGACAATGCCACGGCAAGGTTGAACGGCAGCATCAGTTTTCGCATCCAGCCGTTGCCGCGCAGTCCGGAAAAATTCACCAGCACCATTTCAAAACCGTGACGGGGCACCAGCTCCGCTTCCATGCTGGACGGCGCCCCAAGCCAGGTCACCTGCCATCCCTGTGCCCGCAGTATCTTTGCCACCGCCAGCGCCGGGAAGATATGACCTCCGGTGCCCCCCGCCATGATCAGAATCGAGCGCTTCATGCCGGCATCCCCCTTGCAAGTCTTCGGTTTTGACTTAGGGAACTAAATAGGGCTTTCGTCTGCGCCGAAATGGAAGGCTTGCGATGATTAAAAATCATGCTGGCATCCCCCTTGCAAGTCTTCGGTTTTCATAGTCGACGCGCAGCAGTACCGCTGCCGCGATGCAGTTCACCACCACCCCGCTGCCGCCGAAGCTCAAAAAAGGCAGGGTCAAGCCCTTGGTCGGCAAGACGCCCATATTGACGCCGATGTTGATGGTGGCTTGCACGCCTATCCACACGCCGATTCCCTGCGCGACCAGCGCAGAATAATTTCTATCCAGAAAGGCCGCATAGCGCCCGATCTGAAAGGCGCGTATCACCACCAGCGCGAAAAGTATGATCACGCACGTCACCCCCACCAGCCCCAGTTCTTCGGCGATCACGGCCATCAGAAAATCGGTGTGCGCCTCGGGCAGATAAAACAGTTTTTCTACACTGCCGCCCAGTCCCACGCCGAAACGCTCGCCCCGACCGAATGCGATCAGCGCATGGCTCAACTGGTAACCCTTGCCATACGGGTCGGCCCAAGGGTCCATGAAGCCGATTACCCGTTGCAAACGGTAGGGCGAGGATAGGATCAGCGCGGCAAACGCCATCGGCAGCGCGATCAGCAGTGCGCCGAACACCTTGATGTTGAAGCCGCCAAGCCACAGCGTACAGATCGCGATCGAGAGCACCACCACGAATGCACCCATATCAGGCTCCAGCAGCAAGAGTGCCCCGACCACCCCCATCACTGCGAACATCGGCAGGAACGCTTTGAGCAGCGAATTTTTCTCCATCCCCTTGCGCACCGTATAGTCGGCCGCGTACATGACTGCAAACAGCTTCATCAGTTCTGAAGGCTGCAAATTGATCACAAACAAAGACAGCCAGCGGCGGCTGCCGTTAACTTCACGCCCCACATGCGGGATCAGCACCAGCACCAGCAGCACTGCACCGGCCATAAACAAATAGGGTGAATAGGCCTGCCACATCTGCACCGGCACCTGAAAGGCGAGCAACCCCGCGATCAAGCCCACCGCGATGAACATGCTGTGCCTCATCAGATAGTAGGTCGCCTGATGACCGGTGAATTTGCTCCCCTCCGCGGTGGCTATCGATGAGGAGTAAACCATCACCAGCCCTATCGACAGCAAGGCGATGAACACCCAGATCAGCAAGATATCGAACTGCATCTGGGGGGGCGGTGTGCGGGTCTTGACCAGTGAAGCCATCATCGCACCCCGCTCAATCGATGCACGGCGGCTACAAAAACTTCTGCTCGGTGCGCATAGTTTCTGAACATGTCAAAGCTTGCACAGGCAGGAGAGAGCAGTACCGCATCTCCTTTTTGGGCGTATGCTGCCGCTTTCACTACCGCATCTGACATGTCAGCTGCGTGCACCAGAGCTACATTGGCCCCCTTTAGCGCCGCTTCGATCAGAGACGCATCCCGTCCGATTAAAACCACTGCGCGCGCATGTTGTTCCACGACGGATTTTAACGGCGAGAAATCCTGCTCTTTACCTACTCCGCCTGCAATCAGAACGGAAGGTCTGCCCAATCCCTGCAGCGCCGCTACCGTCGCGCCTACATTGGTGCCTTTGGAATCGTCGTAATAGTTCACCCCGTCTATCTGTGCGACCAGCTCCACCCTGTGCGGCAGTCCTGCAAAACTTCTCAGCCCGTCCAGCAGTGCCGGCATAGGCAGTGCAACCGAGCGGCAAAGCGCGATCGCTGCCAGCGCGTTGGCGACATTGTGCATTCCGGCCAGCTTCAATTCCGAAGCTTTAATCAGCCGGTCCTCTCCTTGCATCAGCCAGATTTCCCCTTCATGGCGCGCTATTCCATACTCGCCATCGCTATTCGGTTCATTCAGCCCGAAACTGATCAATTTTGACTGACTATTGTGCATGCTCATGCAACGCGCATCGTCCCGGTTCAAGACCTGAACTTTGCAGCCGTTCAGTATCCGCAGCTTGGCTGCGGCATATTCGTCCATCCCGGCATAGCGATCCAGATGATCTTCGCTGACATTGAGCACGGTCGCCGCATCGGCATGCAGGCTGTAAGTTGTTTCAAGCTGAAAGCTTGACAGCTCCAGCACCCAGAGTTGCGGCTGTTTTTCACCGCGCTGCATGACGACATCGAGCACCGCAGGGGATATGTTGCCTGCCGCAACCGCATCCTTGCCCGCGGCACGGCACATGTGCTCGACCATGCTGGTCACGGTGGTCTTGCCGTTCGATCCTGTAATTGCAATGACAGCCGGTAGCGGGTGGCGGCTAGCGAGTTGCTGCGCGAACAGTTCGATGTCGCCCACTGCCGGGATGCCGCGCGCAAGGGCGCGTGCAACATGCGGGTCTGCCAGCGGCACACCCGGGCTGATCGCAATCAAATCGATGCCTTCGAACAGCTCATCGCTGAATTCTCCGCAATGTATCTGATCGCGTGTTGTAAATTTTGCGACTTCATCCAGTCCCGGTGCTGCTGCGCGACTGTCCGCTACGCGCAGGCGCGCGCCTTTAGCGCTTAACCAGCGCACCATGGATAGCCCGGTCTCACCGAGACCCAGCACCAGAACGGATTTGTCGCTAAAATTTATCATCTCAGTTTTAAAGTCGCCAGACCCAGCAATACCAGCAGCATGGTGATGATCCAGAATCGCACCACGACCTGTGTTTCCTTCCATCCCTTGAGTTCATAGTGATGATGCAGCGGGGCCATGCGGAACACGCGCTTGCCGGTCAGCTTGAACGAGGCCACCTGTATCACCACCGACAGCGTCTCCACCACGAACACGCCGCCCATGATGAACAGCACCAGTTCCTGACGCACGATCACCGCCACTACGCCCAGCGCCGCACCCAGCGCCAGCGCCCCCACATCGCCCATGAACACTTCGGCCGGATAAGCGTTGAACCAGAGAAAGGCTAAGCCCGCGCCCGCGATGCCCCCGCAGAACACCGCCAGCTCACCCGCTCCGGGTATATAGGGAATTCCCAGATATTTGGCGAACACCGCATTGCCCGCCACATAGGCGAACAACGCCAGTGCAGTTGCCACCATCACGGTCGGCATGATGGCCAGTCCGTCCAGACCATCGGTCAGATTGACCGCATTGCTGGTGCCGACGATCAGAAAGTAGACCATGGCAATAAAAGCGAATGCTCCCAGCGGGAACACAAAAAACTTCATGAACGGCACGATCATTTCGGTCTGCGCAGGCAGCGTTGCGGTTTTCCACAGGTAGACTGCCACCATGAGCGCTATGATGGACTGCCAGAACATCTTGGCTTTAGCCGACAATCCCTTGGGATTGCGGTGCACGACTTTACGGTAATCGTCTATCCAGCCGATCACGCCAAAACCCAGCGTGGTGAGCAGCACCACCCAAACGTATGGGTTATGCAGATCCCCCCACAGCAAGGTCGTGATGGCGATAGAAGTCAGGATCAGCGCGCCGCCCATGGTCGGCGTACCCGCCTTGACCAGATGCGTCTGCGGACCGTCGTTCCTCACCGATTGACCGATCTTGTAAGCGGTCAGCTTGCGTATCATCGCAGGGCCCACCATGAAGGAGATTCCCAGCGCCGTCATCGCAGACAGCACGGTGCGCAGCGTGATGTAGTTGAATACGCTGAAGAACCGTATGTCCTGCGCCAGCCATTGTGTCAGTGCTAATAACATGTTTATTCCTTAGGGGAATGGGGAGTTGAAAGCAGGTTGCCGCCTCTCGCTTCCCGCTTCCCGCTCGCTGTTTCCAGATAATTAACCACGCGCTCCATCTTCATGAAGCGCGAACCTTTAACCAGAATAGTCGCGCCCTCTTCCAGTTCCGCCTCCAGTGCGGCCTGCAGTGCTTCGATCTGTTGGTAGTGATGCCCGCCGTTGCCGAATTCCTTCACCGCAAGCGCACTCAGTTCCCCCAGCGCATAAAGCTTGTCTATCTTTGATTGCCGTGCGAGTGTGCCGATAGAGGCATGAAAATCAGCCGCGCTCTCACCCAACTCACCCATGTCCCCCAGCACCAGAATTTGTTTGCCAGTCGCCTGTGCCAGCACGGCTATCGCCGCATGCAAAGAGGCCGGATTGGCGTTATAGGTATCATCGATCACGACCGCACCCAGCCTTGCCTGTTTGCGCTGCAAACGGCCTGCCACCCCGCCGAAGGCTTCCAGTCCTGCCACGATGTCCTCCAAAGACACGTTCAGCGCAATCGCAGCGGCCGTCGCAGCCAGCGCATTGCGCGCATTGTGTTCACCTGGGATTTGCAGGTCGGCGGTAAAATCGCCAGAAGGCGTCTTTGCGCACAGCCTCAGACCTGTTTGATGCGGCTCCCACTCCCCCGTGACATCCGCATCCCTGTTCAAACCGAACTCCAGCAGTGAATGCGCACCGGCCAGCGTGCGCCACAGCGGCGCATATTCTTCATCCGCATTGATGATGGCGCTGCCGTCATGCTGCAATCCCGTGAATATTTCACCTTTGGCCTGCGCAACCGCCTCGACCGTGCCCAGTCCTTCCAGATGCGCGCCGCTGGCATTGTTGATCAGTGCGACTTGCGGGCAGGCGATCTGCGTCAGGTAATCGATTTCTCCGGGGTGATTCATGCCCATTTCGATCACCGCATAGCGGTGCTGCGCATTGAGTTGCAGCAAAGTCATCGGCATGCCGATGTCGTTGTTGAAGTTGCCCTTGGTGGCCAGTACCGCGGCCTCGCTTCCGGCGGCTTTTCTCAGGATGGCGGCGATCATCTCCTTGACCGTCGTTTTCCCGTTGCTGCCGGTCACCGCGACCATAGGAATGTTGAACTGACGGCGCCAGTGTGCGGCCAGCTGTCCCAGCGCCAGACGAGTATCCTCAACCAGCAGCAACGCAGCATCCTGTATCCTGGAACCTGCATCCTGATTCACCATCGCGGCAACCGCTCCCGCACGGATCGCCTGTGCTACAAAATCGGCACCGTCAAAATTCTCTCCGCGCAAGGCAACATACAGATCTCCCGGTTGCAGTTTTCGCGTATCGGTGCAGACTGCGCCAAAACGCACGTCTCCTTTTCCGACCAGCTGGCCGTTCAGTACTTTCCCTGCCTGGGACAGCGTCATCATTTTTCGCCTCCCGTCCACAGACTCAATTGTTTCATCGCCTCATCCACGTCGCTGAACGGATATTTCACGCCCGTAATTTCCTGATAATTCTCATGCCCTTTGCCCGCAATCAGCACGATATCGCCCGCTATTGCCTGGCTGATTGCCCGCGCAATGGCCTCTGAACGCTCCGGGACGACTTCGTGCCGGTGTGCATTCATGCCAACCACCACCTCTGCGATGATGTCCTGGGGATCCTCGCTGCGCGGGTTATCGCTGGTGACTATGCAACGGTCTGCAATTTTCTCGGCGACCTTGCCCATCATGGCGCGTTTGCCGCGGTCGCGATCGCCGCCGCACCCGAATACGCAGATCAGCCTTGTATCACCACAGCTCTCACGCAGCGCCAGCAAGACTTTTTCCAGTGCATCAGGAGTGTGCGCATAATCGACGATCACGGCGGGCAACTCCCCGCCACCCAGCTTCTGCATCCTGCCGGCTACGGGTTTTAGTTTGCTCAATGAGGCTGCCGCATCATTCAGTTTTACGCCGCTCACCAGCAGCACCCCTAGCACTCCCAGCACATTTGCCGCATTAAAGCGACCAACCAGTGCGCTCTCCAACTCAACCGCTCCCCAGCTGGACCTTATGGCAAGACAAATACCCTGTGGGCTCATCGACCGCAAATCGCCATACACCATGCGCAGTCCGTTTCTTTCGGCAAGAGCGAGAGCATCCGCCGTCATGCCATAGCCGACCACTTCAACCTCACTCAACTTCAGTTGCTGCGCCAGCTCCACACCGAATTCATCGTCCAGATTGACCACCGCATATTTGAGGCTACTCCAGTCGAACAGCTTCTTCTTCGCCGCCGCATAGCTTTGCATATCCCCGTGGTAATCCA
The DNA here is from genome assembly GCA_964410705.1 of uncultured Gallionella sp. Taxonomy (GTDB): domain Bacteria; phylum Pseudomonadota; class Gammaproteobacteria; order Burkholderiales; family Gallionellaceae; genus Gallionella. The sequence goes on from CAYPIG010000042.1 coordinate 17,182, forward strand.
GATGATCACGGCTCAGATTGGTCAGCAGGGCGACATCGAATCTCACCCCATTGACCCTGCCCTGCTCCAGCGCATGAGATGAAACTTCCATGGCGACCGCCTCAGCTCCCTGATCGCGGTATTGCGCGAGCAGCGCCTGCACGCTGATCGCATCCGGCGTGGTATTGAGCGTCGACTGCAAATCCTCCGCAAAACCGTTACCCAGCGTTCCTATCATGGCGCACTTTTTTTCTGCCTCGTTCAGAGCACGGGCAATCCAGTGACAGGTCGAAGTCTTGCCGTTGGTTCCTGTCACGCCCACCATCCAGAGTTTTTCAGAAGGCGATCCGTACACCTCATCCGCGATCCATCCTGCCTGATGTCGCAAATCAGTGACCGGTTGATGGGGCAGCTGCCAGTCCGACTCCCAGACAAAATACTTCGCATCGGGTTTGCGCAGCGACACATGCTTTTCGTAGATGACGGCATTCGCGCCTCGGGCAATTGCCTGAGCGATATACTGGCGTCCGTCCGACTTTTCTCCCGGATAGGCTACGAATGTGTCGCCTTGGCACACTTTCCTGCTGTCTGTTTCCAGACGCGTAATCGCAACTTGCAACTCGTCGAGATTTACCCGGGACTTCATATTTCCTCCCTGATAATTTCTGTCGGTGCCGCGATGACATTATCGAGCGGCGCATCGTTGGGTACGTTGAGCAGATGCAGCACCCCTGCGACCACCTGACTGAATACCGGCGCTGCCACCAGTCCGCCGTAATACTGTTTGTTATTCGGCTCGTCTATCATCACGGCGACGATCAGACGCGGTGCCGATACCGGTGCCAGCCCGACAAATGAGGCGACATAACGATTTGCGTAATGTTTCCCATCCAGCTTATGCGCGGTGCCGGTTTTGCCCGCCACCCGGTACCCCGCCACCTGGGCTAAGGGTGCCGTTCCGCCCGGCATCACGACCGTTTCCATCATGTCGCGCAACTGGGCTGCCGTTTTCCCGGAAAAAACCGGGTGACCTGCGGCCGGGGCATCGAGCTTCAGCAAAGAGATGGGTTTTAATTCGCCATCACCGGCAAAAACAGTATAAGCGCGGGCCAGTTGCAGCAGATTGACCGAGATGCCGTGACCGTATGACATGGTGGCCTGCTCGATCGGCTTCCAGTGTTTTGCGTCGCGCAGCATACCGATCGCTTCGCCCGGGAAACGGCTGCCGGTATGACTGCCAAAACCTGCATCCGAGAACGTTTTCCACAGCACCTCAGAATCCAGCGACAGTGCGATCTTCGCCGCGCCCACATTGCTCGATTTCTGTATCACTTGCGATACGGTGAGCACAGGCTCGGCATGGGTGTCGTGAATTTTTTTGTTTCCTACGGTATATACGCCGTTCTCGGTATTGATCAGCGTATCCGGGCGCACCTTTCCTACATTCAGCGCGGTTGCGACCGTAAACGGCTTCATCGTCGACCCGGGCTCAAATACATCGGCCACCGCGCGGTTGCGCATGGCCTGCGTGCTTACATTGATGCGGTTGTTCGGGTTATAGCTCGGGTAGTTCGCCAGTGCCAGCACTTCACCGCTGCGGGCATCGAGCACCACGACCGCACCGGCCTTGGCCTGATGCTGCGCGACGGCCTGCTTTAACTCACGGTAGGCCAGATGCTGCACCCGACTGTCCAGGCTCAACGCAACATCGCCGCCAGGCTTGGGCGGCGTAAGACTTCCTGCATCCTCAACGATACGTCCGCGCCTGTCCTTGATGACGCGCTGGCTGCCAAGCTTGCCGGCCAGCTGTTCCTGCAGCACCAACTCCAACCCTTCTTGACCGTTGTCATCCAGGCCGGTGAATCCCAGCATCTGCGCAAACTCTTCTCCGGCAGGGTAATAACGGCGGTATTCATGCTGCATCGATACGCCCGGCAGATTCAGCTTGGCCACGTTCCCCGCCTGATCCGGCGGCATCTGGCGCTTCAGATATACAAAATCGCGCGTCGTATCGCTCAGCTTGCTTTTGACCTCGGCGGGGCGCATCCCCAGCGCATATGCCAGCTGTTTGACCTGCTGTTCGCTGAGTTTGGATTCCTTTTCATCGGTGATTTTTATGTCGGAGGCACTGGCCCACACGGATTCCACCGGGGTACTCACCGCCAGAGGCTCTCCGTTTCTATCGGTAATCATGCCGCGATGCGCACTGACTTCGACCAGGCGGCTGTAGCGCTGCTTGCCTTTTTCCTGCAAAAAGTCATCGCGTATACCCTGCAGATAGACATCGCGCCCGATCAAACCGGCAAGGCACAAAAGCAGCACTGCAAACAGCACAATCGCACGCCATCCCGGCAATTTCGCCGTTACGCTTTCGTTTGATTTCGCTGCATATTTCATCGCGGTTTATCGGCTCCGTTATCTTGTGACGGCCCTAATCGAATAAATTTCACCTGATCTTTAGTCGGCAACTGCATCTGCTGCCGGGTTGCGATCTTTTCAACGCGCGCGGGAGTTGCCAGCGTGCTCTGTTCCAGTTGCAACTGCCCCCATTCGATTTCCATCTGATGGGCGTTTTCCTTTTCCTGCTGCAAGGCGATGAACAGCTTGCGCGCCTGATGCTGAGAGCTGACCACACTCAAGGCCGAGGTGATCACCAGCACCAGCAGCAGCGTCTGAACAAATCCGTTACGCCACATCGCAGCGCTCCGCAACCCGCATCACGGCGCTGCGCGCACGCGGATTAGCACTGAGTTCCGCTTCTTTGGCTTTGACTGCACGTCCTATCAGCCTCAGTTTCCCTTGCGGCACTTCGCTTGCCCGTATCGGCACATTTCGCGGCAGTTTGTCTGCATCCGCCATCTCGCGAAAAAAATGCTTGACCATGCGGTCTTCCAGAGAATGAAAGCTGATCACGGCCATCCGTCCGCCTGTATTTAACAGCGCGACGCACTGCGGCAGCACCTGCTCGAGTTCCTCTAATTCCTGATTGAGATAAATCCGTATAGCCTGAAAGGTGCGCGTCGCCGGGTTTTTTCCGTTTTCACGGGTACGTACCGCCTTGCCAACCAGCTCGACGAGCTGCCCCGTGGTCTGGATGGGCTGACTCGCCCGCGCAACAACAATCGATCTTGCAATCTGCTTAGCAAACCGTTCTTCGCCGTAATCACGTATAACCTCCGTCAGCAGACCTTCGTCCACCGTTTGCAACCATTGCGCGGCGGTCTGGCCGCGAGTCGTATCCATACGCATGTCGAGCATGGCATCGAACCTGAAACTGAAACCGCGCTCAGCCTCATCCAGCTGAGGCGATGAAACTCCAAGATCGAGCAGTATCCCGTCTACCTTGGTCACCCCCAGCCTGCCCAGCACTTCGGACAGATGCGTGAAAGCGCTGTGCTCCATCACAAAACGCTCATCGCGCCAGCGCCTGCCGCAGGCAACCGCGGTCATATCCTTATCCAGCGCGATCAACCGTCCCTGTGGGCCCAGCCGCTTTAATATCTGTGCGCTATGCCCGCCGCGACCAAAGGTTCCATCCACGTAAATGCCGTCAGGTTTGATCGCGAGCGCTTCCACCGCTTCGTCAAGCAGTACGGTCTCGTGCGTCAATTCATGGCTCACAGCGAGAATCCTTCCAGCTCGGCTGGCATTTCCCCGCTCATCAGCAGCAGCGCAGCCGATTGCTGCGCCTGCCACCTAGCCTCATCCCACAATTCAAACTTATTGCCCTGACCGATCAGCATCACGCTCTTATCCAGTCCGGCATAACTGCGCAACACCGGCGAAACCAGTACCCGCCCGGCGCTATCCATCACCACATCTTCGGCGTGTCCCACTATCAGACGCTGTAAGGCGCGCGCGCGCGGATTAAATGAAGGCAGCTTGTTGAGCTTGTCGCGGATCGTTAGCCACTCAGGTTCCGGATAAACCAGCAGACAGCCATCCGCATCCACGGTCAGCACCAAATTTCCGGCGCACGCAGCCGACAACATCTCGCGATACCTTGCCGGTATTGCGAGCCTGCCCTTTCCGTCCAGATTAAGTTGCGCCGCACCCTGAAACATCAATTTTCCCCACTATTACCCACTTTTTACCACTTACGCCCACTATATTGAAAAAAATCCAGCTGGTCAAGCAAAAAACAGATTTTTTCTTTATAAGACAATGAGTTAGAGAGGAATCTTAAGGGATTGCAAATATGCTTATAAAGCAATGGATTGCGCAATTAAGCTAATGTTACTTCTAGGAATTGGACTAGATAATGCTGCATAGGCTGTCCGCCGACGCCTTCAGCTGCCTGATATTCAGGCACACGGAGGGAATATGAAAAAAATCGAAGAAGAAACCGGATCAATCCCGGGACAATACGGAAAGCGCGCGATCGATTTCGGCAATCGCGTCCTTATGCATGCTGACAAAAGACTGAATCAGCGCGGCAAGTTCGGGACTATCCGCTTTCTTTTTGAATTCGGCTTCGAGTTCACGACCCAGATCAGACAACATGCCAAATCCCATGGTTTGCAGGGTAGATTTGGCGCTGTGTGCCAGCCGCTCTGCCGCGACCCAGTCGCAAGACTGATATAAAGTCTGCAACACAGCGCCGTCATCACGCTGGGTATCGGAGAATTCTTGCAACAGCGCAAGATAAAGATCGCAGTCGCCATCCAGATAGGCCAGTCCAGCCTTGACATCCATGCCCTTGATCCCCGCCAGAACCTGCTCAACTACAGGCTGCACAGACATTTTTGGCAAAACTGCCCCAGAGCCCAGCCATTTATCCAGGATAGCGTCCAACTCCGACTGCTGAACGGGTTTGGACAGGTAGTCATTCATGCCCGCATCTATGCACTGCTGACGCTGCTCTGACATGGCATGGGCCGTCATGGCAACGATGGTAATCGCACTCTTCGCCTGCCCGCATGCTCCGGAACGGATCTCTAAAGTCGCGGTCAGTCCGTCCATGACCGGCATCTGACAATCCATCAGCACAAGATCAAAGTCACCCTGTTGCAGACAGGCAATAGCCTCCACACCATTGTTCGCCACCACCACATTCTGATAGCCTCGTTTTTTTAGCAGCGCCAGCGCGACCTTCTGATTGACCAGATTGTCCTCCACCAGCAGCAATCGCTCAGCCCTTTGCAGCTGTTCGGCGATAGAGTGACGGGTGATGATAGCCTCCTCGCTCAAACCAGCTTCCGTCTCTGAACCTATCAGCACCGCCAGCAGCGTGCTTTGCAAAATATGACTCTTCACCGGTTTGGACAAATAAGCTGCAAAACCCAGTTCATGCAGACGGCGCGCATCGCCGCGCTGCCCGGCCGATGTCATCATGACCAACCGTGCCGCCGACAATACCGGATCTGACTTGACAAGATAGGCCATGTCCTCGCCATGCAACTCGGGCATGCACATGTCGACGATGACCAAACGGTAAGGGTCGCTCTCGGCCACCCCGCGTCTTAAAGTCTCAATACCCGAATAAACGCCGTCCACCTCGTCGTGCCGGAATCCCCAGTTCTCCAGAAAGCCTGCCAGAACATGACGATTGGTCGCATTGTCATCGACAACCAGTATCCGGGTGTCGATAAAACGAGACAGCTCGGCCGGGATAGTCGGCATTGTTGTTGCAGTCTTGAGCAGGGAAACGGTAAACCAGAATGTTGAGCCCTCATTTTGCACGCTATGCAAACCGATTTCCCCACCCATCAAATCGACCAGCTGCTTGCTGATCGCCAGGCCCAGACCGGTTCCGCCGTATTGCCGGGTCACCGAGTTATCCGCCTGGCTAAAAGCCATGAACATCCGGTCATGTTTTTCGGCAGGCACACCAATACCGGTATCCCTGACGCTGAAATTGAGCAACACGCGTTTTTCATTCTCCTGCTTCAGGCTAACCGACAGAACGATCTCACCGCTCTGGGTGAACTTGACCGCATTGCCCAGCAGATTGCTCAATATCTGGCGTAAACGACCCGGATCTCCACGAACGCGCAACGGGACCGCGGCCTGTATATCGCTGTTCATTTCTATATTTTTTTCCTGCGCGCGGATGGCAAACACATCCAGGGTATCTTCCAGCATTCCTCGCAAATCAAAATCGATCTCTTCGAGATCGAGCTTGTGCGCTTCGATCTTTGAAAAATCCAATATGTCGTTGATGACCGTCAGCAAGGCTTCAGCACTGCTGTAGATAATGCGTGCATACTCAGCCTGCTCGGTATTGAGCTCAGTGACGAGCAGCAATTCTGTCATGCCCAGCACGCCATTCATCGGCGTGCGAATTTCGTGCGACATGTTGGCAAGAAACTCGCTTTTGGCCAGACTTGACGAATCTGCCGCCTCACGCGCCCGGATCAACTCCTGTTCGTATACCCGCTGCTTGCAATGTTCATCGTACAGCTGACTGGACATCGCATTAAAACTGCGCGTGGTCGAGGCCAGTTCGTCATCGCCGTTAACCGCCACATGAAAACCCAGCTCGCCTGAGGCTATGCGGCGCGATCCCTCTTCCAGCTGCGCGAGCTGGCGGGTCAGGTAAGTCCCCAGCACAAAGGAGAACAGCGCCACTAGCCCCATCTCGACAGCGGCGATAAACAGGCTCCAGTTTTTTGCGCGGGCAAAGGCATCCTGCAGATAAGATACATCGATGCCCATTTCAACCTGCCCGAATATCGTCCCCCCCACTTCGACATGAAACTGAATGTCATAGATATCATCGGAGACGGTGGCCAGACTGCTGTCCGCAACAAACATTCGATCTAGCAATTGCGCAGGACCTGAAGCGGCGAGCAGATGATTTTCGGTGTCGCGTATGCGTACATATGCGATGCCGGAACTGCGTTCCATCTGCGAGACAAAAGACTGCAGACGGGCCAGATCCATGCCCAGCAAGCTGTCCTTAACCATGGAAGAAAAAGTTTCGGTCGTCGTGGTGATATGGCGTTGCAACTGAGCCTCATTGGACTGATGCAAAAAACCCATCACGCTGAAAATCAGCGCGGCCAGCAGCAACGCCTCAATCAGCGCTATGCCCAGTATGGTTTTAAGCCGAAAAGACATTATTCGATCCGCGCATCCGATTCCGTAATACTCAACTGACGTATATCGTCCCAGTCCGCATTGCGCGCGCCCTCTATCCCCTTGAATCCGATCAGCTTGAGTTTCTCCTGTCCTGCCGGATCATCCGCCATCGCAGACAGGGTGACCAACAATTTTCCGGCGACCTCCGAGGGAAAATTCGGATGGGTAGCTATGGCGTGAGGGGTGTAGGACGGCGTTGACCACAGGACGCGCAGCTCTTTCTTTGCTGCTTCTTCCTGCATGTCAAAAGTGCGCACGATGCCGCCCCCGGCCGGATATAAACCGCGTCCGACATTGAGATAAACGGAGTCATGCGATGAAACGAACCTGGGAGTAAAAGCCACCCCTGCCTTACGCAGTGCCACCCTGGGCAGTATGCTGGCGGCAAAGGCCGCCGGTGCCGGAAAAACCAGCGTCAGGCCGGAAAGCTCCCTGATGTCGTTGATCGGGCTATCTTTGCGCACCACGATAATGCCCTTGAGCTTGCGATCCTTCTCTCTGGCCAGCGCTTCGTAACCCGATCTTTTATGGAACACCGTGTAATGATAAGGATTCATATAGGCGATATCGTAAGCACCCTCCCCTAATCTCTTTTCGAAAGAAGGAATGTCAGGGGCCGTCACAAAACGCAGCTTCACACCGCTTTGGGCGGAAAGCCAGTTCAGAAACGGCAGCCAGGTTTCAGCCATCTCCGAGGCCGCCTGTTGTGGCACCACACCGAAGGTATATACCTTTTCGGCTGCCAGCACCGCAGGGGCTATCGCCAGCATAAACGCTAAACACATTGTTTTAATCAAGATGGACTCCGGCTTGCCTAAGACCCGCAACCCTTTGCCAAGTCTCATCGGGATAATACTAGCACCTTTCGGACAGACTAGCGGATTTTAAGAGGTGAAGCTGGCCGATAAGCCGGGTTCTGTCGTGGACAGTCATTCCTCTAGGC